>NZ_JAUJFI010000113.1 GCF_030849505.1 Azospirillum isscasi | reverse complement strand
AGCCCGGCCTGCCGGCGCTGGCCGTGGCGGCGGTGGACGGGCGCGTTCTGGGGCTGGTGGACCGCGCCGCGCTCGACCGGCTCGCCGATCCGGAGGCCCCGGCGCGGGCGGTGATGGACCCCGCCCCCCTGCTGATCGACTCGAAGCTCCCGCTGGGCGAGGTCGGGCGGCGGATTCTGCGCGACAAGCCCGGCGCCCTGGCCTCCGGCTTCGTGGTGGTGGAGGGCGGGCGGTATCTCGGCGTCGGTTCGGGGCTGGACCTGCTGGCGCGGGCGGACGAGCAGGCCACGCTGCGGACCCGCCAGCTTGAGGAGGCGCGCTTGGCGGCGCAGCGCGCCGACCGGGCAAAGACCGCCTTCTTCGCCTGCATGAGCCACGAGATCCGCACGCCGCTGAACGCCATGATGGGCTTCGCGGAGCTGCTGGAGCAGGAGGTTCTGGGGCCGATCGCCAACCCGCTCTACCGCGACTACGCCCGCGACATCGCGGAAAGCGGGCGGTACCTGATGGACCTGATCAACGACCTGCTCGACCTGTCCAAGGCGGAGGCCGGGCGGCTGGAGCTGGCCGAATCCGCGGTGGACGTGCCGCGCGTCGCCGTGGGCAGCGTCCGCCTGATGTCCGACCGCGCCGGGCGGGCCGGGGTCGGCATCGAGACGGCCCTGCCGCCCGCCCTGCCGCCCCTGCGCGCCGACGAGCGCAAGCTGCGGCAGATGCTGCTGAACCTGCTGTCCAACGCGGTGAAGTTCACGCCGCCCGATGGGACGGTCACCCTGTCCGGCGGCGTGGTGGCGGACGGAACGCTGCGCCTGTCGGTGCGGGACACCGGCATCGGCATGACCGCCGACGAGCTGGAAAAGGCGCTGGAGCCCTGGGGCCAGATCGACAGCGCGCTGGGCCGCAACCACATCGGCACCGGCCTGGGCCTGCCCCTGACCAAACGGCTGGTGGAGCTGCACGGGGGCCGCCTGGACATCGACACGGCCCCCGACCGCGGCACCACCATGACGCTGGTCTTCCCGGCGGAGCGGGTGGGCGGCTAACCTTGCCCCCACCCTAACCCTCCCCTGTGTCAGCGGGGGAGGGCCGGGGTGGAGGCAGCGGTGGGGGGCAGCGCCGAGCGGCCTTTACGCCAGCCCCTTCTCCATCGCGCTCGCCAGACGGCGGGCGAAGGCGGCGGGGTCGGGGAGGGCCTCGCCTTCCACGATGCGCGCCTGGTCGAGCAGCAGCCACGCCGCGTCGTCCAGCGAGGTCGCGGCCCCGCTCGCCTTGGCGCGCTCGGCGAGGCGCTTGATCAGCGGGTGGGCCGGGTTGACCTCCAGGATGCGCCGGGCCGCCGGGGCGTCCATGCCGAGCTGCTTGTGCTGCTTCAGCAGGCGCTCCAGATGCATGTCCATGTCGTTCTCGTCGGCGACGAGGCAGACGGCGCTGTCGGTCAGGCGCTCCGACGCGCGGACGTCCTTCACCGCGTCCTGAAGCGTCAGCTTCAGAAGCGCCAGCAGGTCGGTCAGTTCGCCCTCGGACGCCTTCTCCTCGGCGGGCTTCTCCTCGCCGCCCTGGATCTTGCCGAGATCGGCGCCGCCGCGGGTCACCGACTTGAAGGGCTTGTCCTGGAAGCTGCCGACGGACGGCACCCAGAACTCGTCCACCGGGTCGGTCAGCAGAAGCACTTCGACGCCCTTGGCCTTGAAGCCTTCGAGCTGCGGGCTGCGCTTCAGCGTCTCGATGTCGTCGCCGCTGATCGTGAAGATGGCCTCCTGGCCCTCCTTCATGCGGCCCAGATACTCCTCCAGCGAGACCAGACCGTCACCGGCGGTGCTGCGGAAGCGCATCAGCTTCAGCAGATCGTCCCGGTGCTCGTAGTCGTCGTAGAGACCTTCCTTGAGGACGGCGCCGAAATTCTCCCAGAAGGTGGCGTATTCCTCCGCCTTCTCGGTGTCGCGGGCCTTCTTGCCCAGCTCCGACAGGACGCGGCGGGTCAGGCCGGCGCGGATCTTCGCCAGCATCGGGTTGTGCTGGAGCATCTCGCGGCTGATGTTCAGCGGCAGATCCTCGCTGTCCACCACGCCGCGCAGGAAGCGCAGGTAGGGCGGCAGCAGACCTTCCGCCGAATCGGTGATGAAGACGCGCTTGACGTACAGCTTCACCCGGTGGGCGCGCTTGGGGTCGAACAGGTCGAAGGGCTTGGAGGACGGCACGAACAGCAGGTTCGTGTATTCGATGGCGCCTTCCGCCCGCCAGTGCAGGGTCAGCCACGGATCGTCGAAGGCGTGCCCGACGTGGTGGTAGAATTCCTTGTACTGCTCCGCGGTGATCTCGTTCTTCGAGCGCATCCACAGGGCGGACGCGCTGTTCAGCGACTTGGCGTCCTCACCGTCGCCGAACAGGATCGGGATGGCGATATGGTCGGAGTATTTGCGGACGATGCCGGCGAGCCGGTGCTCCTCCAGATACTCGTCGTCGCCCTCGCGCAGGTGCAGCGTGATCTGCGTGCCGCGCGGCAGGTCCGCGGCGTCGGCGATGGTGAATTCGCCCTTGCCGTCCGACAGCCAGCGCCAGCCCTGGGTTTCCCCGGCCTTGCGGGTCAGAACCTCCACCCGGTCGGCGACCATGAAGGCGGAGTAGAAGCCGACGCCGAACTGGCCGATCAGGTTGACGTCCTTCTTGGCGTCACCGTCCTTCGCGCTTTCCTTCAGGCTGCGCATGAAGGCGGCGGTGCCGGACCGCGCGATGGTGCCCAGGTTCTCGACCAGATCCTCGCGGTTCATGCCGATGCCGTTGTCGGCCACGGTCAGGGTCCGCGCCTCCTTGTCCACGATCAGCCGGACCTTCAGGTTCGGGTCGTCGGCGGACAGTTCGGGCTGCGTCAGCGCGGCGTAGCGCAGCCGGTCGCAGGCGTCGGAGGCGTTGGAGACCAGCTCGCGCAGGAAGACTTCCTTCTCGCTGTAGAGCGAGTGCGCGACGATGTCGAGCAGGCGGCTGACCTCGGCCTGGAAGCTGAGCCGTTCCTCGGTCATGGTGTCATCCTTGATCGTTCTTGTTGATGGGTCGGAAGGACGGCGCAGATATGTGGGAGTGCGCCGCCCCATGCAAGAGCGATCCGCTGGCGTCGGGATGGCGTTTCGCAACCGGGGTGGGGGCAAAGCGGCAGGCTGTTTACCGCTTCTTCCCCTGGACCGGTTCCGGCGCCGGCTGCCCCATGTTCATCATCGCGCTCATGTCGGCGCCGTTCAGCAGAAGCTGGCCGGTCTCCGTCAGGTCGATCTTGTAGCTGCGGACGTCGTTCCCGGCGTCGTCCTTGGACGCCTGTCCGAAGGCCTGGAGCATGGCGATCACGCCCAGCGCGTTCTGGGTGCCCTCGTCGGCCTTCTTGCCGGGCTTGGGCTGCATGGCCTTGGCCGCGGCGTCCAGACCGCGCAGCAGCACGGTGGAGCTGCCAACCGAGCCGAAGGCGGAGTTGGCGGCCATGCGCAGGGCGCCCGTCACGGTGCCGGAGGCCGCCGGCGCGTTCACGGTGAAGCGGTCGATGCGCAGCTCCGTCCCGACCTCCGCCATGGCGCCCATCAGGCGGTTGCCGATGGCCGCCGCCGCCGCGTCGTCGGGCGCCGCGTCGCCGGACAGGGCGGCTTCCGCCTCGTCCTCCTCCTCGTCCCCTTCCTCCTCGTCCGCGGCGGCCTGCGCCTCGGCGAGCACGGCGAAATCGGCGATGGCCCGCCACAGCGAGGCGGTCGGCAGTTTCGCGGTGCTGATCTGGAGGTCCAGCTTGTCCGGCATGAAGGACTTCGGCGCCACCTCCGGTTCCAGCGACAGGCCGCTGGACTCGATCCCGAAGGTGGTGGAGGCCAGCGGCTTGTCCAGATCCTCCGTGCTGCCGCTCAGGACGAGCTGACCGAGGGCGAGGCGGGTGCCGTCCTCCGGGTTCAGGGCCGACAGGCCGGACAGGCGGAGACGCCCGCTGGCGCCGGCCATCATGCCCTGCATGAGGGGGATCAGCTCCGCCGCCGAAGGCTGGGTGCCGGCCTGGGCGTGGGTGTGGGTCAGCCGTCTCATGGCGTCGGCGCGGGCGAGGTCGATGCGGGTGTAGGTGCCTTCCACGGTGAGGCCGCCGAGGTTCAGCACCTCCTTCTTCGTCTCGTCGAGGAAGCGCAGGTTGCTGACCGACAGGGCGCCGGGGCCGCTCCACAGCGGGGTGCCGGCGGCGGCGGTGCCGTCCGGCTTCAGCTCCCCGGCGGCGGTGATGGCGCCGACGGTCAGGGCGCTTTCGTCCTTCTTGCCCTTCTTGCCCTTGCGGTCGCTGGTGATCGACAGGTCGCCAAGCTCCGCGTCCATGGACAGCGCCGTTTCATAGGCGCCGGACCACACGGCGCTGATGCGCTGGCGGCCCAGCCGGACGGTGGCGGCCGGCTTGCCGCCGTCCAGGATGGCCACATGGTCCGGCAGGGTGGCGGTGACGGCGTGGGTGTTGCCGTCCTGCGGCTTCACGGTCAGGCGGATGACGCCGATGGCGGCGGTGGTGCCGTCGTCCGACACCGCGGTCAGGGCGGGCAGGGCGACCTCGTAATGGTCACCGGCCGGGGTTGCCACCGGTTCGCCGGTCCAGCGCAACTCGGCCGCGTCGTCCTCGCCCTTGGCGAACCAGCGGGCCAGCCCGTCCTTCAGCGCGGCGGCGAGCGCCTTCGCGCCGTCCTCCGTCACCGGGGGCGCTTCCGCACGGGCGGCGGCGGGCGGCAGCGCCAGGGTTGCGAGCATCAGCGCGGCGGCGAGCGGTCGGGCGGGAAAACGGCGCATGGACAATCCCTTTGGGTGGAACGCGCAAAAGGTAGACGGGATAACCGGCGCCGGTCCACAGGCCCGTCGTCTTATGCCCGTTTCCCGAAGAGTGCGGCACGGCCGCCCTGACGCTTGCATTGCCGGTCCCCAGGCCCAAAACTTACGCTTATGACCTCTGTCCTTGCTTCGTCCGGGGGCGGTCTGGGTGCGGGTGGCCGGGTGGTCGCCGTGCTGGGGCCGACCAACACCGGGAAAACCCATCTCGCCATCGAGCGCATGCTCGGCCACCGGACGGGGATGATCGGCTTTCCGCTGCGCCTGCTGGCCCGCGAGAACTACGACCGCATCGTGTCCATCAAGGGCCGGAACGCCGTGGCGCTGGTGACGGGGGAGGAGAAGATCCTGCCGCCCAGCCCGTCCTATTGGGTGTGCACGGTGGAATCCATGCCGCTCGACCGGGCGGTGGACTTCCTGGCGGTGGACGAGGTCCAGCTCTGCGCCGATCCGGAGCGCGGGCACATCTTCACCGACCGGCTGCTGAACGCCCGCGGGCTGGTCGAGACGATGTTCCTCGGCTCCGACACCATCCAGCCGCTGATCCGCCGGCTGGTGCCGCGGGCCGAGTTCATCAGCCGCCCGCGCTTCTCGCAACTGACCTACGCCGGCTACCGCAAGCTGACGCGCCTGCCGCCGCGCTCCTGCGTCGTCGCCTTCTCGGCGACCGACGTCTACGCGCTGGCCGAGATGATCCGGCGCCAGCGCGGCGGCACGGCGGTGGTGCTGGGCGCGCTGTCCCCGCGCACCCGCAACGCGCAGGTCGGGCTCTATCAGGCGGGGGAGGTGGATTATCTGGTGGCGACCGACGCCATCGGCATGGGGCTGAACATGGACGTGGACCATGTGGCCTTCGCCCGCATCGTGAAGTTCGACGGCTTCGCCCCGCGCCGCCTGCGGGCGCCGGAGGTGGCGCAGATCGCCGGGCGGGCCGGGCGGCACATGCGCGACGGCACCTTCGGCACCACCGACGAGGTGGGGGAACTGGAGGCCGATGTCGTCAACCGCGTCGAGAACCACGAGTTCGAGACGATCAAGACGCTGATGTGGCGCAACAGCAAACTGCGTTTCGACACGCCGGGCTTCCTTTTGAAGTCGCTGGAGGAACGCCCGCCGATCCCGGAGCTGCTGCGCGCCCGCGACGCCGACGACCATCTGGCGCTCCAGGCGCTGGTCCGCGACCAGGAGGTGATGGACCTCGCCAAGGGCCGCGACAACGTGCGGCTGCTCTGGGAGGTCTGCCAGATCCCCGACTTCCGCAAGGTGCTGTCGGACGCCCACACGCGGCTGCTCGGGCAGATCTTCCGGCAATTGCGCACCGGCATCGGGCGGCTGGACGAGGACTGGGCGGCCAAGCAGATCGCCCGGCTCGACCGGACCGAGGGCGACATCGACGCGCTGGTCGCCCGCATCGCCCACATCCGCACCTGGACCTACATCTCCAACCGGCCGTCCTGGCTGACCGACCCCGTGCATTGGCAGGCCCGCACCCGCGCCATCGAGGACAAGCTGTCCGACGCCCTGCACGAGCGGCTGACCCAGCGCTTCATCGACCGCCGCTCGGCCACGCTGGCCCGCACGCTGAAGGACGGGCGGGAACTGATGGGCGGCGTGCGCGCCGATGGGGAGGTGGTGGTGGAAGGCCATCCGGTGGGCCGTCTGGAGGGCTTCCGCTTCGTCCCCGACGCGCCGGAGCGGTCGGAGGAGGCCAAGTCCCTGCTGACCGCCGCCCGCCGCGCGCTGCGCGAGGAGGTGGCGTCCCGCCTGCGCGCCTTCGAGCAGGAGCCGGACGACGTGTTCGCTCTCGGCCCGGACGGCGTGCTGACGGCGGACGGGCTGCCGGTGGCCCGGCTCGGCCCCGGCCCCTCCGTGCTGGCTCCGGCGGTCCTGCCCTTCGACGAGGGGCTGCTCGACCAGGGGCAGCTCGACCGCGTGCGCGCCCGGCTGGAGCGCTGGCTGAAGGACCGCGTCGCCGCCCGGCTGCGGCCCCTGCTGGCCTTGCGCGACGCCGCCGATCTGACGGGGGCGGCGCGGGGGCTGGCCTTCCAGCTTGTCGAGAACATGGGGGCGATGCCCCGCGCGCCGGTGGCGCCGCTGGTGGAGGGGCTGGAGAAGGCCGACCGCAAGGCGCTGTCCCGCCACGGGGTGCGGCTCGGCGTGTCGCACCTCTACCTGACGGCGCTCGCCAAGCCGGGGGCGGTGGAACTGCGCGGGCTGCTGTGGGCGGTGAAGCACCGGCTGCCGCTGCCCGTGCCGATCCCGCCGCCGGGCCGCGTCTCGGTGGAGGCCACGGGCGCGCCGCCGGCTTTCTGGGAGGCCATCGGCTATCCGGCGGCGGGGCCGCGGGCGCTGCGGGTGGACATGCTCGACCGGCTGGAGACCGAGCTGCTGACCGCCGCCAAGGAGGGCCGGGCGGTGGCCGAACCGGCGCTGGCCCAGATGATCGGCGCCAAACCGGACGAGCTGGGGGCCGTCATGAAGGGGCTTGGCTACACGCGCTCGGTGGCGGAGGATGGGGCGGTTTCCTGGCGGCGGCGGCGCAACCCGCGCCCCAGGCCCCGCCGCGAGGCCCCGGTCAACGCCGACCACCCCTTCGCCAAGCTGCGCCAGCTTTCGGGAACGTGATGAACGGATACGTGATTGCCCCCACCCTGACCCTCCCCCGCTGGACGGGGGAGGGGATTGAAGCTCCCTTCCCTGCGGAGCGGGGGAGGGAAGGGGCCCACGGCGTCAGCCGTGGAAAGGGTGGGGGCCCCGCATGACCGACCTCGACGACGACGACCTCCCCGATTCCGGCCCCGACGCCACCCCGGCGGGCCGCCTGCGCATCGACAAGTGGCTGTGGTTCGCGCGCTTCTTCAAGACGCGCAGCCTCGCGGCGAAGCTGTGCAACGGCGGCGGCTTGCGGGTGTCCGGCACGGTGGTGAGCAAGGCCCATTACGCGGTCAAGCCGGGCGACGTGCTGACCTTCGCGCAGGGACGGCACATCCGCGTGATCAAGGTGATCGCCCTGGGCAGCCGGCGCGGCCCGGCGCCGGAGGCCCAGGCCCTCTACGAGGACCTTGCCCCGCCGGTGCGGGAGGAGGCGATCCAGGATCCCTACCGCGCCCCGCCGGCCCCGCGGGAACCCGGCGCCGGACGCCCGACCAAGCGCGACCGCCGGGCGCTCGATCAGCTCCACGGGGAGGAGTAAGCCGGAACAGCCGGAAAAAGCGGTGGGGAAGCGCAGGCCGGGCCATTGCCAATCGCGGGCCGCAACCTCATCTGCGCGGAATAATCCCGCGATGGGCGAATTTTTCCGGAGCCAACCCTCTCGATGATCGAACTGTTCTCCGACCCACAGGTCTGGGCCAGCCTCCTGACGCTCACCGCGCTGGAGATCGTGCTCGGCATCGACAACATCATCTTCATTTCGATCATGGCGGCCAAGCTGCCGGTCCACCAGCAGCAGAAGGCCCGGCAGCTCGGCCTGGCGCTGGCGCTGATCATGCGGCTGCTGCTGCTCGCCTCCATCTCCTGGGTGGCGACCCTGACCGAGCCGCTGGTCAGCGTGTTCGGCATGGGCTTCTCGGGCCGCGACCTGATTCTGCTGGGCGGCGGCCTGTTCCTGCTGGCCAAGGGCACCATCGAGATCCACAACACCGTGGAAGGCCACGAGGAGAACAGCGCCGCGCCCAAGCTCGCCAGCTTCGGCGCGGTGGTCGGGCAGATCATCGTGCTGGACATCGTCTTCTCGCTGGACAGCGTGATCACCGCGGTCGGCATGTCCAACGATCTGCCGGTGATGGTCACCGCCGTCGTCATCGCCATGGCCGTGATGCTGTTCGCCGCCCGCCCGGTGGGCGATTTCGTGAACCGCCACCTCACCGTGAAGATGCTGGCCCTGGCCTTCCTGCTGCTGGTCGGCGTGGCGCTGATCGCCGACGGCTTCGGCTTCCACATCCCGAAGGGCTATCTGTACTTCGCCATCGCCTTCTCCACGCTGGTCGAGGCGCTGAACCTGATGGCCGCCGCCCGCCGCAAACGGAAGAAGGCCGAAGCGCACTGACGCTCCGGCCCTCTTGAAGGCCGATCGACGGGCCGCCCCTTCGCCGGGGGCGGCCCGTTCTTCGTTTGCGGTCAGGTCCGCATCAGATTGTCGCGGAACTCCACCTCCTCCACGAGATGCTCGTAGGCGAGCTTGAACAGGTCGCGGATGGAGACGATGCCGACCGCGCGCTTGCCCTGGGTGATCGGCAGGTGGCGGTAATGCTTCGACTGCATCAGGGTCAGCGCGTCGATGGCGTCCGCGTCCGGCGGCAGGGTGTCCGGGTTGCGGGTCATGATCGCCGACACCTCGGTCTCGAAGGCGTCGATCTGGGTGGAGAGCACCTTGTTGTTCAGGTCGCGCTCGGTGACGATGCCGACGAGGTCGCCGTGGTTCACCACCAGGACGGCGCCGATGTTCTTCTCCGCCATCAGCTTCGACACGGTCAGGACGGAGGTGTCCTCCGTCACCAGGATGAGTTCCTGCGACTTCACCACGTCCGGAACCAGCTTCCGCTTCATCATTTCCCCCAAATTGTAATTTGTTTACAAACTTAAGCGCTGCGGGGAAACAATAGCAAATCTCGCGGGTGCAAAACTGCGGCAGAACACCGCACCTCGAAAGTGGTGGTCCAAGATGGGGGAGCCGGCCCCCGCGCGCCGCCGTCAGGCGATCGCCCGGGCGGCGGAGCGCCCGGCCATCCAGGCCCCGGCGGCGAGAAGCAGCGCGCCGGCCAGCACCGCCGCGGCGGCGCCGATCAGGGCGGAGTCGAAGCTGCCGGTGCGCGCCACGGCCAGCCCCGCCGGCACCGGTCCGATGATCTGCCCCAGCCCGTAGACGGCGGTCAGCGCGCCGATGACCCGGGCCGACGCCCCGCCCGACAATTGCCGGCCCAGCGTGAAGGACAGGGTGACGATGCCGATGAAGGTCCCGCCGAACAGCGCCGCCGACACCACCGCGGCGGCGGGCGACCCGGTGATGGGCAGCAGGATGCCCACCGCCTGCACGGCATGGGCGAGGATCAGCGCCCGCCAGGGTCCGAGCCGCCGCCCCACCGCCGCCCAGATGATCCCGGACGGCATGGCCGCCAGCCCGGTGACCATCCAGGCCGCGGCACCGAGCTGCGCCGTCTCCGGCATGGTTTTCAGGATGGCGACCAGGAAGGTGCCGGTGACGATGTAGCCCCCGCCTTCCAGGAAATAGGCCAGCGTCAGCAGGACCAGCGGGGCTGAGGGCAGGGCGCGGCCCTGGCCCGCGCCTCCCGCGGCGCCGCCGGGGCGGGGCTCGCGCGGCGGGTCGGTCACCCACAGCCAGGACAGGGTGCCGAAGCCCAGGCAGGCCAGCCCCAGCCACAGCCAGTCGCCGCGCCAGCCCAGCCGCTCCCCCATCAGGGCGACGAACAGGCCGCTCGACGCGATGCCGATCCCGACGCCGGTGTAGAGCCAGCCGGTCCACGCCTCCCGCCCGCTGCGGGCCAGCGCGTCCAGCGTCATGGCGATGCCCAGGATGAACATGCCGGCGCTGGCCAGACCGGAGACGAAGCGCAGCACGGCCCAGGCCGCCATGTCGTCGGTGAAGCCCATGCCGGCGGTGGAGGTGACGCTGGCGATCAGCGCGGTGCGGAAGACCGCGGTGCGCACCGCGCCGTGCGGCACCAGCCCGGCCCCCAGCGCGCCCAGGAAATAGCCCAGGTAATTGAGCGAGGCGAGCAGCCCGGCGGCGTCGGTGCCCAGCCCGGTGGCCGCCTGCATCGCCGGCAGGATCGGCGTGAAGGCGAAGCGCCCCACCCCCATGGCGATGGCCAGCGCCAGCACGCCGCCGATCAGCACCCGGACCATCGTTTCCCCCGAACAGACTTGTGTTTTTGTGCGCGCTCATCCTCGCGCGGGCGAACCCTCATTTCCAATGAATTGTTTCGATGCTATGCTTCACTCGAAGTGATAGGAGGCGGTCTGATGGATCTCGCGGGCCTGCGGGTGGTGAAGGCGGTGGCGGACACCGGCAGCGTCAGCCGGGCGGCGGAGACGCTGAACTGCGTCCAGTCCAACGTGACGGCGCGGCTGAAGCGGCTGGAGGAGGATCTGGGCGTCGCCCTGTTCCTGCGGCTCAGCCGCGGCATGGCCCCGACGCCCGCCGGGCGGGTGCTGGCCGACTACGCCGACCGGGTGCTGCGCCTCGTCGCCCAGGCGCGCGACGCGGTGGCCGACGCGGCGGGGCGGGGCGGGCGGCTGGCCGTGGGCACCATGGAGACGACCGCCGCGGTCCGGCTGCCGCCGATCCTCGCCCGCTTCCACGCGGAGAATCCGGACGTGGAGCTGACCATCGTCCCCGGCCCGTCGGAAACCATGCTGGGGGAGGTGCTGGCCGGGCGCATCGACGGCGCCTTCGTCGCCGGGGCGGTGGAGCATCCCGAACTGGTCAGCCGGCCCGCCTTCGAGGAGGAGCTGGTGCTGGTCGAGCCCGCCGCCGGCATCACCAGCGAGACGGGGCGCAGCACCCTGCTGGCCTTCCGGCGCGGCTGCGCCTACCGCGCGCGCGCGGAGACGGCGATGCGCGACGCGGGGCGGCTTCCCTACCGCCTGATGGAATTCGGGTCGCTGGAGGCCATCCTGGGCTGCGTCGGCGCCGGCATGGGGGTCACCGTGCTGCCGCGCGCCGTGGTGGAGCGGGACCCCTGGCGCGGCCTGTTCACCGCCCGCCCGCTGCCGCCGGAACTGGCGCGCATGCCCACCCGTTTCGTCCGCAGGGCGGATTCGGTGGAGACCGAGGCGCTGCGGGCGTTCCTGGAGGCGGTCGCGGAAGGGAATCCGGGGGGCGGGGCTGCGTCGCATGCGCCCACACAACCGGCGGGGTTGATCCCATCTCGGGCGGCGTGCTAGGCAAGCGCCGCGATCAGGTTAAGGTCTATATCCAGGCCACGCGCAAGAACGTCAGTCGAAGCGACCATCGACGTCAGTCGAAGCGGCCATCGAAGCGACTCGAACCCCGGCGCGTGAACACCGCCGGAACTGGCGAGAACAGCGGAGAACGAATCATGCCCTACGTCGTGACGGAAGACTGCATCAAGTGCAAGTACACCGATTGCGTCGAGGTCTGCCCCGTGGACTGCTTCTACGAGGGCGAGAACATGCTGGTCATCCACCCGGATGAGTGCATCGACTGCGGCGTGTGCGAGCCGGAATGCCCGGCGGAGGCCATCGTGCCCGACACCGACGGCCGTGCGGAGAAGTGGATGGAGCTGAACCGCGAATACGCGGCGCAGTGGCCCAACCTGACCCGCAAGAAGGACGCGCTCCCCGACGCCGACTCCATGAAGGGCGTGGGCGGCAAGTACGACAAGTTCTTCTCCCCCAAGGCGGGCTGAAAAGCCGGGGTGTAAGCGGAGTCGGGGCGATTGCGCCGCATGGCGTGAGTTTGCCGCCATGCAAAATAGACAGGTCGGCTATCGGCGGGCAGCGAAAGAATCCGGACGGCTGCCCGCGCGTAGCCTTTGTAACCCGGCCGTAACATCGCTATAATACGCGCCCGGAGCCGGCCTCAGCGTCATTGCCGGTTTTCCCATCGACCTAAGGGCTCAGTGCAACAGTGCGCGGCGTGGAGGACCCCATCCCCACGGTGTGTCGTTGTCACCGGGCCTTTTTCGCCCCCTCCACCGGGGCGGCAAAATGGCGCGATCGCGAGAAGTGAGAGCCAACCCAAATGTCGAACAAGCTTGACTTCGAGGCCGGTGACTTCGTCGTCTACCCGGCTCATGGCGTCGGTCGGGTCGAGGGAATCGAGACCCACAGCATCGCTGGCATGGATGTTCAGCTCTACGCGATCACGTTCGAAAAAGAGCGCATGACGCTCAAGGTTCCGGTCGGCAAGGCCAAGGCCGCCGGCCTGCGCCGCCTCAGCACGAAGGACCGCATCAAGGTCGCCCTGGAGACGCTGCAGGGCCGGTCGCGCGTCCGCCGCACGATGTGGAGCCGCCGCGCCCAGGAGTACGAGGCCAAGATCAATTCGGGCGACCCGGTGGCCATTGCGGAGGTTGTGCGCGACCTGTACCGCGGCGCCGACCAGTCCGACCAGTCCTACAGCGAGCGCCAGATCTACCAGGCCGCTCTGGAGCGTCTGGCCCGCGAGCTGGCCGCCGTCGAGAAGATCGACGAGACCAAGGCCACGGAGCGCCTGGAGCTTGTTCTGAAGAAGGCCGCCTGAGCAAGGTTCGAATTCCTCTTCCGGAACGGGGGAGGGAACCGGTTTCAGGATGTGGTGTTGACGACGAAGGCGCGGCGCATTGGCCGCGCCTTTGTCTTAGTTTTCGTCTTTCACCGGACCTGCGCGGCGCCTACACTCCCGCCCCCGGCCTGTTCTGGGCCGGTCCGTGACCGCTGGATGGGGTGAGCGTCTCCGGCATGTCTGAACCGCAGAAATTCGTCGATCTCCGCAACCCGCGGCGCATTTGGGCCGTCGGCTCGATCCACGCGCAGACCGACCATCTCCACGCGGTCCACGAGGTGATCGCGGCGCGCTTCCTGCCCGGCGACCGGCTGGTCTATCTCGGCAACATGGTCGGCTGGGGCGAACGGGTGCTGGAGACGGTGGACGCTCTGCTGGCCTTCCGGACGTGGCTGCTGAGCTGGCGGGGCATGGAGGCCGGGGACATCGTCTATCTGCGCGGCGCGCAGGAGGAGATGTGGCACAAGCTGCTCCAGCTCCAGTTCGCGCCCGACCCGCAGCAGGTGCTTGACTGGATGACCCGGCACGGCGCCGGAACCACGCTGGCCGCCTATGGCGGCACGGTGGAGCAGGGCATGGCGGCGGCCCGCGGCGGCACCATGACGCTCGGCCGCTGGACGCAGGGGCTGCGTCAGGCAATGCACGCGCAGCCCGGTCACGAAAATGTGTTCAACACCCTGCGCCGCGCCGCCTACTGCACCGGCCCGGAGAGCGGGGAGGGGGGCGTCCTTCTGGTCAGCGCCGGTGTGGACATTCGCCGCCCACTGACTCACCAGGGCGACGCCTTCTGGTGGGGGGCGCCCGGTTTCGCCCAGATGTCAGAGCCTTACGGCGGATTTTCCCGCGTCGTGCGGGGCTATGACCCGGCCCGCAAGGGCGTCGCCGTGACGGAGCACGTCACGACGTTGGACGGCAATTGCGGGCGGGGTGGGCACCTCGTCTGCGGCTGCCTGTCGCCTTCGGGTGAGATCCTGGACCTGTTCCAGGTCTGACTTATCTCCCTTTTTCCTACCCGGCTTACCCATCCTTTCGGCATCCGCCTCCGATTCCCTTCCGGTTCGGATGATCCGAAGCGTCCTGTCATGCGTATGACGTGCAACAGGGCGAGGGGAACGGCTGTTGTCCCAACCGTCGGCGATCCGTGACGAACCGACGGACCAATGGACCTGAGGGGGGCTGTCCCTTCGGATTCCGCAGCACAGGGCACAGTGCAGCCTGGAAACGCGGCCGCCCAGACGGGCCCAGACGGGAAGGAAGGGACGTATGGCCTACATCGACGATCCCGAGACTCAGCGCGCGAATCTGAGTTTCATCAAGGCTTCCATGCGTGAGCCTCTGCTGACGCGCGACCACGAATTCGATCTGGCCCGGAAATGGCGCGAGGCCGGGGACGAGCGGGCCCTGCACGAGCTGGTCCGCGCCTACACCCGGCTGGTGGTGGCGACCGCGGCGCGCTTCCGCAACTACGGCCTGCCGATGGGCGATCTCGTCCAGGAGGGCAACGTCGGGCTGATGCAGGCGGCCAGCCGGTTCGAACCGGACCGCGAGGTGCGCTTCTCCACCTACGCGGCCTGGTGGATCCGCTCCGCCATGCAGGACTACATCCTGCGCAACTGGTCCATCGTCCGCACCGGCACCACCGCCGCGCAGAAATCGCTGTTCTTCAACCTGCGCCGTCTGCGCGCCCGCATCGAGAGCATCACCCAGGGCAACAGCGGCGGCGGCAACGGCCTGACCAAGGAAGGGCGGGAGTGGATCGCCGGCGAACTGCAGGTGGACGTGACGGAGGTGGAGGCGATGGAGATGCGCCTGTCCGCCTCCGACCAATCGCTGAACTCCCCGGTCGCCGACGGGTCGGACGAGGACTGGCAGGACTTCCTGGCCGACCAGCGCCCCTCGCCGGAGGAGGTGGTGATCGGCATGCGCGACAGCCGCACCCGCTCGCAATGGCTGGCGGAGGCGCTGGGCGAACTCAGCCCGCGCGAACGGACCATCATCCAGGAGCGCCGCCTGCGCGAGGAAGGCGCCACGCTGGAGCAGCTGGGCCGCGAGCTGGGAGTCAGCAAGGAGCGCGTGCGCCAGCTCGAACACCGCGCCCTGCTGAAGCTGCGCCAGTCGATGCTGAAGCGGGTGGAGGGGTTTGGGGATTTGCTGGCGGACGCATGAGGCTTTGCCCCCACCCCGGCCCTTCCCCTGCTGGGCGGGGGAGGAGGATTGTTGCAAAGCGGCGTCCGTCCCCTCCCCTGCGTTAGCGGGGGAGGGTCAGGGTGGGGGCAAAGCCTTCATTACGCCTTCTCCTCCTCCCGAACCGCGCCCGCACCGTCCCCATCCTCACCGCCATCGCCATCCAGCGACACCCGCCAGACCTCGGTGGTGCCCGTGCGGCCCCGCAGCGTCCGGTCGCCCACGCAATCCAGCGGGGCGGCCCCGTCGCCCTGGAAGGCGGTGGCGGCGCTGGACAGCACGATGACCTCCTCGTCCCCCTGAAGGGCGGACGCCAGCTCCTCGATGCGGGCGGCGACGTTCACGGTGTCGCCGACGATGGTGTAGTTGATCCGGCTTTCCGACCCGATGTTGCCGACCACCACCGGCCCGGAATGCAGGCCGATGCGGACGCGGATCGGCGGCAGCCCTTCCGCTCCGCGGCGGCGGTTGCCCTCGCGGACGGAACGGGTGATGGCGTGGGCGGCGCGCAACGCGCGGGCGGCGTGGTCCGGCTGCTCTTCCGGCGCGCCCCAGAAGGCCATGATGGCATCGCCGATGAACTTGTCCACCGTGCCGCCCTCCGCCTCGATGCAGTTGGCGAGCAGGGTGAAATGCTCGTTCAGCAGGGCGGCGGTGTCGGCGGCGCCCATATGCTCGGCCATGCGGGAGAAGCCGCGGATGTCGGTGAACATCACCGTCACCTCCCGCTCCTCCGACTGGAAACTGGTCAGGCCGCCGCGGCGGTGCATCAGCCGCAGCACCAGAGCCTTCGGCACGTAGGTCTCGAACCAGCGCAGCCCGGCGACCATGGCGTTGAAGGCGCTGTTGGCGCGGGCCAGCTCGCGCAGGCGCGAATCGGGCAGCTCGGCGATCTCGCGGAATTCAAAGGTCCGGACGCGGTCGGCGGCCTCGGCCAGACGGGCCACCTGGGCGCTGATGCGCCGCCCGACGATCAGCGCCACCGCCACCGAGATCAGCAGGATGCCCAGCCCGGCGAGGCCGGTGGTGTAGAGGCGGCGGACCTCCGCGCTGGCCTCGTTGGCGCGGAAACCAATGCCGATGATCCAGTCCTGCTGGCCGTAGCCGGCCATGCTGCGCATCAGGAACAGGTAGTCCTCGTCCAGCACGCTGACGGTCCGGCCCTCCACGCGCTTCTTCAGGGCCTGCACCGGCTGGCCGGTCTGCCACAGCGCGGCCAGCGCCGGATCGGCCACCTGATCGATGCGCGGCAGGGGCGGGCCGTCGGTCTTGGCGGAGAAGTCGAACTTCATGCCGGCCAGCGACGGGTGGGCCAGCACATGCTGCCGGTCGAACAGCACGAAGGCGTTCAGCCCCTGCTCCACATAGAGCGTGGACAGGAAGCGCGACAGGTCGCCCAGCGACACGCCCACCACCACCTGCCCCAGATAGACGCCGTTGCGCCGCACCGGCTGGAACAGGGTGACGAAGCTGGTTCCCGCCTCCTTCGACCACAGCGGGTCGG
The DNA here is from genome assembly GCF_030849505.1 of Azospirillum isscasi. Lineage (GTDB taxonomy): Bacteria > Pseudomonadota > Alphaproteobacteria > Azospirillales > Azospirillaceae > Azospirillum > Azospirillum isscasi. Next base: position 2,439 of record NZ_JAUJFI010000113.1, on the reverse strand, counting down.
CCCAGACGGCGGTGGTGCGGTCGGCGCCGTTGCGCAGCTCCGGCCCCAGCTCCGGCTCGTGGCGCAGATCCTCCCGCCCGATGTGGAGCTGGTTGCCCAGCCGGTCGGCGCGCAGGCCGGTGCGGTCGGGGTGGAAGAAGGCGATGCCCGTCACGTCCGGCGCCCCGGCCAGCGCGCCGCGCAGCGTGTCCTGGAGCGAGCGGGAATCAGCGGGGTCCAGCTCCCCCCGCTCCATCAGTCCGGCCACGAAACGGGCCATGTCCCGCGCGGGGTTGAGCTGGTTGCGGATGCGCACCTCGACCCCCGATAAAGCAAGGTCGGCGCGGTCGTTCAGCAGCGTGAAGGTGTTCCGGCTGGCGCTGACGAGGCCGAGCACCAGGACGCTCGCCACCGCCAGCAGCATCAGCGAGCCGAAGCCCGCCACCAGCACCGCCGCGATGGGCAGGCGCAGGCGCGGGCGGCCCAGGGCGGGGGCGCGCGTCCTGCGGTGGCCGGCCTTCTTCGCCCGCGCGGCGTCCTTCGGCCCGGACATCCGCAAGCCGGTTCGGAAAAAGCGCCGTTTGGTGGGGTGGTCAGCCATGGCGGGGAGCCTACAGGACGCACGCGGCCAGGGGCAATCGGCCATCGCGCCGCGTCCCGCAACGGTCACCCCGCCACGGAACCGCAACGATGGTCAACCGGCGACGATCTTCACCCGGCGTCCCGGCTGGATCGGCGTGCCCGGCGGCAGGTCGTTGATGATGCGGAACAATTCCTCGGCGTAGGGTTCCTGCGGCATCTGGCGCACGAAGCCTTCCACGCTGTCGCCGGGGCGGGCGGTCAGCACGCGGATGCGCCGCGGCTGGAAGGACGCGGCCTCCTGCCGGGACAGGCGGCGGAAGCTGCCGGCGGTCTGGCGGAAGTCGGCGTCGAAGCGGGACAGCGCCCCGCCGGGCGCCAGGAAGGTGAAGCGGAAGAGGGTGCCGGAATCGGCGCGGATGGCGACCAGCCGCACATCCACCGCCCCGGCGTCGGTCTTCCCCTGGGTCAGCGCGGTGGCCGCCGGCATGCCGTTGACGGTGAAGGACTGAAGCCCCTGCAACGGGGCTCCCTGCGCCCAGGTGCCGGTCAGATAGGCGGCGGGATCGCGTGTCCCCGCAGCCTTGCCGCCGTCGAACACGATCGCTCCGCCGTTCGGCCCCTTGGCGATCACCTGCTCGGCCCCGTTCAGCAGGCTGAAGCCTTGCGGCACGTCGAAGGCGATGCCCAGTTGCGGGTGGGCGAAGGTCCGGCCGCGGACGAAGCCGTTCTCCGGGCTGTCGCCGTAGATCACCCCGTCCATCGCCGCCATGTAGGGATCGACGGGCCGCGCCCCGCCCGGCAACCCGCGGGCGATGGCCGCCGCCTCCTCGACGCGGGAGGCGGTCTGCGGGTGGGTGGCGAAGAAGTCGAAGCCGCCCTCCCCAGAGCCCTCCCCGGGGCCCTTGCCGGAGCGCAGGCCGGAATACTGGGTGTCGCGGCGCATGGTCTCCAGGAAGGTGGCCATGGCGAAGGGGTCGTAGCCGGCGCGGTGCAGATAGTCGATGCCCAGCCGGTCGGCCTCCGTCTCCTGGCCGCGGGAATAGCGGGCGAGCAGGGCGGTGCCGCCGATGTTGGCGATCTGCGCCAGCTCCGGGCTGCCCAGCACGAGGCCGATGCCGGCGGCCAGCAGGCCGGCGATGGTCTGGTTGGTCTGCCGCTCCCGGCCATGGTGGGCGATGACGTGGCCGATCTCGTGTCCCAGCACGCCCGCCACCTCCGCCTCGTCCTCGGCGAGCGCCAGCAGGCCGCGGGTGACGTAGACGTAGCCGCCGGGCAGGGCGAAGGCGTTCACCACGTCGCTGTCCAGGACGGTGAAGGTCCAGGGGCCGGACCGGCCGGTCTGGGCGGCCAGCCGGTTGCCGATTTCGGTGATGTAGGCTTGCAGCCGCGGGTCGGGGTAGGCGCCGCCGAACTGGGCGAGGATCTTGGGGTGCTCCTGCGCGCCGACGGCCTCCTCGCTGCCGCCGAGAAGCTGGGCGCTGGCCGGCGCGCAGGCCGAGGTGAGCAGCAGGGCGGCCAGCGCCGCGGCGGCGATCCGGCGCAGCGGGGACGGGGAAGACGGCTTGCGTTCGGGCGTCGGTTCGGGCGTCATGAGTCGTCATATCGGAAGGGGGCTCGCAGAGATCAAACTCCCCATCCGGTCCGACCGTTCCCCCGCTCGAATCCCCACAGGCCATGCCGCGCCGCGCTCTTCTTCTGCTGTCCGCCCTGCTGCTGATGGCGAACACCGCCGGGCCGCCGGAGCTGCGCGCCACGGCGGTGACCGATGGCGCCACGCTGCTGCTGGAAGACGGGCGCAGCCTGCGTCTGGCCGGGATCGAGCCCGCCGCACCGCCCATGGGCGCGGAGCCGGGCCAGGGCTGGCCGCTGGCCGAGGCG
>NZ_JAUJFI010000112.1 GCF_030849505.1 Azospirillum isscasi | reverse complement strand
CTGCTGCTGCCGCAGACGCGGACGGGGCTGCTGCTCCAGCTCGGCGCGGTCCTGGCGACGGGCAACAGCGCCGCCGTGGACGCCCCTCCGGATCTGGCCGAGCTGCTGCGCGGCCTGCCCCCGGCGCTGGCCGCAAGGGTGCGGACGACCGCGGACTGGCGCGACGCGGGACCCCTCGCCGCGGTTCTGGTGGAGGGCGACCGCGAGCGTGTGACCACGGTCAACCGGCGCGTGGCGGAGCTTTCCGGCCCGATCCTGCTGGTTCAGGCGGCGGCCGGCGAGGCGTTGGCGGCCGGGCGGGGCGATGGCTACGACCTCGACCTGCTGCTGAACGAGCGCTCGACCAGCGTCAACACCGCGGCGGCGGGCGGCAACGCCAGCCTCGTGGCGATGAGCTGACGGTCCAGGGCAGGTCTGGCGGGGTGGGCGGTGCGCCGCCTACCCCGCGATCTCCCGCTCGATCACCAGCTCCTCGTCGTCGATGCGCAGGAAGGACCCGACCTCCAGGTCGCCTCGGGCGATGGCGTCGTTGATGATGATCTGCGCCTCGGCGAGCGTGATCGTCCGGTCATCGAAGAAAACCGGCCCGTCGGCGTGGCGGATGATCCGAAACGTTGCCGTGGTCATCCGGGCATTCTCCTCTGGCAGTATCCTTTGGATAACCGGCGGGCGGCCCAATCGTCGCGTTTCCACCCGATGCGCCCGCGCCGCCCCCGTGGAGCGGAAGCGCGGTCCGTCAATGAGCGGAATGTTCTATTTGCGGATGGTTGACCGGACGCAATCCAACAGGTAGCCAGGAGGTCCCGCTACACCGGACCGCAGCGCAGGAGGGTCATCAGGGTGAAAGACGACGCCGAACTCATCCGCCATCCGTTTTCCGAACCGCCGGACAATGGGACGGTCCGGGAGGTGGCGCCGGGTGTGCTGTGGCTGCGCCTGCCGTTGCCCTACGCGCTGGACCACGTCAACCTCTACCTGTTCGAGGAAGGGGACGGCTGGGCGCTGTTCGACACCGGGCTGGGCGACGACGTCAGCCGCGCCTGCTGGGACCGGGTGCTGCGCGGCCCGCTGGGCGGCAAGCCCATCGTCCGGCTGGTGGTCAGCCACTTCCACCCCGACCATGTCGGGCTGGCCGGCTGGCTGCATGAGCGCTTCGCCCCGCCCCTGCACATGACGCAGAGCGAGTATTTCTTCGCCAAGCTGCTCCAGCAAGGCCGCGATCCCCAGGCGCTGGAGGCGCAGGGCACCTTCTACCAATCCGGCGGCCTGTCGCCCGACGAGATCCAGCAGATGCTGGGCCGCGGCCTCAGCTACCTGAACCGCACCACCGGGCTGGCCCCCAGCTTCGAGCGGATGATCCCCGGCCAGACCCTGCGGCTGGGCGGGCGCGACTGGCGCATCCTGACCGGCGGCGGCCATTCGCCGGAGCAGGCGATGCTCTATTGCGCCGCCGACCGGCTGTTCCTGGCCGCCGATCAGGTCATCGCCCGCATCTCCCCCAACGTCAGCGTGTCGGCGATGCAGCCCAAGGCCGATCCGCTGGCGCTCTACCTCTCCTCGCTGGCGGCGATCCGGGAGGAGGTGGCGGCGGACGCGCTGGTGCTGTCCGGCCACAAGCTGCCCTTCTACGGGCTGGACCACCGCACCCGCGCGCTGGAGGCCCACCACGCCGACCGCTGCGCCCTGATCGCCGAGGCCTGCCGCGTCAAGCCGCTGAGCTGCAAGGAGCTGGTGCCGGTGCTGTTCCGCCGGGCGCTGGACACCCACCAGTTGAGCTTCGCCTTCGGGGAGGCGCTGGCCCACCTCAACCACATGGCCGCACGCGGCGAGCTGCGCGCCGAAACGCGCCCCGACGGCGTGCTGGCCTACCACAGCGCCTGACGGACCTGGGTTTACGGCGGGGGCGGGGGCGGATCGCATTCCCCTTAATTGCCTATGAACCGGCGCCGGGGGCGGACTGTTGTCCAGGCGGCGGCTCATCCGTTCGTGCGATTGCCGTTCTTGCGGTTGGACGGCGAGTGGCCTCCATGTCACACTTCAAGCGTCACCCTTCGTCACGCGGTGAGGGAGAGGCCCATGTCCGATGCTCAGGAAGAAGTCTTGGCCATGCAGGGCCGGACCGAACGCGCGATCCCGTTCACCGCCACCTCCGCGGCCACCTCCGCCCTCGCGTCCGCCGCGGCGCTGTTCCGGAAGATCGAGGCGCCCCCGCCGCCGCCCGCGGAGGAGTGGATCGTCGGCGATGCCGGGGCCTTCGGCATCGGCGCCTATGGCCGCCTGCCCATCCCGGCCCCAGCGACACCGCTGGCGCCGGACCTGCTGGCGCGGCGGGAGCTGGCTGCAAGGCTCGACGGCGGGATGGCGGCGGACGACGCCGGCTAATCCGACGCCGGCTGATCCGCAGCCGTTCCTTCAACCGTCCTTGCGGTACAGATCCACCAGCGCCGTGAGCACGGCGGGGTCGTCGTAGCGGCCCAGGAACAGGTCGCCGATGGCCCGGCGCAGCAGGATGCTGATGCGGGCACGGGCGCGGCCATGGACGGCGCCTTCCAGCCGGCGGCAGCGGTTGCACAGCAGGCGGACCCGCTCCACGGCGGAGCGGGTGATGCGCAGCGCCTCGACGCTGACCAGGACATCGGTGGTGGCGGCGTATTCGGCAGCCTCCGGCCAGGGCACGCGGCGTCCGCGCCCGTCGCGCCAGGTCTCGTCCGCCCCGTCGTACCAACGCCCGTCGGGCAGGCAGCGCACGACCACCCCGTCGGGCCGCCCGCAGCAGCGGCAGCGCAGGTTCCCCGCCGTCTCCCCCACACGCACCGGGTCCAGATAGGGCGCACGGATCTGCATCCGGCCCCCGGCGCGTGTCTGCCTGCCCCGCATCGGCTGTCCCATTCCCTGCCTTGTTTCTCCCGCGCGGGGGCGGTCCCCGGCGGGACGGGGACCATGTCACAGTTTCAGCGTCGCCGCGCGTGACTTCTGCGCGGATCAGGCGGCGAAGGGCATCAGCAGCAGCGTGACGGAGGCCAGCAGGAAGGCGGCCATGGACCGGCGCCCCACGGCGACGGCGGCGTCCTCCTGTCCGCTCTCGTCCAGGCGCAGCGCCAGGAAGCCCTGGGCCATGCCGGTGGCAAAGGTCACGATGTGGATGATCGCGAGGCCGGGCAGCGCGTCCAGCCCGAGGAACAGGGTGACCGCGCCCAGCACCATGCCGTTGAGGGCGGCCTGCCGCAGGATCGGGTCCCAATGCTCGCGGGCGACGAAGGTTTCGGCCAGGTCCAGCGGATGGCCGTTCCGTTCGTCCGGATCGCTGTGCAGGCTCATGGCTGGGCTCCACAGGTTCGATGAGGGCGGGTTCAGGATCGGCGGACGCTGTCCGCCATCCGCTTGGCGACGTTCAGCAGATCGCCATCGGCCTTGTTGCCGGTGACGGTGTAGGCGACCAGCCCGGCCCGCCAGTAGACGAGCCGCAGGCTGTCCTGCACGACGGTGTGCAGCGTGCCGTCCTGCGCCGGGTCCCCGGAGGCGACGAACAGGGTCAGCAACTCACCGTCCGGCTCCCGGTAGAGAAACTGCAGGGCGGTCCCATGGTTCCACGGCACGATGGCGGCCCGGATCAGGGTCAGCTCCGGATCGATGGCGGGAAGCGCCACGGTCATGCCGCGGTCCGCCCCCATCGGCACCCGGGCCGTCTGCACCGTTGCGGCCTGCGCCAGGGCCGTCTGCGCCAGGGCCGGGACCGGCGTGGCGTCCGCCTGGGGCGGGGAGGGGTGCAGCGCGCTGAGGGCGACGGCCTTGGAATGGGCCTCCACCGCCTCGTCCGCGAAGGCGGGGACGTCGTCGGTCTCGCCGGCCAGTTGCGGACCGGACCCGCCCTCCTGCACCCAGACGGTCAGGCTCCACCCCCCCATGACCAGCAGCATGGCGGCGGCCAGCGGGGCGACCCGCCGGGTGAAACGGTCCATGTCCAGACGCCAGCGCAGGCGCCCGGCCAGCGTTTCGGTCTCCCGCAAGGTGACGCCGGACATCATGTCCAGCCCCAGCTTCAGCATCTCCTGCTGGTGCAGATAATCGTGCAGCTTCGCGGCCAGGGCCGGGTTCGCGGCCAGCTGGGCCTCGAAGGCGGCGCGGCGCGCCGGCTCCATCTCGCCGTCCATGTAGAGATGCAGGTCGGCGTCCTGGTTGAGGCTGATCGGATCACCGCCCATGGCTCACCTCACCGCCCGCAGCGGGGATGGCTGGGCGCGGTCCCGATGCCCCATCTCCACGCGCAGGGCCTCCCGCCCGCGGGCCAGCCGCGACATCAGCGTGCCGAGCGGGATGTCCAGCAGCCGGGCGGCCTCCTGGTAGCTCATCCCCTCCACGGCGACGAGGGTCAGGACGCGGCGCTGCTCCTCGGGAAGGGTGGCGAAGGCTTCCATGGTCCGCATCAACTCCACATGGCCGGGCTGGCTGGGCGGCACCTGCCCGTTGGACATGGCTTCGATGGCCGAGGCCCCGCGCGCCCGCACCTGCTCCCGCCGCACCCCGTTGACGTGGACGTTGTGAAGGATGCCGAACAGCCAGGACCGCAGGTCGCCGTTGGGGCGGAAGGTCCGGGAGCCGGAAATGGCGCGCACCAGCGTTTCCTGCACGAGATCCTCCGCATCGTCGCGGTTGCGGGCCAGCGCCAGCGCGTAGCGGCGCAGGGAACGCAGTTGATTCGACAGCTGGTCGCGCAGGCTGAACGTCACGTCTCCACCCCGTGGACTGGATTTCCCGATTTCCTGCAACGTTTTCGTTTCGGGACGGCCCTTTAATCCCGGCCCGCCCGCCTTTGCGCAAGAAATTGACCGGTCCGCCGCCGGCTGCCGCGGAACGGGACGGAAACACGGGGAAGGCGCGCCATGGAGAAGCCCCTCGAATTGGAGTATAGTCCTCTCGCTATGAGGACGGCCCTGACCGGCACACTGGTTCCGGAGCCATTCGGACGGGAGGGTTCAATTGGGACTGCGCGCCGCAATCGATTGCCTCGCATCCGATATCGCCCGCCGGATGGGGTCCGGGGGAGCCCTGCGGTGCGGGGAGACGGTGCCCGCGGCCCGGGATTCCATCATAGGTGGGAAATCCCATAGGCTATTGCTCTCCGCCGCTGTGATCCTGCTCGTCCTGCCGGCTGCGGGGCTCTCCCAGACCGCCACCCCCGGCCCGGCGGCGCGGTTCTGCGTGGACCCGGACTGGCCGCCCTACGAGGTCATCGACCGGAACGGCGCCCATGAGGGCATCGCCGCCGATTTGCTGGCGCTGGCGTCGACCCGCGCCGGCCTGCAACTGACGCTTCACCCGACCAAGGACTGGGACAGCAGCCTCGCCGCGTCGAAGGAGGGGGCCTGCGACCTCCTCAGCTTCCTGAACCAGACCCCCAAGCGCGAGGAATGGTTGATCTTCACCGAGCCGCTGTTCATCGACCCCAACGTCATCGTCACCCGCGAGGATCACCCCTTCGTCGCCGATCTGGCCGCGGAATCCGACAAAACGATCGTGCTGCCGAGCGGAACCTCCATCGAGGAGCGGGTCCGGCGGGATTTTCCCCACCTGCGCGTCGCGATCACCGACAGCGAGGCCGACGCCTTCGCGATGGTGTCGAACCGCAAGGCCGACCTGACCATCCGCTCGCTGACCGTGGCCGTCTACACCATCAAGAAGGAGGGCTGGTTCAATCTGAAGGTTTCCGGCCAGGTCCCCGGCTACGAGAACAAGCTGAGGGTCGGCGTCCGCAAGGAACGGCCCAATCTCCGCGACCGGCTGAACCAGGGGATCGCCACCATCACCCCGCAGGAGCGCAACCAGATCGCCAACCGGCACGTGTCGATCAACGTCCAGACCGAAATCGACTACGAACTGGTCCGCAACCTGATCCTCGGCTTCTCGGTGGTGCTGCTGTCCAATCTGGCCTGGGCCATGAAGCTGCGCAAAGCCAACGCGCAGCTTCGCCTGATGTCGCGGACCGACCGGCTGACCGGCCTGCGCAACCGCGCCGCGCTGGACGAGCTGATGGCCACGGAGACCGGCCGCTCCACGCGGCATGGGCGGACCTTCGCAATCGTCCTGATCGACCTCGACCATTTCAAGGCCGTGAACGACCGGTTGGGTCACCTGACGGGCGACCGGGTTCTGGTCGCCTTCGCCGGACTTCTGAAGGAGACGACCCGCCAGCTCGACACGGTGGGCCGCTGGGGCGGCGAGGAGTTCCTGATCCTGTGCCCGGAAACGAACGCCGGACAGGCCCATCTCCTGGCGGAGCGGATCTGCGACGCGGTGCGGTCCCACGCTTTCGAGACCGGCTGGCGCCACACGGTCAGCGCCGGGGTGGCGGAATGGCGCGCCGGTGAGACCCTCGACAGCCTGCTGCAGCGCGCCGACGAGGCCCTGTACCGGGCGAAGCGCGACGGGCGGGACCGGGCCTGCGGCGACGGCGGCGACAGCGGTGACAGCGGTGACGGCGGCGACGGCGCGGCCTGCACAAACCGCTTGATCGCCGAAGACCTCCCTATAAATTAGAACCATCTGATTTACAGGCCGGACGAGGCCCATGCCCCCCACCGATCCGCCGCTCGACCCCGCCGAGCTGGAAGCGCGGGCCGCCGAGGCGGAAGCCTTCCTGCGGTCCATCGCCAGCCGCCACCGGCTGATGATCCTGTGCAGCCTGCTGGACGGCGAGGTGCCGGTGAGCGACCTCGTGCGGCGGCTGGGCCTGTCGCAGTCCAACCTGTCCCAGCATCTTGCCAAGCTGCGGGAGGAGGGGCTGGTCGCCACCCGGCGGGACGGCACCTCGATCCACTACCGCATCGGGTCGGACCGGGTGCGCCCGATCCTGCTGGAGCTGTACCGCCAGTTCTGCGTCGGCGCCCGCTGTGTGGCCGACGCAGACCCGATGCCCTGAAAGGCGCCTATCCGCGCTCAATCGGGCCGGACGCGGCCATCCAGGCGGCCATGCCGCCGTTCAGCCGGTGGATGCCCCCGGCGTAACCGCTGGCGGCCATCCGTTCGGAGGCCGGGCCGCAGCGGCGCCCGCTCTGGCAATGGAAGACGAGGTGCCTGCCCGCCGCATCCGGCACGCGGGCCGGGTCGAACTGCGACAGCGGCACCAGCGTGGCGCCGGGGATGTGTCCGGCGCGGTGCTCTTGCGGTTCGCGGACGTCGACGATCACCGCCGAGCCGTCCCTCAGCCATCCCATGACGGTGGCCGCATCGACGGTCTTGATCTGGTCGCTCATGGCGTTTGCGCTCCGGTTGAGGCCGAGAAGGGAAAGTATGGTCTTGAGCATGGTCATCCCTGGATGAAGGCGGGTTCACGAAGGCGGCGGCCGGCGGCTTCCCCACGAAGCACGATGTAGATCGCCGGGATCACCAGCACCGTCAGAAGGGTCGAACTGAACAGCCCGAACAGCAGCGAGATCGCCAGCCCCTGGAAGATCGGGTCGGTCAGGATGAAGGCGGCCCCGATCATCGCGGCGACGGCGGTCAGCAGGATCGGCTTGAAGCGGATCGCCCCGGCCTCCAGCACCGCGTCGCGCAGCGGCATCCCGCGCTCCCGCAGATGGCGGATGAAGTCCACCAGAAGGATGGAGTTGCGCACGATGATCCCGGCCAGCGCGATGAAGCCGATCATGGACGTGGCGGTGAAGGCCGCCCCGAACAGCCAGTGGCCCAGCACGATGCCGATCAGCGTCAGCGGCACCGGCACCAGGATCACCAGCGGCAGCTTGAAGCTTCCGAACTGCGCGACGACCAGAAGATAGATGCCCAGGATCGCCACGCCGAAGGCCGCCCCCATGTCGCGGAAGGTGACGTAGGTGATCTCCCACTCGCCGTCCCACAGCAGCACGGGTTTGCTCTGGTCGTCCGGCTGGCCGTGCAGGCGGATTTCGGGCGCCGCGGGCAGGCCGGCGGCGGCCCAGTCGATGGCGTTCAGCCGGTCCTGCACGGCGAGCATCCCATAAATCGGCGCTTCGAACCGCCCGGCCAGATCGGCCATCACCATCTCGGCGAAGCGCCCGTTGCGCCGGAACAGCGGGTGGGAGGCGGGCTCCCGCGTCATCGTCACCAGATCGCCCAGTTCCACCGTGCCGCGGGCACCGGGCACCGGCGTGGCGAGGATGCGTTCGGACAGGAAAAGGCCCGACTGCGGCATCTGCACGGCGATCTCGATGGGCGTGCGCCCCGCCCCGCGGTGCGAGTAGCCGACCGCCACCCCGCCCGCCAGCGCCCGCAGCGTGTCGTAGACGGCCTGCTCCTCCACCCCGTGGAACTCCAGGCTTTCCTGGTCCAGAGCGAAGCGCAGCCGTTCGCCGGACGGGCGGACGCTGTTCTCCACATCGACGATGAAGTCCACGCCCCGGAAGGCGCCCTCCACCGCCTGGGCCGCCTTGCGCCGCGTCTCGGCGTCGGGGCCGTAGACCTCCATCAGCAGGGTGGAGAGCACCGGCGGGCCGGGCGGCACCTCGACCACCTTCAGCACGGTCCCGGCGGGCAGGGGCAGGCCGGCCAGCCGCGCCCGGATGTCGAGCGCGATGGCGTGGCTGCTGCGGCTGCGCCCGCCCTTGGGCACGAGGTTGACCTGGAGATCGCCCTGCTCCGGCTGGTCGCGCAGGTAGTAATGCCGGACCAGCCCGTTGAAATTGAACGGGGAGGCGGTGCCGGCATAGGCTTGGACGCTGGCCAGTTCCGGCAGATCGGCGATCGCCCGCGCGGCGGCGAGCAGAGCGCGCTCCGTGTCCTCCGGCGCCGCGCCGCGGGGCAGGTCCAGCACCACCTGAAGCTCCGACTTGTTGTCGAAGGGCAGCAGCTTGACCGCCACGTCCTTGGTGTAGAACAGCCCCGTGGAGGCGAGGGTCGCCACCCCCACGGCCGCCAGGAAGATCCAGGCCCGGCGCTTGCTGCGCACCACCGGACGAGCGGCGGCGAGGTACAGGCGGCCCAGCAGCCCGCCGCCCTGCCCGTTATGACCACCGCCATGACCACCGCCACGCCCGCCCGCCGGCGATTCTCCGGGACGCAGCTTCACCATCAGCCAGGGCGTCAGCACCATCGCGACGAAGAAGCTGAAGACCATGGCCGCGGAGGCGTTGGCCGGAATCGGGCTCATATAGGGACCCATCAGGCCGGACACGAACATCATCGGCAGCAGGGCGGCGATGACGGTCAGGGTGGCGACGATGGTCGGGTTGCCGACCTCCGCCACCGCCTCGACGGCGGCCTGGACCTTGCCGCGCCCGTCGCGCATGGACCAGTGGCGGTCGATGTTCTCCACCACCACGATGGCGTCGTCCACCAGGATGCCGATCGAGAAGATCAAAGCGAACAGGCTGACGCGGTTGATGGTGTAGCCCATCAGCCAGGACGCGAACATGGTCAGCAGGATCGTCGTCGGGATGACGACCAGGGTCACCAGCCCCTCCCGCCAGCCGATGGCCAGCACGATCAGCCCGACGATGGTGACGGTGGCGAGCGCCAGATGGAACAGCAGCTCGTTCACCTTCTCGTTGGCCGTCTCGCCGTAGTTGCGGGTGACGGTCAGCGTCAGGTCCTTGGGCAGCCCTTCCTGTTCGATGGCGTGGACGCGCTCCAGCACCCGGTCGGCGATGGTGACGGCGTTGGCCCCGGCGCGCTTGGCGATGGCGATGGTGACGGCGGGGCTGCGGACCAGCCCGCCCTTGCCGTCCGGCACCAGATTCCAGGCGCTGCTCTCGCCGGGCCGCGCGCCCACCACCACGTCGGCCACGTCCTTCACATAAACGGGCCGCCCGTCGCGGGTGGTGACCAGCAGCAGCCCGATGTCCGCCGTGCCCTGGAGCGTCTGGCCGGCGACCACCGGCAGGCTGCCGCCCGCGCTGCGAACCGACCCGGCGATGAAGGAGCGGTTGGCGTTCTTCACCTTGTCCACGAGCTGGTTCAGCGTGACGCCGTAGAGCGCCAGCCGTTCCGGGTCGGGCTCCACCCGGATCTGATCGGGGTGACCGCCGACGATGAAGCTGCGCCCCACATCGTCCACCTGGACGAGCTGCCCCAGCAGGTCGTCGGCCACGCCGTGCAGGGCGTTGGCGGTCCAGCGCCCGGCGGCCTCCGCCTTGGGCGACAGGGTGAGCGTCAGGATGGCGACGTCGTTGATCCCGCGCCCGACGATCAGCGGTTCCGGGATGCCCAGCGGGATGCGGTCCATGCTGGCGCGCACCTTCTCGTGCACGCGCAGGATGGCGTCGTCGGACGGGGTGCCGACCAGGAAGCGCGCGGTGACCACCACGCGGTCGTCCATGGTCTGGCTGTAGGTGTGCTCCACCCCGTCGATGCCCTTGACGATCTCCTCCAGCGGCCTTGTGACCAGTTCCACGGCGTCACCGGCCTTCAGCCCGTCCGCCTGGACCAGGATGTCCACCATGGGAACGCTGATCTGCGGTTCCTCCTCGCGCGGGAGGGAAAGCAGCGCGATGGCGCCGACCGCCAGCGAGGCGAGCAGCAGCAGCGGGGTCAAGGGGGAGCGGATGAAGGTCCGTGTCAGCACCCCGGAAAGGCCGAGTTTCATGGCGCGCACCTCACGAACCCGCCGGGCGGACGATCACGTCGCCGGGCTTCAGGCCGGACAGGATCTCCAGCCCGCCGGGCTGGCCGTCCAGCGCGGGAATGGCGCCGCCGGCCTGGACCGGAACCTCCGTCCCGTCGGCCAGCCGGACGAAATCGGTGCCGAAGCGGCGCAGCAGCCAGTCCGGCGGGATCACCACCGCCTCCCGCGTGCCGGTGGCGACGTAGACGCGCACCCGCTCGCCCACGAAGAAATCGCCCAGACCGCTGACCGTGGCGTCGGCCACCACCTGCCCGCCGGCCATCTCCGGATAGACCTGCCGGACGCTGCCGCGCGTCAGGGCCGTGGCGCCGGGATCGGCGACGGTCACCGGAGCCAGCCCGCGCTGGCCGACCAGCACCGGATCGCCCTCCCGCAGGAAGCGGGCGTGCCGTTCCGGCAGGTGCAGGCGCAGGATGTAGGTGTCGGTGGCGATGCCGGCGACGGCCTCGCCCGGCATCACGACGGCGCCGTCGATGACCTTGACGTGGAGGATGCGCCCCGCGGCGGGGGCCAGCACCTCCCCCTCGCGCAATTGCTGGGCGACGACGGAGCGTTCGGCCTCCATGGCGGCGATCTGGGCGCGGGCGACGTCCAGCGCTGCCTGCGCGTCGTCCAGCCGCTGCTGCGTGCCGGTGCCGCTGGCGCGGAGCTGCCGGGCACGGCCAAGCTCCAGTTCCGCCTGATGCTGCTGCGCCTTCAGCGCCTGGATGCGCGCGTCGAGCGCCGCGAGCTGGAGCGGCAGCTTGGGGTCGCGCACGGTGGCGATGACCTGCCCGACCGTCACCTTGTCGCCTTCCGTCACCTTCAGGTCGGCCACGGTGCCGCCGATGCGCGTGCGGGCCAGCGTCTCGCGCACGCTTTCCACGGTGGCGAAGACGGCCTTCAGATCCTCCACCGGGCGGGGCTGGACGGTCAGGGTGCCGGATTGGGCGAGCGCCGAAGACAGCGGAACGAACGCCGCCAGCAGGGCGGCCACGGCCAGCGTGCGTGGAGCGGAGAAACGGGGCATGGCGGGCCACCTCGAACGGGAAGAACGGATCTCATGGCGTCTTGACTCATTAATTTAGACATTGCTAAATTAGTGTCAATGAATGAATCAGCCCGCCGTTGGGCCAGAGGGAGACGCCGCCATGAGCATCGACCGCGTTGTGATGGCCTTCGCCGGGACCATGATCCTGGCGAGCCTTGCCCTGGCCCAGCTGCACAGCCCGGACTGGCTGTGGCTGACCGCCTTCGTCGGGGCGAACATGCTCCAGGCGGCTTTCACCGGCTTCTGCCCGCTGGCGGCCGTCCTGAAGCGGGCCGGGCTGCGTCCGGGCGTGGCCTTCGAGTAAGCGCAGACCGGGCAGGAAGGGGCCTTCCGCCCCGATCACCCGCACAACCGGGCAGCCGAAGACCGGCGAGAAAGAACCGGCCGAACAGACCCGGACCTTCTGGAGAGGAAACGGATATGGCCCACATCGTCGTTCTGGGGGCGGGCATCGGCGGCATTCCGATGGCCTATGAATTGAAGGATCTGGCGCGGCCCGGCGACCGGATCACCGTGGTGTCGAACACCCGTCATTTCCAGTTCGTGCCGTCCAACCCCTGGGTGGCGGTCGGCTGGCGCACGCGCGGCGACATCACGGTTTCGCTGGCGGAACCCTTCGCCCGCAAGGGCATCGCCTTCAACCCGTCCGGCTGCCGCGGCCTGCGGCTTGCGGACAACGCGCTGGATCTGGGGGACGGGACCAGCCTGACCTACGACCAGCTCGTGATCGCCACCGGCCCCGAACTGGCCTTCGACGAGATCGAGGGATTCGGGCCGCAGGCCAACACCGTCTCCATCTGCCACGTCGATCACGCGGAGGAGGCGGCGCAGCGGTGGGAGGATTTCTGCCGCAACCCCGGCCCGCTCGTCGTCGGGGCGGTGCAGGGGGCGTCCTGCTTCGGCCCGGCCTACGAGTTCGCGATGATCGCCGACGCCGACCTGCGCCGCCGCAAAATCCGCCACAAGGTGCCGATGACCTTCGTGACCTCCGAACCCTACATCGGGCATCTCGGGCTCGGCGGGGTGGGGGACACCAAGGGGCTTCTGGAATCGGCGCTGCGCGAACGGCACATCCAGTGGATCGCCAATGCCCGCGTCGACCGGTTCGAGCCGGACGCCGTGCACGCCACGGAGGTCGATGCGGACGGCAAGGACAAGGCGCAGCATGTGGTGGCCAGCCGTCTGACCATGATGCTGCCCGCCTTCCGGGGCATCGCGCCCCTGCGCGGGGTGGAAGGGCTGGTCAACCCGCGCGGTTTCGTGCTGACCGACCGGCACCAGCGCAACCCCACCTTCCGCAACGTCTTCAGCGTCGGCGTGTGCATCGCCATTCCGCCGGTGGAGAAGACCCCGGTCCCGGTGGGCGTTCCGAAGACCGGCTACATGATCGAGACCATGGTGAGCGCCGCCGCCCACAACATCCGCGCCGTCCTGGACGGGAAGGAGCCGGCGGAGGAGGCGACCTGGAACGCGCTCTGCCTCGCCGATTTCGGCGACAGCGGCGTCGCCTTCGTCGCCATGCCGCAAATCCCCCCGCGCAACGTGAACTGGTCGTCGCACGGGCGCTGGGTCCATCTCGCCAAGGTCGGGTTCGAGCGCTACTTCCTGCGCAAGGTGCGCAAGGGCATCGGCGAGCCGGTCTACGAACGCTACGCGCTGAAGCTGCTGGGCCTGACGCGCATGCAGGCGGACGCGGCGGCCACGCTGGACGGTTGAGAGCCGACGCGGGTTGAAAGCCGCGGAGTATGGGTGTATGCGGCGCGTGGGGACGCAGCCTCCCCGCGCCCGTCCCCGTCCCCGTCCGAAGGATGCCATGCGGTTCACGGTCCGACCGGTTTGCCTGACGCTGGCCGGAATGCTCGCCCTGGCGGTTCCGGCCTGGGCCGCGGAGCCGCCGATCCGCGTCGGCGTGCTGGCCTACCGCGGCGGCGACCACGCCAACGCCGTCTGGGAGCCGACCGTCCGCTATCTGGCCGAGCGCTTTCCCGGTCGCGGGGCGGAGATGGTGCCGCTCGACCTGCCGGGCATGGAGGCGGCGGTCGGCGCCGGCAGCGTCGATTTCGTGCTGACCAACACCGGCAACTATGTGGAGCTGGAGGCGCGCCACGGCGTCACCCGCATCGCCACGCTCCACTCCTCGCGCGCCGGGGCGTCGGGCGCGGCGGTCGGCTCCGCGGTGATCGCCCGCGCCGGGCGCGAGGACATCCGCAGCCTGGGGGACCTCAAGGGCAAGACCGTGATGGCGGTGGACCCGGACGCCTTCGGCGGCTTCCAGGTCGCCTGGGGGGAGATGCTGAAGGCCGGGGTCGATCCCTATGGCGACCTGAAGGGGCTTCGCTTTTCCGGCTTCCCGGTGGACCGCATCGCCTTCGCCGTCCGCGACGGGGAGGTGGACGCCGGCGTGCTGCGCGCCTGCGTGCTGGAGGAACTGGCGCAGGAAGGGCGGCTCGATCCCGCACAGTTCCATGTCGTCGCGCCCAGGGCGGCGCCGGGCTTCGGCTGCGCCCTGTCCACCGGACTCTACCCCGACTGGCCGCTCGCCCGGCTCGCCTCCACGCCGGAGGATCTGGCGAAGGCGGTGGTGGTCGCCCTGTTCCAGATGCCCGCCGATCATCCGGCGGCTCTGGCCGGCGGATACGAGGGCTGGACCGTGCCGATGGACTACCAGCCGGTCCACGGCCTGTTCCGCAGCCTGCGCATCGGGCCGTACGAGCATCTGCGCGACGTCACCCTCCTCGACCTCGCGCGGGAACACTGGCACTGGCTGGCCCTGGCGGCGCTGGCCCTGCTGTGGTGGGCGGCCCATTCGCTGCGGGTGGAGCATCTCATCAAGGTGCGCACCGCCGAACTGCGCGACGCCAACCGCGAGCTGCGGCGCGAGATGGCCGAGCGCCGCCGCGCCGAGGACACCGCCCGCGAGCGGCAGAAGGAGATGGACCATGTGGCCCGCCTCTCCATCCTTGGCGAGATGGCCAGCAACATCGCGCATGAGCTGAACCAGCCGCTGGGCGCCATCGCCAACTACGCACGCGGCTGCACCCGGCGGCTGGAGGCCGGGGTGGGGACCGCCGCGGAGTTCGCCGAAGCCTCCCGCGCCATCGCCGCCCAGGCCGACCGCGCCGGCCAGATCATCGCCCGCATCCGCGATTTCGTGCGCAAGCGCGCCGCCCGGCTGGAACCGGCGGACGTGAACGGCGCGGTGGAAGCGGCGTTGGAACTCTGCGCCGGGCGCGCGCGCAGCGCCAACATCCCCGTCACCCGCGCCCTGGCCGCCGGCCTGCCGCCGGTCCTGGCCGACCGGGTGCAGATCGAGCAGGTCGTGCTGAACCTCGTCAAGAACGCGCTGGATGCCATGGAAGGTGTGGCGGGCGGCGCGGCGGGGGAGGGCGGGGGCGTCACCGTGCGCACCGGCCTGGACGGGGAAGGGCGGGTGGAGATCGCCGTGGCCGACCGCGGGCACGGCCTGTCGGCGGAGGCGGGCACCCGCCTGTTCGATCCCTTCTTCACCACCAAGCCCGGCGGCATGGGGCTGGGCCTGTCGATCTGCCGGACCATCGTGGAATCCCACGGCGGCCATCTCTGGGCCACCGACAATCCGGGCGGAGGAGCGATCGTGCGTTTCGTCCTTCCCGCCGCAGCGGAGGAGCACGCCGATGCACCCTGACGCGAACCGCACCGTCTACGTGGTCGACGACGACCCCGCGATGCGCCATTCGCTGGCCTGGCTGATCGGCTCGCTGGGCGTGGCGGTGGAGTGCTTCGGTTCGGGCGAGGAGTTCCTGCGCGGCGTCCGGGCGGACCGCCCCGGCTGCCTCGTCACCGACGTGCGCATGCCGGGGATGAGCGGGCTGGAGTTGCAGGACACGCTGGCCCGCGCCGGGTCCGTCCTGGCCGTGGTGGTCATCACCGGCCATGGCGACGTGCCCATGGCGGCCCGCGCCTTCCGCGCCGGGGCGGTGGACTTCATCGAGAAGCCCTTCAACGACCAGCTCCTCCTCGACCGGGTGCACGAGGCGCTGGAGAGGTCGCGGCAGGCGTGGGAGGGGCAGGCGCGCAAGGCCCATGTCCGCGCCCTGCTGGCCCGCCTGACCCCGCGGGAGCGGCAAGTCGCCGATCTGGTGGTGCAGGGCAAGCCGAACAAGGTGATCGCGGCGGAGATCAACCTCAGCCCGAAGACGGTCGAGGTGCACCGCCACAACGTCATGGACAAGCTGGAGGTCGCCTCCGTCGCCGACCTCACCCGGCTGCTGCTGGAGGCGGAGTAGCGGTTTAGACGGACGCCATCGCCTGCCGCACCCAGCCGAGCAGGGCGGGCAGCGGCATCGCCCCGGCGGTGCGCGCCACCTCGCGCCCGTGGCGGACCAGGACGATGGTCGGGATGCTGCGGACGCCGAAGCGGGCGGCTAGCTCCGGCGCCGCCTCCGTGTCCACCTTGGCGAGACGGACATGGGGCTCCAATTGGCCGGCGGCCTGTTCGAACACCGGGGCCATCATCCGGCACGGCCCGCACCATTCCGCCCAGAAGTCGATCAGCAGAGGCAGGTCGCTGCGCTCCGCGTGGGCGGCGAAGCGGGCGGCGGTCAGGGCGATGGGCTTGCCCTGGAACAGCGGTTGTCCGCAACGCCCGCATTTTCCGGCGCCGGGCTGGTCCAGGCGCCCGCGCGGCATGCGGTTCAGGGTGTCGCAGCTCGGGCAGGCGACGTGCAGAAGGTCGGACATGGCGCGGTTCCCCTCCATGGCGGGCATCTTTATGAGCGTGATCTAATGCAGCACGCGGCAAGCGCAAGAGGCCGGCGGCGCGGCGCGGGGCGGCTCCGGACACCCCGTCTTCCGGAAGGGCAAACGGACGGCACGACTCTGCGTTGCGCGCCTTCGGCATTGCGGTTGGCGGGGCGCTGTTTCTAGAATGCCGCCCCGTGGCCGTTTCCCGCCGGAGCAGCCAAGTCCTTCCGCAGAACCGCGATTCCGAATGAAGCCTTCCTTTTCGTCCGCCTCCGCCGCCGGCTTTTCCTCCATGGAAGATCCCGGCCCCGCCCTGGCGCGCGCGCGGGCGCTGACGGCGGGGTGGGGGCCTGGGGCACGGGCGCTGTCCACGCTGCCCGCCGCCGCGGTCCCGGCGTCCTACCGGACCCTGCTCGACCACGGCCGCGGCATGACCGCCGTCCTGTCGGAGCGGTGGGGCGAGCCGGTGGGCGTGCGGGTGCTGCGCCAGCGGATGGAACCGGACGGGACGGCGCTGCTGCGCGACATCGTTCTGACCGTCGGACCGGACGCGCTGCCGGTGGAGCTGGCGAGCATCCGCATCGCGCTTGGCGGCTTTCCTGCGGACTTCGCCGACCGGCTTCGCGAGGGGCAGGAGCCGTTCGGGCGCCTGCTGTCCCGCAGCGGCATCCACTTCTCGGTGGAGGTGCTGGGCCTGTTGACGGTTCCCGCCGCCGAGGTTTGGGCCGCGGAGGGGCGCGTGCCCCCCGGCACCACGCTGTACGGGCGCATCGGGCGGCTGGTGCGGGCGGACGGCTGGACCATCGCGGAAACGGTGGAACTGCTGCCCCGCGCCTGACCGGATGGGGTGCCATCCGGCGGGGCATCTGCTAAACCTGCCTGACCATCCCTCCCCTCAGCATCCGGATCGGTGACCATGACCGCCCCGCATCTTCCCTATCTGTCGCAGTTCTCGCTGGAGGGCCGGGTGGCGCTGGTCACCGGGTCCGGGCGCGGGCTGGGGCTGGAAATCGCCCGCGCCATGGCCGGGTCAGGCGCCCATGTGCTGTTGAACGGGCGCGACGCCGCGCGGTTGCAGCCGCAGGCCGACGCCATTGCCGCGGCGGGCGGGCGGGCCTCCGTGCTGGCCTTCGACGTGGCCGACCGGGACGCGGTGCGGGACGCCTTCGCGCGGATCGGGCGGGAGCACGGGCGGCTCGACGTGCTGGTCCAGAATGTCGGGCAGCGCAACCGCAAGCCGCTGACCGACTTTGCGGACGAGGAAATCGGCGATCTGCTGAACGTCGATCTGGCCGCCGGCCTGATCCTGGCGCGGGAGGCGGCGCGGCTGATGCTGCCGCAAGGCTTCGGGCGGCTGATCGCCGTGACCTCCATCGCCGGGCAGGTCGCCCGCCCGAACGACGCGGTCTACGCCGCCGCCAAGGCCGGGCTGACCGGCATGGTGCGGGCGCTCGCCGCCGAATACGGCGCGAAGGGGCTGACCAGCAACGCCATCGCCCCCGGCTTCTTCGCCACGGAAACCAACGCCGGCATCACCGGCGACCCGGCCCTGTCCGCCTATTTCGAGGGCCGCACCCCGATCGGCCGCTGGGGCCGTCCGGAGGAGATCGCCGGAGCCGCAGTGTTTCTGGCCTCCGCCGCCGCGTCCTACGTCAACGGTCATGTCTTGGTGGTGGACGGCGGCGCCACCATTCTCATGTGAAGGCCGGTCCTACAGGAAGCAGCGCCGCCATGCTGGCGATCCCCACGTCATGCGCCGATCCGGCGGACGCCTTCGGCGCCCTGTCCGGACAGCCCTGGTCGATGCTGCTCGACAGCGCGGCCCCGCACCCGGCCCATGGCCGCTACAGCTACATCGCGGCGGAGCCCTTCCGCACGCTGGAGTCCCTCGACGGGCGGGCCTTCCTCGACGGGCAGGCGGTGGACGGCGATCCTTTCGCCGTGCTGGCGGAGGAACTGGCCCGCCACGCCCGTCCCGAAGAAGCGCCGGGGCCGGCGCCCTTCCGCGGCGGGGCGGTCGGCTTCATCGGGTACGAAGCGGGATTGCGGCTGGAGCGGGTCCGCTCGCGCCATCCCAACACCAGCGGCCAGCCGGACATGGCCTTCGGCTTCTACGACGCGGTGGCCGCCTTCGACCATGCGGAGCGCCGCGCCTGGGCGATCGCCGCCCGTCCGGAGGCGGAGGGCCGCGCCCGCGCCCTGGCCGCCCGTCTGGAGCGCGGCGCGGCGTCCCCGCCCGGCCCCGTCCCGGCATCCCCCTGGCGGAGCGAACTGGCCCGCCCCGACTATCTGGCACGGGTGGAGCGGGTTCTGGAATACATCCGGGCCGGCGACATCTATCAGGCCAACTTCACGCAGCGCTTCCTGGCGGAGCGGCCCGCCGGGCTCGACACCTACGCGCTGTACCGGCGGCTGCGCGCGATCAGTCCGGCGCCCTTCGCCGCCTATCTCGATTGCGGCCCCCGCCTGCGCATCGCCAGCGCCTCGCCGGAGCGCTTCATCCGCCTGAACGCCGCGGGGGAGGTGGAAACCCGCCCGATCAAGGGCACCCGCCCCCGCTACGCCGACCCCGCCGCGGACGCCGCCGCCGCCGCGGAACTGGTGGCCAGCGTGAAGGACCGGGCGGAAAACCTGATGATCACCGACCTGCTGCGCAACGACCTCGCCCGCGTGTCGGCGGTGGGCAGCGTCCGCGTGCCGGTCCTCTACGGGCTGGAGAGTTTCGCCAGCGTGCATCACCTCGTCTCGGTCGTGACCTCCCGGCTGCGGCCCGGCCTGGGGGCGGTGGACCTGCTGCGGGCGGCGCTGCCCGGCGGCTCGATCACCGGAGCGCCCAAGATCCGCGCCATGCAGATCATTGACGAGCTGGAGGCGGCGCGGCGCGGCGCCTATTGCGGCTCCGTCGCCTGGATCGGCTTCGACGGCGCGATGGACAGCAGCATCGTCATCCGCACCCTCTCCATCACGCCGGACGCGGTGATCGCCCAGGCCGGCGGCGGCATCGTCGCCGACTCCGACCCGGCGGGGGAGCATGAGGAGATGATGGTCAAGATCCGTGCCCAGCTTCGCGCCCTGGAGGAAACCGCGGGATGAGCGGCGGGCTTCTCTGGCTGAACGGGCGCCTGCTGCCAGCGGACGAGGCGCGGATCGACCCGGCGGACCGCGGCTTCACGCTGGGCGACGGGCTGTTCGAGACGATCCGGGTGTCCGGCGGAACCACCCGCCATCTGGACCGGCATCTCGCCCGGCTGGCGGAGGGGGCGGCGCTGCTCGGCCTGCCGCTTTCCCACAGCGCCGCGGCGCTGGCCGGGGCCGCCGCGGCGCTGATCGCGGCGCAGGGCCGCGCCGAC
>NZ_JAUJFI010000111.1 GCF_030849505.1 Azospirillum isscasi | reverse complement strand
GGCCGGCCTGCTGGATGGCGGGCTGAAGATCCGCCCGATGGTCCTGCCCGACCGTTTCCTCGACCATGACAGCCCGGCCAAGCAGTATGACGAGGCCGGTCTCGCCGCCCGCCACATCGTCGCCACCGCCCTTCAGGCGCTGGGAATCGAAGCGGCGGCGGTGAGTGCCTGACCCGGACGGAGTACCCCGCCGAACCGCGCCTTGACGAAGGAGCTAGCTCTATTGGCCTAAGGTTGGGCGGGGCGCTTTCACTGGTGCGGTTCGGACCGCTGTCTTACAATTCGAAAACAATAGATTAACGAACAAATCCGGCGGGACTGGGTGTTGGTCAACATGCCTCAGGTGTTTGCAGCGGGCGCTGGGCGCGCATCCGACGAAAATGGCGCTCCGGCCCAGGGCGGCCCGGCCCAAGGTGGGGCGGCTCAAGGTGGGTTGGCGATGTTCCAGTCCATCGTCGAGGCGTCCCCGACTCCTACGGCGGTGATCGACGGGGCGTCCTTCCGTTGCCTCTACGCCAACGCGACCATGCGCGCTCTTGGCCTGGAACTGGGGCATCCGTTGGCCGACCGTTTCCCGGAGGCGTCCGACGAACGGCTGGCCGAGGCTCTGCGCACCGGCGAGGGCGCCCGCCTGCGGATCACGGGGCCGGAGGAGGTGTCCTGGTGTCTGTGCCTGTCCGTTCTGGACGGCGGACCGTCGCTGCTGGTCACCCTGCGCCCCGCCGAGTCCGAGTCGAGCGAGACCGCGCACCACCACGCGCGGGAGGTCAGCCACCGCGTCAAGAACACGCTCCAGCTCGTGTCCAGCCTTCTGACGCTCCAGACCCTGTCGGCCAAGGACCCGGACATGCGCCGCGCCTTTCAGGAGGCGTGCAGCCGCATCGGCACGGTGACCCAGGCCCACCAGCGCGTGCACGCCGCCGCCCGCGGCAGCCTCGTCGATTTCGGAACCTATCTGCGCGACGCCTGCCGGGAGATGGAAAGCCACTTCGCGGTCGGCGGTCCGGAACGGCGCATCGCCGTGACGGTGGATGGGGCGATGCTGCCGGTGGATTCGGTGATTCCGCTGGCCCTCATCGTCAACGAGCTGGTCGGCAACGCCGCCCGCTATGCCTACGCGGCGGGCAGCCCGGGGGATATCGAGGTCAGCCTCGTGCCGCGGGAGGAGGGCGGACGGCGCCTGACCGTCGCCGATCATGGGCGCGGCCTTCCGCCGGGCTTCGAGGTTGCGCGGGCCGACACGCTGGGCATGAAGGTGGCGCGAGCCTTCGCCGGGCAATTGAAGGGCAAGCTGCGGGCGGAGCCGAACGCTCCCGGCGCGCGCTTCGTTCTGGACCTGCCTTTCTGACCGTCCTTCGCCTGTGACGGTTCATCGCCCCTTGCCGAACGCCGCGTCCTGGGCCATGCATCCCCTCTCGTCAATGGTGGAGTGGTGAGATGGCGCGGGTGCGTGCGGATGTGGCGCTGGTGGAGCGCGGGCTGGCCGAAAGCCGGGCCAAGGCGCAGGCGCTGATCCTGGCCGGGCTGGTTTATTCCGACACGAAGCGGATCGACAAGGCCGGCGACCAGATCGCCGGAGACGCCCCGCTGTCGGTGAAAGGGCAGGACCATCCCTGGGTGTCGCGCGGCGGGCTGAAGCTGGTGAAGGGGCTGGACGTCTTCGGCATCGACCCCACCGGCCTGACCGCCATCGACGTGGGCGCCTCCACCGGCGGCTTCACCGACGTGCTGCTGACCCGCGGCGCCGCCAGGGTCTATGCGGTGGACGTCGGGCACGGGCAGTTGGCGTGGAAGCTGCGCAACGACCCGCGCGTGGTGGTTCTGGAAAAGACCAACGCCCGCCATTTGACCGCCGCCGAGATTCCGGACCCCGTGGACCTCGTGGTGTGCGACGCCAGCTTCATCGGGTTGGAGGTGGTGCTGCCCGCGGCGCTGGCCCTGGCCGTGCCGGGCGGGCGGCTGGTCGCGCTGATCAAGCCGCAGTTCGAGGTGGGCAAGGGCCGCGTCGGCAAGGGCGGCGTGGTGCGCGAGCCGGACCTGCACCAGGAGGTCTGCGACCGCATCCGCGCTTGGCTTGACGGGCTGCCGGGCTGGCGCGTGCTCGACGTCACCGAAAGCCCGATCACCGGCCCCGAAGGGAACAAGGAGTTCCTGATCGGGGCGGTGAAGGACCGGGCCTGAGCGTCCCGTCCTCTACTCGCCCAGCGCGAAGGCCACCGCGGCGGCGGCGTGGAGCGCCGTCGTGTTGAACATGGGAAAGTCCGGGCGGTCGGCCTGATCGACCAGCAGGAAGATTTCCGTGCAGCCCAGGATCACCCCCTGCGCCCCGTCGGCGGTCAGCCGGTCGATGATCTCCAAATAGCGCGCCTTGGACTCCGGACGCAGGTCGCGCCGCACCAGCTCGTCGAAGATGATGCGGTCCACGATGGCCTTGTCGGGGTCGGAGGGCACCAGGATCTCCACCCCGAAGCGCTCCTCGTAACGGCGGCGCAGGTCGTCGGAGAGCATCGTCGGCATGGTGCCCAGCAGGGCGACCCGCGACAGGCCGGCGGCCCGGATCGCCGCACCGGTCGGATCGGCGATGTGGATGAAGGGGGTGGTGCGCCCGGCCATGATCGGCTCCACCACGCGGTGCAGGGTGTTGGACACGCACAGGATCACGTCGGACCCGGCGCGCTCCAGCGCGTCCACCTTGCCGGACAGGTAATGGTGCGCGGCGTCCCACGCGTTCTGGCGGACGAAATGCTCGATGTTGCCGAAGTTCACGCTGACGATGACGATCTCGCCGTTGTCCCAGCCGCCGAGCCGGGCGTTCAGCCCGTCGTTCAGCAGGCGGTAATATTCGGCGGTGGCCTGGTTGCTCATGCCGCCGAGGACGCCGATGGTCTTCTGGGGCAAGGGCCGGGCGATGGGCTTCGTCATGTCGTGATTCCGTCGAATGAGGCGGCGGTTGAGGCGGCGGATGATAGAGCGGCTGCGGCGGATCGCCAACCGCTCACGCTTTTCCCACGGTCCGCCCTTCCTGCGTGAACAGGTAGGGGACGAAGCTGCGGTGGTGCTCGTTCACCGACAACTGGCTGCCGATGGGCGGGAAGGCGCGCTGCTGGCAGTCGGTGCGCTCGCAGATTCGGCAGTTCACGCCGATGGGCACGGCGGCGGCCTCGTTGGAGGTGTCGATGCCGGCGGCGTAGACGATCTCGTTCGCGTGCGTCGCCTCGCAGCCCAGCCCCACGGCGAACTGGCGCGACGGCTTCAGATAGGCGCCGCCGCGCTTGGTCACCGTGCGGGCGATGCCGATGTAGGTGGTGCGGTCGGGCATGGTGGCGAACTGCACCAGGATCTTGCCGGGCTGGGCGAAGGCTTCGTGCACGTTCCACAGCGGGCAGGCGCCGCCGAAGCGCGCGAAATGGAAACGAGTCGCCGAATGGCGCTTGGTGATGTTGCCGGCCATGTCCACCCGCACGAAATAGAAAGGCAGCCCCCGCGCCCCCGGCCGTTGCAGGGTGGACAGCCGGTGGCAGACCTGCTCGAAGCTGGCGCCGAAGCGGCTCTGCAACTGCTCCACGTCGTGGCGCAGCGCGCGGGCCTGGGCGGCGAAGGCGCGGTAGGGCAGGACCAGCGCCCCCGCGTAATAATTCGCAAGCCCGACCCGGCAGATCGACTTGGCGTCCTCGCTGGAGAATTTCGCCTGGGCGACCAGCTCCTCGATGGTGTCGCCGAAGCCCAGCAGGGCGATCTGGTGGGCCATGTGGAAGGCGCGGCTGGGGCCGTTGAGCAGGGCCGACAGGCGCAGCGTGCCGGTGCTGCCGTCGTAGCTGCGCATGGCCGTCTCGCCGTCGTCGGCGACGATCTTCACCCGCACGTCGTGCCGCCGCTTCAGATAGGCCGCCAGCTCGTTCAGCAGGGCACCGGAGTGGATCTTCTCGGTGTCCCACAGCTTTTCCGCCGCCTCGTCCAGCGAACCGATGTAGTTGTTGCAGTAGTGGAAATAGTCGCGGACCTCCTCGTAGGGGAATTGCGGTCCGGCGAAGGCGTCGCCCTGCTCCCGGTTCGACAGGCTGTCGGCCAGCGACTGCACCCGCTCGTGCAGTTTCTGATAGGCTTGATGCAGGCTGAGCACCCGGCGGGCCAGTTCCGGGCTGGAGCCGACGGCGCTGCGCAGCTCCGCGTTGGTCAGCGGGGCTCCGGCGAACAAGGGGTCGGCCAGCGCCTCGCGCAGGTCGGCGACCAGACGGCTGTCCTCGTCCTCCACGAAGTTGGACAGGTCCACCTCGAACATGGCGGAGATCTTCAGCAGCACCGGCAGGGTCAGCGGGCGCTGGTTGTTCTCGATCTGGTTCAGATAGCTCGGCGACAGATCCAGCGTCTTGGCCAGCGCCGCCTGGGTCAGCCCGCGCTGTTCGCGCAGGCGGCGGAGCTTGTAGCCGAGGAAGAGCTTCTGCATGAACGCGCCTATTACCCGAAGGTTATGCCGGAGAGCATATTCGCAAGCTTGGCAAACTATGCCCTGTGTTTGCAAAGATGTTCGCAACTTCGCACATTTTTAGCGCCCGGCCAATTGCCCTCTTGCGAATCCTGTGAATAATCCAGGCGTTCCGGTGAGGGGACCGCTGCCACAAGGTTCGCAAGGTCCTCCGCCGCTTGCCAAAGTGGGAAACGCCTGATGCAAGAGATTCTGGCCAAGTTGGACGCCATGCGCGCCGGGGCGCGGCTGGGCGGCGGTGAAAAGCGCATCGCCTCCCAGCACGCCAAGGGCAAGCTGACCGCGCGCGAGCGCATCGATCTTTTCCTCGACGAAGGCTCGTTCGAGGAGTTCGACATGTTCGTGCAGCACCGCTGCAACGACTTCGGCATGGAAGGCCAGAAGGTTCCCGGCGACGGCGTGGTCACCGGCCACGGCACGGTGAACGGGCGTCTGGTCTTCGTCTTCAGCCAGGACTTCACCGTCTTCGGCGGCTCGCTGTCGGAAGCGCACGCCGAGAAGATCTGCAAGATCATGGATCAGGCGATGAAGGTCGGCGCTCCGGTCATCGGCCTGAACGACAGCGGCGGCGCCCGCATCCAGGAAGGCGTGGCCTCGCTCGGCGGCTACGCCGAGGTGTTCCAGCGCAACGTCAACGCCTCGGGCGTCATCCCGCAGATTTCCCTGATCATGGGGCCGTGCGCGGGCGGTGCGGTGTATTCGCCGGCCATGACCGACTTCATCTTCATGGTGAAGGACAGCTCCTACATGTTCGTGACCGGCCCGGACGTGGTCAAGACGGTCACGCACGAGGTGGTGACGGCGGAGGAGCTGGGCGGCGCGGTCACGCACTCCAGCAAGTCCGGCGTGGCCGACATGGCCTTCGAGAACGACGTGGAGGCGCTGCTCCAGCTCCGCCGCTTCATCGACTTCCTGCCGGCCTCCAACCGTGAGAAGGCGCCGGAGCGCCCGACCGCCGACCCGTTCGACCGCGACGACCTGTCGCTCGACACGCTGGTGCCGGAGAATCCGAACAAGCCCTACGACATGAAGGAGCTGATCCTCAAGACGGTCGACGAGGGCGACTTCTTCGAGCTTCAGCCCGACTACGCCAAGAACATCATCATCGGCTTCGGCCGCATGAACGGCAGCACGGTCGGCATCGTCGCCAACCAGCCGATGGTCCTGGCCGGCTGCCTGGACATCGACAGCTCCAAGAAGGCCGCGCGCTTCGTGCGCTTCTGCGACGCCTTCGAGATCCCGATCCTGACCCTGGTGGACGTCCCCGGCTTCATGCCCGGCACCTCGCAGGAATACGGCGGCATCATCAAGCACGGCGCCAAGCTGCTGTTCGCCTACGCCGAGGCCACCGTGCCGAAGATCACCGTCATCACGCGCAAGGCCTACGGCGGCGCCTATGACGTGATGGCGTCCAAGCATCTGCGCGGCGACATCAACTATGCGTGGCCGTCGGCGGAAATCGCGGTGATGGGGCCGAAGGGCGCGGTGGAGATCATCTTCCGCGGCGACATCGGCGACACCGCCGCCATCGAGGCGCGCACCGAGGAATACCGGCAGAAGTTCGCCAACCCGTTCGTGGCGGCGTCGCGCGGCTACATCGACGACGTCATCATGCCGCACGGCACCCGCCGGCGCGTCATCAAGGCGCTGTCCATGCTGAAGAACAAGCAGCTCCAGAACCCCTGGCGCAAGCACGACAACATCCCGCTCTGAAGGCGCGCCGCCCCATGACGACCCTGTTCTCCAAGATCCTGATCGCGAACCGCGGCGAGATCGCCTGCCGCGTCATCCGCACGGCGCGCCGCCTGGGCATCAAGACGGTTGCCGTCTATTCGGACGCCGACAAGAACGCCCTGCACGTCGAGATGGCCGACGAGGCCGTCCACATCGGCGCCGCCCCGTCGGCGCAGAGCTACCTGCTGATCGACCGCATCGTCGACGCCTGCAAGAAGACCGGCGCCCAGGCCGTCCATCCCGGCTACGGCTTCCTGTCCGAGAAGCGCGAGTTCCAGGAGGCGCTGGCCGCCGCCGGCGTCGCCTTCATCGGTCCGGACGCCCACGCCATCCAGGCCATGGGCGACAAGATCGAGTCCAAGAAGCTGGCCAAGGCCGCCGGCGTCAGCACGGTGCCCGGCTATCTGGGCGTCATTGCCGACGACAACGAGGCGGTCACCATCGCCCGTGACATCGGCTATCCGGTGATGATCAAGGCGTCGGCCGGCGGCGGCGGCAAGGGCATGCGCGTGGCCTGGAACGACGAGGAGGCCCGCGAAGGCTTCCGGTCCGCCCAGAACGAGGCGCGCTCCTCCTTCGCCGACGACCGCGTCTTCGTCGAGAAGTACATCCAGCAGCCGCGCCACATCGAAATCCAGGTGCTGGCGGACGGGCAGGGCACGGCGCTC
Organism: Azospirillum isscasi; assembly: GCF_030849505.1. GTDB lineage: Bacteria > Pseudomonadota > Alphaproteobacteria > Azospirillales > Azospirillaceae > Azospirillum > Azospirillum isscasi. The sequence goes on along the minus strand of NZ_JAUJFI010000111.1, from coordinate 12,968 downwards.
TATCTGGGCGAGCGTGAATGCTCGATCCAGCGCCGCCACCAGAAGGTCATCGAAGAGGCGCCGTCGCCCTTCCTCGACGCCGCCACCCGCAAGGCGATGGGCGAGCAGGCCGTGGCGCTGGCCCGCGCCGTGGACTACAAGTCCGCCGGCACGGTCGAGTTCATCGTGGACGCGGAGCGCAACTTCTACTTCCTGGAGATGAACACCCGCCTCCAGGTGGAGCATCCGGTCACCGAGCTGATCACCGGCCTCGACCTCGTGGAGCTGATGATCCGCGTCGCGGCGGGCGAGAAGCTGACGCTGAAGCAGGACGACATCAAGCTCCACGGTTGGGCCATCGAGTCCCGCGTCTATGCGGAGGACCCCTTCCGCAACTTCCTGCCCTCCACCGGCCGGCTGACCCACTACCGTCCGCCGTCGGAGGACCCGCATGTCCGCGTGGACACCGGCGTCTACGAGGGCGGCGAAATCTCCATGTTCTACGACCCCATGATCGCCAAGCTGTGCAGCTGGGGTTCGACGCGCGACGCCGCCATCGCCCGCATGCGCGAGGCGCTGGACCAGTATTACATCCGCGGCGTCAGCCACAACATTCCGTTCCTCGCCTCCCTGATGGCCAACCAGCGCTTCGTCGAAGGCCGGCTGACCACCAACTTCATCGCCGAGGAATACCCGGACGGCTTCCACGCCTCCGACCTGCCGCCGGAGGACCCGGCGATCCTGATCGCGGTCGCCGCCGTGATCCACCGCTGCCTGAACGACCGCGACATCCAGATCACCGGCAAGCTGCCGGCGAACAAGGTGCGGGTGCGCGACGACTGGGTCGTCGTGCTGGACGGCACGCAGCATCCGGTCCACGTCCACCCGGTGGACGGCAGCCCGCAGCGCATCGGCTACACCGTCGATTTCGAGGGCAAGCACCGCGTGGTGTGGAGCGACTGGAACCTGGGCGAGCCGCTGTTCCGCGGCACGGTGAACGGCGAGCATGTCTGCGTCCAGGTGGACCGCGTGGGTGTGGGCTACCGCCTGTCCCACTCCGGCAGCCAGGCGCTGGTGAAGGTGCTGACGCCGAACGCCGCGCGTCTCGACGCGCTGATGCCGGTGAAGGCGCCGCCGGACATGTCGAAGTTCCTGCTGTCGCCGATGCCCGGCCTGCTCGTCTCGGTCGCCGTGTCCGAGGGGCAGGAGGTCAAGGCCGGCGAGGTGCTGGCCGTGGTCGAGGCGATGAAGATGGAAAACATCCTGCGCGCGGCGCAGGATGGCACGGTGTCCAAGGTGCACGCGACGCCCGGCTCCAGCCTGGCGGTCGATCAGAAGATCCTGGAGTTCGCGTGAGCCAAGCGGGCTCCGACATAAAGGGAAAGGTGAAGGACGATGGCTTACGCACACACGCTTTCGCAGCGTGCCGCTTCGCTTCTTGAGACGGTCGCCCCGCGGGGCGGCCTGCTCACCGCCGCCACCGCGGCGGTTCTGGGCAGCCTGCTGCTGGCCGCCTCGGCCAAGGTGCAGGTGCCCTTCTGGCCGGTTCCGATGACGATGCAGAGCATGGTCGTCATCCTGCTCGGCATGGCCTACGGCAGCCGCCTCGCCACGGCGACGGTCCTGCTGTATCTGGCCGAGGGCCTCGCCGGCCTGCCGGTCTTCGCCGGTGCGGGCGCCGGCCCGGCCTACATGGCGGGTCCGACCGCCGGTTACCTGCTGGGCTTCGTCCTGGCCGCCGGCGTCACCGGCTGGCTGGCCGAGCGCGGCTGGGACCGCAGCCCGGTCAAGGCCGTCGCGGCGCTCGCCGTCGGCCATGCCTTGCTGTTCGTTCCGGGCGTGGCCTGGATGGCCGTCCTGTTCGGCGGCGAGAAGGCCATCGCTCTCGGCCTGACGCCGTTCCTGGCCGCCACGGTCCTGAAGACCGCGCTGGGTGCCGCGATCATGCAGGCCGCCTGGAAGGTCGTCGCCCGCCGGTCGCAGGCGTAAGAGTACGGGGTCGTACTTGCCCCCTCCCTAACCCTCCCCCGCTTCGCAGGGGCAGGGATTTGAACTCCTTCCCCTGCGAAGCGGGGGAGGGCCGGGGCGGGGGCAGGCACCCTCTCATTTCATTCATCGTTCCAAATAATTGAACCACGCGGTGTCGAGGAGGCGTCCCATGTCCGAGTTTCCGAAGAAGACCCAGGCCGACTGGCAGACCCTGGCCGCCAAGGATCTGGGCGCCAACGGGTCGCTCGACGATCTGGTCTGGAAGACTCCGGAAGGGCTGGACGTCAAAGCCCTCTACACCGCCGGCGACCTGGAAGGGCTTGAACTGGAGAGCCTGCCCGGCTTCCCGCCCTTCACCCGCGGCCCGCGCGCCACGATGTACGCGGTGAAGCCCTGGACGATCCGCCAGTACGCCGGCTTCTCCACCGCCGAGGAATCCAACGCCTTCTACAAGGCGAACCTGAAGGCCGGCCAGATGGGCCTGTCGGTCGCCTTCGACCTCGCCACCCACCGCGGCTACGACAGCGACCACCCGCGCGTGGTCGGCGACGTGGGCAAGGCCGGTGTGGCCATCGACAGCGTCGAGGACATGAAGATCCTCTTCGACGGCATCCCGCTCGACAAGATGTCGGTGTCGATGACCATGAACGGCGCGGTGCTGCCGATCCTCGCCGGCTACATCGTCGCGGCGGAGGAGCAGGGCGTCTCCCAAGACAAGCTGAGCGGCACCATCCAGAACGACATCCTCAAGGAGTTCATGGTCCGCAACACCTACATCTATCCGCCCGAACCCTCGATGCGGATCATCGCGGACATCATCGAGTACACGGCGCTGAACATGCCGAAATTCAACTCGATCTCGATTTCCGGCTACCACATGCAGGAAGCCGGTGCGACCGCGGTGCAGGAGCTGGCCTTCACCATCGCCGACGGCCTCGAATACGTCCGCGCCGCCATGTCGAAGGGGCTGCCGGTCGACAAGTTCGCGCCGCGCCTGTCCTTCTTCTTCTCCATCGGCATGAACTTCTTCATGGAGATCGCCAAGCTGCGCGCCGCGCGCCTGCTGTGGTCCACCCTGATGAAGCAGAAGTTCGACCCGAAGGACGCCCGCTCGCTGGCGCTGCGCACCCACTGCCAGACCTCCGGCGTGTCGCTGACCGAGCAGGACCCCTACAACAACGTCATCCGCACCACCATCGAAGCGATGGCCGCGGTGCTGGGCGGCACCCAGTCGCTGCACACCAACGCCTTCGACGAGGCGCTGGGCCTGCCGACCAAGTTCTCCGCCCGCATCGCCCGCAACACCCAGCTCATCATCGCCGAGGAGTCGGGCGTCACCAACGTGGTCGATCCGCTGGGCGGCTCCTACTACATCGAGCATCTGACCCACAGCCTCGCCAACGCCGCTCTGGACCTCATCAACAAGGTCGAGGATCTGGGCGGCATGACCAAGGCGGTGGAAAGCGGCATGCCCAAGCTGCTGATCGAGGAGGCCGCCGCCCGCCGTCAGGCCAGCATCGACCGCGGCGAGGAGGTGATCGTCGGCGTCAACAAGTACCGTCCGGAAAACCCCGAGATGGTGGACGTGCTGGACATCGACAACACCGCGGTGCGCGAGTCCCAGATCGCCCGCCTCAACCAGGTCCGCGCCAGCCGCGACGACGCCAAGTGCCGCGCCGCCCTGGAGGCCCTGACCAAGGCCGCGGCGGAGAAGACCGGCAACCTGCTGGCCCTGTCGGTGGAGGCCACCCGCGCCCGCGCCACGGTCGGCGAGATCTCCGACGCCCTGGAGAAGGCCTTCACCCGCCATGTGGCGGTCATCCGCTCGGTCTCCGGCGTTTACGGCGCGGCCTACGAGGGCGACGAGGGCTTCAAGCGCATCCAGGAGGAGGTGTCCGCCTTCGCCGCCGAGGAGGGCCGCCGCCCGCGCATCCTCGTCGTGAAGATGGGCCAGGACGGTCACGACCGCGGCGCCAAGGTGATCGCCACCAGCTTCGCCGACATCGGCTTCGACGTGGACATCGGGCCGCTGTTCCAGACCCCGGAGGAGGCCGCCCGTCAGGCGGTGGAGAACGACGTGCACGTCATCGGCGTGTCGTCCCAGGCCGCCGGCCACAAGACGCTGGTCCCGCAACTGGTCGAGGAACTGCGCAAGCAGGGCGCTGGGGACATTCTGGTCGTCTGCGGCGGCGTGATCCCGCCCCAGGATTACGATTATCTCCACAAGGCGGGTGCCGCGGCCATCTACGGCCCCGGCACGAACATCCCGAAGGCCGCCTCCGACATCCTGGCCATCCTGCGCAAGCAGAAGGCCGCGGCGTAACCTTCGCCTGCACTTTTCCCTCCCCCGCCCAGCGGGGGAGGGTTAGGGTGGGGGCTCCGTTCGAAACACGCCCCGTCTCCCTTGCCGATCGCCGCCGAAACCGACCTCTACGCCCCGGTGAAAGCCTTCCTCGAAGCCCAGGGCTACGACGTGAAGGCCGAAATCCACGGCTGCGACCTCGTGGCGGTGCGCGGGGCCGAGCCGCCGCTGATCGTCGAGCTGAAGAAGCGCTTCACCCTGGACCTGCTGCTCCAAGGGGTGGACCGGCTCGCCCTGACCGACACCGTCTATCTCGCCGTGCCGCAGCCGGGGCGCAAGGCCAGCGGCCCGTCGCCCCACGACAGCGGGGTGCGCAAGCTCTGCCGGCGGCTGGGGGTGGGGCTGCTGATCGTGGACACGGGCCGGGCGGCGGGGCACGAGGTGGACGTGCTGCTCGACCCCGTTCCCTACAGCCCGCGCAAGGACAAGGCGCGCACCGCCCGCCTGCTGGGAGAGCACGCCCGGCGCCGCGGCGATCCCAACCGCGGCGGCTCCACCCGCGTGCCCATCGTCACCGCCTACCGCCAGGACGCGCTGCGCTGCGCCCGGCTGTTGCAGGGCGGGCCGCTGTCGCTGAAGGCGCTGCGCGCCGCCGGGGCGCCAAAGGACGCGGCGGCCATCCTCCAACGCAACGTCTATGGCTGGTTCGAGCGGATCGCCAAGGGCACCTACGGGTTGACCGAAGCCGGCGTTCAGGGCGTGGACACCTTCGCCCACGCGCTGGCCGCGGAATGATGGCCCGTCACTCCACGAAATCCTCGCGGCTGAGCCCGTAGCGCTTCAGCTTGTCGTAGAAGGTCTTGCGCGGCACGTTCAGCGCCTCGATGGTCGCCTTCACGCTGCCCTTGTGGCGGGCCAGCTCGCTTTCGATCAGGCTCTTCTCGAACAGGTCCACCTGCTCGGCCAGCGACAGCCCGCTCCCGCCCGCCGTTGCCGCCGGAGCGGTGCCGCCCACCGCGGACAGCGTGTCGTCCAGCCCCAGGACGAAACGGTCGGCGGCGTTGCGCAACTCGCGGACGTTGCCGGGCCAGTCGTGGGCCATCAGCCGCTGGATCTGCAACGGGGAGGGCGCCCGCGGATCGCGGTTGTAGCGGGTGGCGGCCTGGACGACGAAATGCTGGAACAGCAGGGGGATGTCGTCGCGGCGGTCGCGCAGCGGCGGGATGGTCACCACGACGACGTTCAGCCGGTAATAGAGATCCTCGCGGAACTTGCCCTCGCTGGCGGCCTTGCGCAGATCGACCTTGGTGGCGGCGACGACGCGCAGGTCCACGGGGATCAGCTCGTTCGAGCCCAGCGGCTCCACCACCCGCTCCTGGATCACGCGCAGCAGCTTGACCTGGAGCGACAGCGGCATGCTCTCGATCTCGTCGAGGAAGAGGGTGCCGCCACCGGCGTGCTCGATGCGCCCGACGCGGCGCTTGCCGGCGCCGGTGAAGGCCCCGGCCTCGTGGCCGAACAGCTCGCTTTCGAAGATGGATTCGGGCATCGCCCCGCAATTCAGCGCCACGAAGGGGTGCTTGCGCCGGTTGCTGCCGGCGTGGAGCGCGCGGGCGACCATCTCCTTGCCCGTTCCGGTCTCGCCCAGCACCAGCACGTCGGCGTCGGTATCGGCCACCGCGGCGATGGCGGTGCGCAGCCGCTCGATCCCCGGCGTCCGCCCGACGATGGGCGAGGCGTCCCCGGCGGGCAGCCCGGCCAACCGCTCGCGCAGGCGCCGGTTCTCCAACACCAGCCGGCGTTTCTCCACGGCGCGCCGCGTCACCTCGACCAGCCGTTCCGACGGGAAGGGCTTTTCCAGGAAATCATAGGCGCCGCGCCGCATCGCCTCCACCGCCATCGGCACGTCGCCGTGGCCGGTGATCAGGATGACCGGCAGTTCGGGGTCCAGCGCCAGGGCGCGCTCCATCAGCTCCAGCCCGTCCATCTGCGGCATCCGCACGTCGGTGACCAGGGCGCCCGGCCAATCGCGGCCCAGATGCCGCAGGGCGCGCTCCGCCCCGTCGCAGGCGGTGACGTCGAAGCCCGCCAGTTCCAGCGTCTGCTGCCCGGCGAGGCGGACGGACCGCTCGTCGTCCACGAAAAGGACGGAACCGCCCAGAGCGTCGGTTCCGGTTGCGTCGGTTCCGGTTGCGTCGGTGCCGGTCGTCATGCGTGGGATTCCCTGCGCTTGAGGCGGATGGTGAAGAGGGCGCCGCCCTCCGGGTGGTTGGCGGCGGTCAGGCTGCCGCCGAAATCCTCCACGATGCCGTGGCTGATCGACAGCCCCAGCCCCAGCCCGTCGCCCGCCGCCTTGGTCGTGAAGAAGGGCATGAAGACGCGCGGCAGGTCGTCCTCCGCGATGCCGGGGCCGCTGTCGCGGACGGTCAGCACGGCCTCCTCGCCCTCCTCGGCCAGGGCGATCCACAGGCGGCGCTCGGGGGAGGCACGCATGGCGTCGGCGGCGTTGCCGATCAGGTTGACCAGCACCTGCTGCAACCGCACGTCCTCCCCGGTGACCAGCAGGGGGGACGGCGGAAGGTCGGTGTCCACCGTCACGGACTCGCGGCGCAGCCGGGACTCCAGCAGGGCCAGCGCCTGACCCACGGCGGCGGCGGCGGAGATGGGGCTGAGCGTGCCCGACGCCCGCCGGGCGATGCCCTTCAGGCTGCGGGTGATGGCGGCCATGCGGTCGGTCAGGGAGGATATCTCCGACAGATTGTCGCGCACCGAATCGGGGCGCCCGCGCTCCAGAAGCACCACCGCGTTGTCGGCAAAGCTGCGGATGGCGGCCAGGGGCTGGTTGATCTCGTGCGCCATGGCCGCGGACATCTGGCCCAGCGCCGCCAGCTTCGCCGCCTGGGTCAGCTCGTTCTCGGCGGCGCGCAGCTCCGCCGTGGCGGCGGCGACGCGGCGTTCCAGCTCGGCCCGCGCCTCCTCCTGGAGGGCCAGCCGCTCCACGAGGTTCAGGCGGCGCTGGGCCAGCGCGTAGCCGGTCAGGGCGGCCAGCGCGACCACCGCGGCGGCGAGCAGCCCGGCCTGCTGGCCGCGGGTGGCGACCGGGGCGAGGCTGGTCAGGGCGTGGATGGTCCAGTCGCCGCCGGGGACCGCCGCGGATTGCAGGAGATAGCGCCGCTCCGCATTCCGTTCCCGCAGGGTGATGCGGTCGGACGCGCCGCCGAAGGCCCAGGGCAGTGTGGGGATCTCCTCGGTCGGCGCGGCCGCCGTCGAGGGCAGCGTCACCGGCAGGCGGCGGGGCAGGGCGTTGTAGCGCCAGCCCTCCACGTTGGTGATGAAGACGATGCCGTCGCGGTCGGTGACCAGCACCTTCTCCTGGCCGTGCGACCACGCTTTTTCGAGGTCCTGGAAACCGACCTTCAGAACCACCACGCCCAGAGCTGGATTTCCGGGGGCCGGACCCTCTGTGCGGTTTTCCGCCACCACCCGCTGGGCCGTGTAGTAGCCGGGGACGAGCGAGGTGGTGCCGAGCGCGAAATGATGCCCCTCCCCCCGCTCCATGGCCGATTGGAAGTAGGGGCGGTAACTGAAATTCTGCCCGACGAAGCTGGGCGCCGCGTTCCAGTTGCTGGCCGCGACGGTGGTGCCCGCCGGGTTCATGACGTAGAGCGCGGAGGCGTTCAGCGTCGCGGCGATGGCCTCCAGCTTGCGGTTCAGGCGGTCCACCCGCTCCGGGGCGGGGTCGCGCAGCAGGTCGGCGACCTCCCGGTCGCGGGCCAGCACCATCGGCACGGCGGCGTGCCGCTCCAGCTCCGTCCGCAGGTTGGACTCGTACAGCGAAAGCTGCGCCAGCCCCTGTTCGTGCAGGGATTCTCTGGCGTTGTCCGCCGCCCAGCCCGCCGCAACCGCCGCGGCCAGAGGCATCCCGACCACCAGGACGGCCAGCATCACCCGCCGCGGGCGGGCGAACAGGGCGGTGAGGCGCCGGACGAGCCGGTCGCGGCTTTGCGAAAATGTCCAGCGGGTGGGAGCGATCCTAACCAACGGTCCTCAATCCATGCTGCGCCGCAACAACGGGTCCGCAACGAGTCGCTATGTGCGGATTTTCGCACATGGATTCCGGCCCTGTCGTGCGGATTCTGACCCACGCGCGTCGTCGGAGCGCTGCGATTGCTCGATTTTCATTCTGGCACACCGCTTGCTTTCAAGGGGGCATGACGGGCCGGCCGCCGACCGCGAGACAAGAGCGGCAGCCCAATCCAAGGAACGCCACGAGGAGACGATCATGCACGCCCAAGGGCAGCCCCAGAAAAAGCCATTCTACACGAACCTGACCGTCCAGGTTCTGACCGCGATCACCATCGGCATCCTGCTCGGCCATTTCTATCCGGCTCTTGCGGTGCAGATGAAGCCCCTGGGCGACGTCTTCATCAAGATGATCAAGATGGTCATCGGCCCGATCGTCTTCCTGACCGTCGTCACCGGCATCTCCTCGATCGGCGACATGAAGAAGGTCGGCAAGGTCGGCGGCAAGGCCATCCTGTACTTCGAGATCGTCACCACCTTCGCCCTGGGTCTCGGCCTGCTGGTCGTCAATCTGGTGAAGCCGGGTGCCGGGATGAACATCCAGGCCGGGTCGCTGAAGGCCGACGCCGTCGCCAAATACGCCACCGAGGCGCAGAACCACACCACCATCGACTTCCTGGTCAACATCGTCCCGGACAACGTGGTCGGCGCCTTCGTCAAGGGCGACATGCTGCAGATCCTGTTCTTCGCGGTGATCTTCGGCGTCGCGCTGTCCGCCATGGGCCAGAAGGGCAAGGTGGTCGAGGACATGTTCGAGAAGGTGTCGCACGCCATGTTCGGCGTGATCGGCATCCTGATGCGCGTCGCCCCGCTCGGTGCCTTCGGCGCGATGTCCTTCACCATCGGCAAGTACGGCGTGTCGTCGCTGACCTCGCTGGGCCAGCTCATGGCCGCGGTCTACATCACCATGGCGCTGTTCGTCTTCGTCGTGCTGGGCAGCATCGCCCGCATGTACAACTTCAGCCTGTGGTCCTTCCTGCGCTACATCAAGGACGAGCTGCTGATCGTGCTCGGCACCTCCTCGTCGGAATCCGTGCTGCCGCGCATGATGGAGAAGATGCAGAAGTTCGGCTGCTCCAAGCACGTCGTCGGCCTCGTCATCCCCACCGGTTACTCCTTCAACCTGGACGGCACCTCCATCTACCTGTCGATGGCCGCGATCTTCATCGCCCAGGCCTTCAACATCGACCTGACGATCTGGCAGCAGCTCACCATCCTCGGCCTGCTGATGCTGACCTCGAAGGGGGCCGCGGCGGTCACCGGCGGCGGCTTCGTGACGCTGGCGGCCACCCTGTCGGCCACCGGCCACCTGCCCATCGAGGGTCTGGCGCTGCTGCTGGGCGTGGACCGCTTCATGTCGGAAGCCCGCGCCATCACCAACCTGATCGGCAACGGCGTCGCCACCGTCGTGGTCGCCAAGATGGAAGGCGAGTTCGACGAGACCAAGGCGGTCGCCGAATACCAGCAGCACTTCAAGGAGCCGGCGCTCGCCCGCATCTGAGGCGGGGGTCCTTCGGGGCGAAAAGGAAGGGGTGGCCCGCCGCGGGCTGCCCCTTTCCCATTCCGGTGCCCGGGCAATTCGGGTATAAGCCGGAGGGGAAACAGTTCGTCGTTCGGCAAATTAACTGAAATCAAGCTAAAAGGGGAGAGGACGTATGTCCGGCGACTTCGACGCTATGGCGCTTGAGTACCACCGGAACCCGAAGCCCGGTAAGCTGGCGATCGTCGCCACGAAGCCCATGGCCAACCAGCGGGACCTTGCGCTGGCCTATTCGCCGGGCGTGGCCGCGGCGTCCACCGCCATCGCCGCCGACCCGGCCCAGGCCGCGGAACTGACGGCCCGCGCGAACCTGGTGGCGGTCATCACCAACGGCACGGCGGTTCTGGGTCTGGGCGACATCGGTCCGATGGCCGCCAAGCCGGTCATGGAAGGCAAGGCCGTCCTCTTCAAGAAGTTCGCCGGCATCGACTGCTTCGACCTGGAGCTGAACGAGAAGGACGTTGACGGTCTGGTGGACACCATCGTCCGCCTGGAGCCGACCTTCGGCGCCATCAACCTGGAGGACATCGCCGCCCCCGCCTGCTTCGAGGTGGAGCGCCGCTGCCGCGAGCGGATGAAGATCCCGGTCTTCCACGACGACCAGCACGGCACCGCCATCGTGGTGGGCGCCGCCGTCCTGAACGGGCTGAAGCTGGTCGGCAAGGACATCTCCACCGTCAAGGTCGTCTCCACCGGCGGCGGGGCCGCCGGCATCGCCTGCCTGGACCTGATGCTCAGCCTGGGCGTCAAGCGCGAGAACGTCTGGCTGGTCGACCGCATCGGCGTCGTCCACAAGGGCCGCAACGAGGAGATGAACCCCTACAAGGACGCCTACGCGCAGGACACCGACGCCCGCGTGCTGAACGACGTCATCGACGGGGCGGACATCTTCCTCGGCCTGTCCGGCGCCAAGGTGCTGAAGCCGGAGATGCTGGCCCGCATGGCCGACAAGCCGTTGGTCCTGGCGCTCGCCAACCCGGAGCCGGAGATCATGCCGGACCTCGCCCGGCAGGCGCGCCCCGACGCCATCATCGCCACGGGCCGCTCGGACTTCCCCAACCAGGTCAACAACGTCCTCTGCTTCCCCTTCATCTTCCGCGGCGCGCTGGACGTCGGCGCCACGACGGTGAACGAGGAGATGAAGATCGCCGCCACCCACGCCATGGCCAGCCTCGCCCAGGCCGAGCCGTCGGACGTGGTGGCCGCCGCCTATGTCGGCGAGAACCTGCGCTTCGGCCCGGACTACATTCTGCCCAAGCCCTTCGACCCGCGCCTGGTGATCGAGGTGTCCTCGGCGGTCGCCAAGGCGGCCATGGAGTCGGGCGTGGCGACGCGGCCCATCGTCGATTTCCGCGCCTACCGCGACAGCCTCGGCCAGTATGTCTTCCGCTCCGGCCTCGTCATGAAGCCGGTGATCACCAAGGCGAAGGCGGCGCCCAAGCGCGTCGTCTACGCGGAGGGCGAGGACCCGCGCGTCCTGCGCTGCGCCCAGGTGGTGGTGGACGACGGCATCGCCCATCCGGTCCTGCTGGGCCGCACCGACGTGATCGAGCGGACCATCGCCGACATGGGCCTGCGCATCCGCATCGGCAAGGACGTCGAGGTGATCGAGGCCGCCCGTGACCTGCGCTGCCACAACTACGCCGAGGTCTTCCGGCAGTTGATGGGCCGCCGCGGCGTGTCGCCGGCCAACGCGCTGAACGTCGTGCGCACCCAGCCGACGGTCTTCGGCGCGCTGATGGTCCGCCGGGGCGAGGCCGACGGCATGGTCTGCGGCACCTCGGGCCGCTACGGCGACCATTTCGCCCATGTCATGGACGTGATCGGCCTGCGCAAGGGCGTGAAGGTCGCCGGCGCCATGAACGGCCTGATCTCGCAAAAGGGCACGCACTTCATCTGCGACACCTACGTCAACCCCGACCCGACCGCCGAGCAGGTGGCCGAGATCGCCCGGCTGGCGGCGGAGGAGGTGAAGCGCTTCGGCATCGAGCCGAAGGTGGCGCTGCTCTCGCACTCCAACTTCGGCAGCGCGGACACCCCGTCCGCCCGCAAGATGCGGCTGGCCTACCAGCTCATCTCGGAGGAGATGCCGGATCTGGAGGTGGACGGCGAGATGCACGCCGACGCCGCCCTGTCGGAGGTGCTGCGCAAGGGCGTGCTGCCCGACAGCCGCCTGAAGGGCGAGGCGAACCTGCTGGTCATGCCGACGCTGGACGCCGCCAACATCGCCTTCAACATGCTGAAGATCATGGCCGACGCGCAGAATGTCGGGCCGATGCTGCTGGGCGCCGCGCGCCCCGTGCACATCGTCACCCCGTCGGTGACCACGCGCGGTCTGGTCAACATGACCGCGGTGGCGGTGGTCGACGCCCAACTCGCCGCCCCGGTCAACGCCGCCCCGCGTCCCCCGGCGATGCAGGACGGCGAGGACTGAGCAACCGCGAAGCCGGCGGTGAGGGGGCGCGTGGCGTTGCGTCCGGCACGGGCGCATCCCCCTCGCCCTGGCCCTCTCCCCGGCGGCGGGAGGGAAATGAAAGGCGGCCGACGGGATGATTTCCGGCGATTCCTCCCCCGGTGATCCTCTGAACGAGGCCGCCCGTCTCCACGCCGAGGGACGGCTGGCCGAGGCGGTGACCGCCTACACCGACGCCTTGCGGCTGGACCGGCGCAACCCGGCGCTGCTCTACGGCTTCGGGCTGGTGCTGCGCGATCTCGGGCAGGCGGAGGGGGCGGCCAAGTGCTTTGAAGCGGCCTTTGCCCTCGACCCGGACGGCGTGGACGCGGCGGACAGCCTGGGCACGCTCCGCGCCGGCCAGGGCCGCTTCGCCGAAGCCGAAGCCTGCCACCGCGCCGCCCTGGCCCGCCGGGCCGACCGGGCGACGGTCTGGAACAATCTGGGCAACGCACTGAGCCGGCAGGGCCGCGCGGCGGAAGCGCCGGCGGCGTGGCGGCGCGCCGTGCTGTTCGACCCCGCCCTGCCGGAGGGATGGTCCAATCTCGGCAACGGGCTGCGCGTCGCGGAGCGGCTGGACGAGGCGGAGCGGGCGCACCGCCGCGCCCTGCGGCTGTTGCCGG
>NZ_JAUJFI010000110.1 GCF_030849505.1 Azospirillum isscasi | reverse complement strand
CCGCCCAGCACGGCGGACAGGCCGACCAGCGCAATGGCGGCGGTGGCGGGCCGGGAGAAGTCCGGGGGCAGCGCCTCCCGCTGCAGGGTCGCGCGCACCATCATGGAGGCGGCCAGCGTGCCCAGCGCGCCCGCCCCGATGACGTGCCAGCCCGCACCGCCGGCCAGCGGGTCCAGCCGCTCGACGCCCAGGAACAGCCAGCCGAGCCCAAGCCAGCCATAGCCCAAATGCAGGCTCCACAGATCCGGGCGCCTCAGCACCGCGCCCGTCCGCCAGCGCGCCAGACGCGCCCAGGCCGTCGCCCCGGCCAGCGCGGCGCCCGCCGCCCCGATCCAGGCCAGCGGCCCGGACGGCTCACCGGCGGCCACGGTCAGGGCGGCCAGCACCGCCCCGCCGACTCCCGCCCATTCCAGGCGGGGCTGCACGCGCTCCACCAGCGTCCCGCCCTGCTTGCGCACCTCCCCCGCCGTGGCGGACGGGATGATCCGCCCGCCCATCACCAGCATCAGGATGCCGACGAGGTGCAACGCCAGCAGGGCGCCCGTCCGCCCGCCGTCGCCGCCCCACCAGACCAGCGCTTCGGCCAGGGAGAAGGCGCCGATCACCGGGCCGAAGAGGATGTTGTGGCCGCTCTTGGCCGCGCGCAGGAAGGGCACGCCCGCCACCACGAACAGCGCCACCGGATAGGCCAGCGCCACCGGCGCCGCGATCTCCGGCGGAAGGCCGCCCAGCACCGCCAGCCGCCCGGCCAGCCACGCGGCGAAGGCGACGGACAGCGCCGCCCGCGACGGGCGCGTCAGCAGGAAGCCGCCGACCACCGCCAGCGCGTAACCCATCAGCATCTCGTGCGCGTGCAGCGCCGGGGTCCAGCCGATGCCGAGCCAGCCGAAATAGCCGGCCACCCACAGCGGCACGCTGAGCGCCCCATAGAGGGCGGCGGCGGGAAAGAACAGGCGGTGCCCCCAGGGGCGCTGCGGGGCGGGCGGGACGAAGGCGTTCATCGCACGGCCCCGCCCTGTTCCGCCGCCGCGGCGGCGGCGGGCCGGAGATGCTCCTCGCCCCACGCCTTCAGCGCCAGGATGATCGGCGCCAAGCTCCGCCCGCGCGGCGACAGGCTGTATTCGACGCGCGGCGGCACCTCCGCATAGACGGTGCGGACCAGCAGCCCGTCCGCCTCCAGCTCGCGGAGCTGGGTGGTCAGCATGCGCTGGGTCACGTTCGGCACGCGGCGGCGGATCTCGTTGAAGCGCAGCGTGCCGTCCAGCAGGTGATAGAGGATCAGCCCCTTCCACTTCCCGCCGATGATGGCGAGCACGCCCTCCACCGGGCAGCCCGGCGAGCAGTCCAGGTTGGCGTGGGGAACGCGAGCCATGACGGTATCCTTTTCGACACTATGTGCGGTTTATGTGCATTCTTGCGCGTCCGTGCTGCAAGGCGCAAGCCTGTCCGCAGAGAGCAACACGCCGCAACAAGCACAGGACATCAGGCCATGCGCGCCGTCGCCTTCACCGAATCCCTGCCCATCGACGCCCCCAACGCCCTGATCGACGTGGAGCGTCCCCGCCCCGAGCCCAAGGGCCGGGATCTGCTGGTCGCGATCGAGGCTGTCTCGGTCAACCCCGTGGACACCAAGGTCCGCCGCAACATGCCCCCGGCGCCTGGCGCCATGAAGGTGCTGGGTTGGGACGCCGCCGGCACCGTGGTGGCCACCGGACCGGAAGCCACGCTGTTCAAGCCGGGCGACGCCGTCTTCTACGCCGGGGCCATCGACCGCGACGGCACCAACGCGGAATTCCACCTGGTGGACGAGCGCATCGCCGGGCCGAAGCCGGCCAGCCTCGACTTCGCCCAGGCCGCCGCCCTGCCGCTGACCAGCATCACCGCGTGGGAGGCGATGTTCGACCGGCTGGACGTGCGGCGCCCGGTGCCGGGGGCGGCCAACGCGATCCTGATCGTTGGCGGGGCCGGCGGCGTCGGTTCCATCGCCATCCAACTCGCACGGCAACTGACCGGCCTGACGGTCATCGCCACCGCGTCCCGCGAGGAGACGCAGGCGTGGTGCCGGGATCTGGGCGCCCACCACGTCATCGACCACCGCAAGCCGCTGGCCGCCCAGGTCGAGGCACTGGGCATCGGCGCGCCGGCCTTCGTCTTCTCCACCAACGACACCGCCACCCACCTGCCGGAGATCACCGCCCTGATCGCCCCGCAGGGCCGCGTCGCGCTGATCGACGATCCGGCGGGGCTGGACGTCATGGTGCTGAAGCGCAAGAGCGTGTCGCTGCATTGGGAGTTCATGTTCACACGCCCGCTGTTCGGCACCGCCGACATCGCGGCCCAGCACGCCCTGCTGAGCGAGCTGTCGCGCCTCGTGGACGCCGGCACGATCCGCACGACGCTGGCCGACGTGTTCGGCACCGTCAACGCCGCCAACCTGACGCGCGCCCATGCCCTGCTCGAAAGCGGGCGGGCCAGGGGCAAGATCGTCCTGGCCGGCTTCTGAGCCCACGCCGGAGCCCGGTCCGGCGCGGCGGAACAGCGCCTTGCCTTTTCGGCGGTGGACGGTCAGTCTCCCGCCCCGAAGGGCGGAGCGGAGGAACGGGCATGGCCGGGGTGAACTGGGGCGGATGCCGGGCACGGGCCGGCGCGAAGGCGGTGCGATGACCCGCCTGCGCATCCGCATCGATTTCGACACCGGCGGTTCCATCGGTCCCGGCAAGGTGATGCTGCTGGAGCGGATCCGGGAAACCGGCTCCATCTCAGCCGCCGCGCGGACCCTGGACATGTCCTACCGCCGCGCCTGGCTTCTGGTGGACGACCTGAACCGCATCTTCGCCGAGCCGGTGGTCTCCGCCGCGGTGGGCGGCAAGCACGGCGGCGGGACCGCGCTGACCGCCTTCGGCGAACGGGTGATCGAGCATTACCGCGCCGTCGAGCGCGACGCCTTCGGCGCCGCCACCGCCCGGCTGGCGGCGCTGGAGGAAACGCTCAACGCCGATTACGGTGCGGGAAGCGACCCGCCCGACGACGGCAGCTTCTCCGGCGACCCGGCGCTGAAGCCCGGCTGCAAGCCGTCCTGACGGCCATGGCGGGCGGCGAGAGGGGTTGGGGCGGCGGGTGAGGCGTGATATGGGAAGGTGGATTTTCCACCGCCCTTCCCCGCACCGTTCACGCCAAGGACTCCGCCATGCGCCCGGTCAAGATCGCCCCGTCCATCCTCTCCGCCGACTTCGCCCGGCTGGGCGAGGAGGTGCGCGCCGTCGATGCGGCGGGCGCCGACTACATCCACATCGACGTGATGGACGGCCATTTCGTGCCCAACATCACCATCGGCCCGGCGGTGGTGAAGGCGCTGCGCCCGCACACGGCGAAGCCCTTCGACGTGCATCTGATGATCTCCCCGGTGGACCCCTACATCGCCGCCTTCGCCGACGCCGGGGCCGACATCATTACCGTGCATCCGGAAGCCGGCGCGCACGTCCACCGCACGATCCAGCTCATCAAGTCGCTGGGCAAGAAGGCCGGCCTGTCGCTGAATCCGGCCACGCCGCTGGAGGCCGTGGACTATCTGCTGGAGGACCTGGATCTGGTGCTGGTGATGACCGTCAACCCCGGCTTCGGCGGGCAGAGCTTCATCGCCAGCCAGCTTCCCAAGATCCATGAGCTGCGCCGCCGCATCGACGCGCTGGGCAAGCCCATCGACCTGCAGGTGGACGGCGGTATCAACGGCGACACCGCCCGCATCGCCATCGAGGCGGGGGCCGACGTGCTGGTCGCCGGGACGGCCACCTTCACCGGCGGGCCGGACCGCTACGCCGCCAACATCCGCTCCCTGCGGAGCTGAGTCCCCGCCCTTCCCTCTCCCTCCCGTGAGGGATCATCCGCAAGGGGAGCCTCCTTCGGGCAGAACCAAACGCCGTTCCGGGCGTTATGGCTGCGTGGGATCGAGGACCCCGATACTGGAGGGAGAGAGGTTATGGGTATTCTCTGGACGATCATCATCGGCTTTCTGGCCGGCATCGTCGCAAAGTTCCTGATGCCGGGCCGCGATCCGGGCGGCTTCATCATCACCACGCTGCTCGGCATCGCGGGTGCCTTCGTCGCCACCTATCTGGGCGAAGCGGTGGGCTGGTACCGGGCCGGCGAAGGGGCCGGCTTCATCGGCGCCATCGTGGGCGCCATCATCATCCTGGCCATCTACCGCATGATCGCCGGGCGCCGGACCACGGTCTGACGCGGCGGCATCACACGGCCGTGCACATGAAAAGGGCGGCTCCCAAGGAGCCGCCCTTTCGCTGTTCCGGTACGAACGGACGCCCGTCAGGCCAGCGCCACCGGGCTGGGCATGAAGACCGCGCGGGAGATCGCGGCCTGGATCGCCTCGTTGGTGAAGGGCTTGCGGACGATCTGGCCCAGATGGCGGGCGTCCGCCTCCTCCAGGTCGCCGTCGAAGGCGGTGACGAAGATGGTGCGCATGGCCCGCTTCTGACGCAGCCGGCGGGCGACCTCCACGCCGCTGCCGCCGTCGGCCAGCCGGACGTCCAGCAGGGCCAGCGTCGGCTTCTCCGCCTCCAGCAGTTCCAGCGCCTCCTGCTCGTTGTTGGCGGTGCCGCAGACGACGTGGCCCATGTCGGTGACCAGCGAGCCGATCTCCATCGCCAGGATCGGGTTGTCCTCCACCACCAGCACCCGCTGGGTCAGGGCGTTGCGCACCTTGTCGCGGGCCACGGTCAGCCGCTCCTGGGCCTCCGGCGCGGCGATCTGGAGCACCTGGGCGGCCTCGGGAACGGTCAGCCCCTCCAGAGTGATCAGCAGGTACATGCGCCGCTCCCCTTCCGGCAGGGAGGCCAGCGCCCGTTCGATGGGGTGCGGCGACGGGGCGGGACGCCCGTCCCCGTCATCGTCGAACAGAAGGTTCAGCAGGGCGTAGAGCGGCACCCGCGCACCCGATTCCAGCCCGAACCGCGAGGGGGCCATCACGGCGACCTCGACGCAGCGCGTCACGAGGTCGTCACCGCGTTCGGTCGCTCCGGTCAGCGCACGCGCGTAGCGGCGCAGGTAAGGGAGATGATCGTAAAGCTGGCGTGCGTAGACTCGCATGACCCGTTCTTCCGCGCCGATGGTGGGGCCGTCCGGCCTTCGGCGCCGCGGGGCGCCAGCCGGTCGGATTGATTAAAAACTTGTTAACACCCTGAAACACTAACACGCCCCCCAAGGAGGGCGAACCGAAAAAAGGCCGAGTCCCCCTTCCCCCGTTGGCAGAGCCCGCATAGCCGAAGCGAAGCCCGCCAATGAGTCGAACGCGGTATCTACCGCGCCTGCTCCCGCTGCTGGCGGGACCGCCATTGCCAGGGCTTTTCCACCTTGCCGGCCCACAGCCCCAGCCGGCGGCTCTGGGCGAAGGCTTCGCTGGACGCGTAGGCCGGCGACAGGCTGCGGTAGGCGAAGGCCCAGCCGCGGGACACCATCGCCGAGCCCAGATCGACGCCCCGCACCCGGCATTCGCCCATCTGCTGGCCGCTGCGGTCCCGTTCGGCGATGGTGCACGTCACCTCCTGGTCCTTGATCAGGCTGGCCAGCACCGCGGTGGCGATGCGGAAGCAATCAAGCTCGTGCCCGTAGCGGTTCCGGCATTTCTGCCCCACGTCGGGCGCGTCGATCCCCATCAGGCGGACCGGCGTGCCCTTGATCGACAACAGGTCGCCCTCCACGGCGACGCCCTGCCCTTTTAACGTTTCGTTGGGGGTGTTGGCGAGCTTGCCTTTGGTCGTCCCTCCCTGGGCATACGCCGTTCCGGTTGAGCCGAGAAGAAGCAGCGCCACCAAAAGGCCCCGCCCGTCAAAACAGGGTCGGCGCATCGTCGTCGGTCGGCGTGTCGTCGAGGGGGACCATGCAGGCTTCGTCGTCGTTGCGCACGTTGTTCACCCGCGGCCCCACCGGATAGGCTTCCAGCAGCGCGTCGGGCGCCGGTTTCAGAAGCCCGTCCAGCACCGGCAGCGGGGTGGCGGGGTCCAGCCACAGGTCCCAGCCGGTCTCGTCCAGGATCACCGGCATGCGGTCGTGCAAGGGCTTCAGCACCGCGTTCGCCGTGGTGGTGACGACGGTCAGGGTCTCCAGCGGTTCGGCCAGGGCCGGGCCGCCTTTCGGGCCGTTCCAGCGCTCCCACAGGCCGGCGAAGGCGAAGGGCGCGCGGTCGCGGCGGCGGATGGCGTAGCCCTGCTTGCGCTTGCCCTCCGCCTTCCACTCGTAGAATCCGTCCACCGGGACAAGGCAGCGCCGCTTGCGGAACGCCTCCCGGAAGGACGGCTTCCCGGCCAGCGTCTCCGCCCGCGCGTTGATCAGCCGCGCGCCGATGGACGGGTCGTCCGCCCAGAAGGGGACCAAGCCCCAACGCAGCGTGACCAGATGGCGCCCATCCTCCTCCCGCCGCACGGCGGGCACCGGCTGGGTGGGGGCCACGTTCCAGCGCGGCTTCAGGTTCGGAAGCTCGGGGAAGCCGAACAGCCGCTGAACCTCCGCGACCGGCGTGGCGAGTATCATGCGTCCGCACATGGCCTTAGAATAGGTGGCGCGGCGCCGCCACGCCACCACCGGCTTACGCCCAAGCGAGGGTTTCCGCCGGCCAAGCCTCCGCCTATCTTCTCGGGGTGCTCCCGTTCCAGACGAAAGACCCCGCCCCATGATGAAGTTCGGCATCGGCCAGCCGGTCCCCCGCACCGAAGACGCCCGCCTGCTGACCGGCGGCGGCCGCTACACCGACGACGTGTCGCTTCCCGGCCAGAGCCACGCCGTGTTCGTGCGCTCCCCCCACGCCCACGCCGACATCCGCGGGATCGACACGGCGGAGGCGGCGGCGCAGCCGGGGGTGCTGGGCATCTTCACCGTCGCCGACCTGGAGGCCGAGGGCATCCGGCCCATCCCCTGCGCCGCGGCGCTGACGCAGCGCGACGGCTCCCCCTACGTCGCCCCGCCGCGTCCGGCGCTGGCCAAGGGACGGGTGCGCCATGTCGGCGATCCGGTCGCCGTGGTGGTGGCGGAGACGCTGGACGCCGCCCGCGACGCGGCGGAGCTGGTGATGGTCGATTACGACGACCGCCCCGCCGTCGCCGGCACCGCGGAGGCGCTGGAGCCGGGCCGCCCGCAGGTGTGGGACGAGGCGCCGGGCAACCTCTGCTTCGACTGGGACCAGGGCGACGAGGCGGCGGTGGAGGCGGCGCTGTCCAGGGCGGCCCGCGTGGTGGAACTGGAGATCGTCAACAACCGCGTCGTCGCCAACCCGATGGAGGGCCGCGCCTGCCTCGCCGCGGTGGAGCCGGACAGCGGGCGGCTGGTCATTTACGTCACCAGCCAGGGCGTGCACGGGCTGCGCAAGCAGTTCGCCCAGCTCTTCGGCCTGCCGGAGTCGAAATTCCGCGTCGTCACCACCGACGTCGGCGGCGGCTTCGGCATGAAGCTGTTCAACTACCCGGAATACATGGCCTGCCTGTTCGCCGCGCGCCGCCTGAACCGGCCCGTGAAATGGACGGCGGAGCGGACGGAGGGCTTCCTCAGCGACGACCACGGGCGCGACCATGTCAGCCGCGCCCGGCTGGCGCTGGACGGCGACGGGCGCTTCCTGGGGCTGCGGGTGGACACGGTGGCCAATCTGGGGGCCTACCTGTCGAACTACGGCCCCTTCATCCCGACCGACGCGGGGTCGGCGATGCTCGTCGGCTCCTACAGCACGCCCGCGGTCTATGTGCGGGTGAAGGGCGTCTTCACGAACACCCAGCCGGTGGACGCCTACCGCGGCGCCGGCCGTCCGGAGGCGGCCTATCTGCTGGAACGGCTGATCGACCATGCGGGGCGCGTCACCGGTCTCGGCCCGGCGGAAATCCGGCGGCGCAACTTCATCCCGCCCAGCGCCATGCCCTACGCCACGCCGATGGGCCAGACCTACGACACCGGAGATTTCGAGCAGAACCTGCGCGACGGGCTGGACCTGTCCGATCACGCCGGGCTGCCCGCCCGCAAGGCGGCGGCGAAGGCCCGTGGGAAGCTGCGCGGGGCGGGCATCGCCACCTACATCGAGGCGTGCGCGGGCGGCGGGGCGGAACAGGCGACGGTCCAGGTCAACGGCGACGGGCGCATCGTCCTGATGATCGGCACCCAGACCAACGGCCAGGGCCACGAGACCGCCTACAAGCAGATCATCGCCGACCGGCTGGGCGTTCCGCCGGAGGATGTGGAGGTCGTGCAGGGCGACACCGACCGGGTGTCCTGGGGCGCCGGCACCGGCGGTTCCCGCTCGGTCCCGGTGGGCGGCGCGGCGCTGGCCGAGGGCGCCGCGCGGGTGGTGACCAGGGCGACCGACGTCGCCGCCGATCTGCTGGAGACCGCCGCGGTGGACGTGGAGTTCCGCGAGGGGCGTTTCAGCGTCGTCGGGACCGACCGCAGCGTCTCCTTCAAGGAAGTGGCGGCGAAGGCTGCCGCAAAGGAGGGGGCGGACGGCACCGTCGCCTTTTCCGAAGTGGCCCGCTGGACCCCGCCGGCCAACACCTTCCCCAACGGCTGCCACGTGGCGGAGGTCGAGGTCGATCCCGAGACCGGGGTGGTCGAGGTGGTCGCCTACACCGTCGTGGACGATTTCGGCACGGTGGTGAACCCGATGCTGGTCATGGGGCAGGTCCATGGCGGCGTCGCCCAGGGCATCGGACAGGCGCTTCAGGAACGGGTGGTCTTCGACCCGGACAGCGGGCAGCTTCTCAGCGGGTCCTTCATGGACTACCAGATGCCGCGCGCCGTGGACGTGCCGGACATCCGCATCAAGCTGAACTGCGTGCCCAGCACCACCAACGCGCTGGGCATGAAGGGCGCCGGCGAGGCCGGGGCGATCGGCGCGCCGCCCGCGGTCATCAACGCGCTGGTGGACGCGCTGTCCGATTACGGGATCGACCACATCGACATGCCGGCGACCCCGCTGGCCGTCTGGTCTTTGATCCAGTCCTGCAATAAAATCGCGGCAGAGTGACAAACGTTCGGGATGAATGGTCATAGGCCCTGCGCCGAGACGATATCACACCTTGCGTTGCGAGCATTTGAGGCAATATCGATATTATTGAGAGTCCGAAGTCGAATCACCCCACGAAAGAAACGGTCATGACGGCGGAGCAAACGAATAGCGGCGGATGCGGCGGGCTGTGCGCCGAAGGTTTGGGGTTCGATTTCACCATGGCCTTCCAGCCGATCGTCGATGTCAACGGCGGACGGCCTTGGGCGCACGAGGCCCTGGTGCGCGGCCCCAACGGTCAGGGGGCCGGCTGGGTGCTCGGTCAGGTGACCGAGGCCAACCGCTACGCCTTCGACCAAGCCTGCCGCATCAAGGCCATCGAACTGGCGGCGAGGCTCGGGTTGGGGCAGTCCGACGCCTACCTGTCGATCAACTTCCTGCCCAACGCCGTTTACCAGGCGGAAACCTGCATCCGCGCCACGCTGGCCGCCGCGGGCCGCACCGGCTTCCCGCCGAAACGCATCATCTTCGAGGTCACCGAGAATGAACGGGTGGTGGACAGCGCGCATCTGAAGTCGATCTTCGCCGAATACAAGCGCCAGGGCTTCCACACCGCCATCGACGATTTCGGGTCCGGCTATTCCGGCCTGAACCTGCTGGCCGAATTCCAGCCGGACATCATCAAGCTGGACATGGAGTTGACCCGCGCCATCGACACCGACCGCGCCCGCCGCAGCATCGTCGGCGCGATCCTGAACGTGTGCCGCGACCTGGGCATCATCCCCGTGGCGGAGGGCGTGGAAACGCCGGGCGAGGCGAAGGCGTTGCGCGATCTGGGGATCACGCTGATGCAGGGCTATCTGTTCGCCCGACCGGCGCTGGAAACGCTGGTGTCGGCCCCCGTGGTGGATGCGGGGCTGGTGGAGGCGTGAGCTACAGCATCCGCTGCGGACGGACCGCCCGCGTCCGGGGGGCGTAGCGGCCCTTTTGCTGGGCGGCCAGGGTCAGCGCCTCGTGGGCGATCAGGCGGCGGTAGTCGCGGTCAACCCGCGAGAACATGGCGTAGGCGAATTTCACCGCGTCCGGCGTGGGGGTCGCGGCAGCCTCGCGCAGGGCGTTGCGGAGCATGCGCAGCTCCAGCACGCCTTTCACGCAGATGCGTTCGACCGCCTGGGCCAGGATGTCGATCGAACACAGGGATGCCTCGTCGTCTAGTCGGTACTGCACCGTTCACCCGCAGGGAAGAACCGTCACGGACGGGCGGGGTTCTACCTGCGGTTTGCGGCGAATGCCAGCCTTTCGGCGATGCGAAGTGATGGAGTAGTCGTGGGGGAGGGTTGGGTCGGGGCCCAACGAAACGACTCCCTCACGACCACTCCCGGGCTCTCCCCTACCCCCCGGGCCGCTTGATCCGCCAGATCGCCGCCGGGTTCTGCTGCGGCTCCAGCCAGACATGCTGGAACTTGCCGATCCAGGTGAAGCGGTGGCCGGTGAACAGGTCCTCCACCTGGACATGGGCGCCGTCGTCCAGCCCCAACTCCCACAGCGGGACCTCGATGGTGCCGCCATGGCCGTTGTGCGGGTCGAGGTTCACGGCGATCAGGATGACGTTGTCCTTGCTCTCCGTCATCTTGCCGTAGAGCAGGACGTTGTCGTCGTAGGCGTTGTAGAAGCGCAGGTTGGTGAAGGTGTGAAGCGCCGGATTCTCCGCGCGGATTTTGTTCAGCCGCGTGATGTAATCCACGATGTTGCCGGGCTTGTTCCAGTCCCAGTGCCGGATCTCGTATTTTTCGGAGTGGTTGTACTCCTCCTTGCCCGGATAGGGGTCGGCTTCGCAGACGAAATACGGCGTGTAGAGGCCGTAGACGCCCGACAGGGTGCCCGCCAGGACGGCGCGCATCATGTGGGCGGGCCGCCCGCCATGCACCAGCATCGGCGGCAGGATGTCCGGCGTGTTGGCGAAGAAGTTGGGCTGCATGTAGTCCTTGGACTCGCCCTGGGTCAGCTCCGTCAGATACTCGGTCAGCTCCGCCTTGGTGTTGCGCCAGGTGAAGTAGCTGTAGGATTGGGTGAAGCCGATCTTCGCCAGCCGCCGCATCAGCTTGGGCCGGGTGAAGGCTTCGGCCAGGAAGATGGCGTCGGGGAAGCGGTCCTGCACCTCGCGGATCATCCATTCCCAGAAGGGGAAGGGCTTGGTGTGCGGGTTGTCCACGCGGAAGATGCGCACCCCCTCGTCGCACCAGAACAGCACCACGTCGCGCAGCGCGTACCACAGGTCCGGGTAGGATTCGCGGTAGAAGCTGACATTCACGATGTCCTGGTACTTCTTCGGCGGGTTCTCGGCGTAGCGGATGGTCCCGTCCGGGCGCCAGTAGAACCACTGCGGGTGCGACTTGATCCAGGGATGGTCGGGGGAGCATTGGACGGCGAAGTCCAGCGCGATCTCGATGCCGTGCCGCCGCGCCTCCGTCACCAGCCGCCGGAAGCCCTCGAAATCGCCGATCATCGGGTCGATGTCGGCGTGCCCGCCCTCGCTGGCGCCGATGGCGTAGGGCACGCCGGGATCGTTCGGGGCGGGGTTCAGCGTGTTGTTGCGCCCCTTGCGGAAGCTGCGCCCGATCGGGTGGATCGGCGGGAAATACAGCACGTCGAAGCCCATGCCCCGGATGAAGGGCAGCATGGCCGACACGTCGTCGAAGGTGCCGGGCCGCGACGGGTCCGGGGAGGCCGAGCGCGGGAAGATCTCGAACCACGCCGAATAGCGGGCCGCGGTGCGGTCCACGTAGACCTCCAGGTCGCAGCCGTAGCGGGACAGGTACTGCCGCTCCCCGTGTTTCGCCATGGCCTGCCGCGGTTCGTCCGACAGGGCGTAGGCGATCAGGTCCGGCCCCTGGAGGCTGGTCATCCGCTCCACCACCCGCTCCAGCACGGCGCGGCCCTCGCCCCCATCCTTGCCGCGGTTCAGGCCCACGGCGTGCTCGACGAAGCGGCGGCCCTCGATCAGCTCCAGGCTCACGTCCACGCCGGCGTCATGCTTCTTCTTGAAGTCGGCGCGCCAGCTTTCCCACACATCGCGCCACGCCAGGATGCTGTACCGGTAGCGCGTGTTGCGGGTCAGCGGCAGCTTGCCGACCCAGCGGTCGTTGTCGAAGAGGGCCATGGGCACCTCGCGCCACTCCTCCTCATCGACCGGGCAATAGGTGACGGCGGCGCCAAGGACGAAGGTGCCGTCGGTGTAGATGTCCGCCCACACCTCCATCACGTCGCCGACCACCCGCTTCACCGGGAAACGCCCGCCGTCCAGTTCCGGATAGACGTTCTCGATGGTGACCCGGCGCGCGGCCAGCTCGTCCATCCAGGCGCGGGTGCCGGCGTCGTGCTCCGCCCCGCGCTCGCCCAGATGGTTCAGCTCGATGGGGCGGCTCCGCGCCGGGCGGGCGCGGAAGACGCGCATCTCCAGCGGGCGCAGGCGGATGTCGCGGCCCGGCTCGAAGGGCAGCGGCTCGGCCTCCGGGGTCACGTCCTCGAAGTCGGCGAAGCCGCCGCCGGTGCTGGCCAGCAGCGGGCCGGGGTCGATGGGGTGCGCCTGGGTCTCGTCGGGGTTGATGAGCAGGACGGAGCAGCCCTCCCCCGCCCCGTTGCCCCAGCCGCTCGTGCTGCGGACCAGCCCGACGACCGGGTTGTGTGGGGATGTCACGCGGCGCTGCGGCCCTTCGACGTTCAGCGCCGGGCTGTCCGCCTTCATGGCGTTGACCCGCCCGATGAAGCCGGTCAGGTCCAGCTTCGGCTGCTCCCAGTCCTCCGGCGTCGTGTTCACCACGTCCAGCTTGCGGGTGAAGCCGTATTCGTACCCCACCGGCATCATCACGCCCGTGGAGAAGGAGGCCGCGAACAGATAATGCATCTTCAGATGGGCGGCCAGCCGCTGGGTGTCCTGGCTGCCGACCTCCGCCGCCAGCCGGTCGGTGTCGTGGCTTTCCGGGAAGGCGATGGAGGGCGCGATCCAGCGGAACTCGTCATACTGCTCCAGCAGCCAGTCGGCCTTGAAGTCCCACCATTTGGCGCTGTTGAACAGGAAGTCGAAGCCCGCACCGCACAGGTCGCGCACCTGCTCCACGGTGCAGCCCAGCGTCTCGGCGAAGAACGTCACCTCCGGATCGACCTCCCGCGCGCGGTCGATCAGCGTCTTCCAGACCTCCGCCGGGATCTGGTAGGCGGCGTCGCAGCGGAACCCCTTCACCCCCAGCCCGACACAATGGCGCAGGTAGCGCGTCCAGTAGTCGGTCAGCCCCGCCCGCACCTCCGCCCGGTCATAGTCGAGCATGGCGAGGTCGCCCCAGACGGTGACCCGCGACGGGTCCACCGGGTCCACGGCCCGCGGGCTGTAGAGGTCGCCGTTGGCATCGCGCCGGTACCAGTCCGGATGCTCGGCCACCAGGATCGCGTCCTTGGCCGTGTGGTTGATGACGAGGTCCAGCATGACCGACTGGCCGTGCCGTCCCGCCTCGGTGATGAAGCCGCGCAGCAGCTCGTCCGGATGCTCCGGCGCCCCGCCCTGGATGCGGTCATGCAGCCGGTAATAGTCCTTCACGGCGTAGAGGCTGCCGGAGAAGCCCGGATAATGGACCGGGTTCAGGAACAGCCAGTCGAATCCCATGCCCTGGATGCGGGGCAGGTGCCCGGCCCAGTCGCGCATCGGGCCGACGAGCGTGGGAAACAGGTTGTAGATGCGCGGTCCGGCGGTGGCCATCGGGGACATCCTCCTGGTCGGCAGCGGCACGCCAGCCGGTCGCCGCTGGTTGACAAGCACGGCACCCTCCGCGATGTGTCGCGGGGGACCGTCGCAAGGTTGCAACGCGCGCCCCGCGGGGCGCACGCGCTCAACCCCTGCGAAGCGCGAAGGTTCCGAAACCTGACACTTGGGCCAGCCATTTCGAAAGGTGCGTTCATGGGCAACGGAAACGGCAAGATCCGGCTCGACAAGCTCGATATGACGGCCGAGGGCATCGGCAGCAAGGACGACTACGAACGCCGCCTCGCCAAGCTCCAGAAGGATCTGCTGCACATCCAGCAGACCTACTGGCACGAGAAGCGCCGCGCGATCCTGGTGTTCGAGGGCTGGGACGCCGCCGGGAAGGGCGGCTGCATCCGCCGTCTGACCGAGCCGCTGGACCCCCGCGGCTTCCATGTCTGGCCGATCGGCGCCCCGGCGGCGGACGAGCAGGGCAAGCACTACCTCTACCGCTTCTGGACCAAGCTGCCCGCCCCCGGCACCTTCGCCGTCTTCGACCGCTCCTGGTACGGGCGCGTTCTGGTGGAGCGGGTGGAGGGCTTCGCCGACAAGGACCAGTGGAAGCGCGCCTACGACGAGATCAACCAGTTCGAGACGATGCTGACCGACGACGGGGTCCGCATCGTCAAGATCTTCATGCACATCACGCCGGAGGAACAGCTCAACCGTTTCCGCGAGCGGCTGAGCAACCCCTACAAGCGCTGGAAGCTGACCGAGGAGGAC
Organism: Azospirillum isscasi; assembly: GCF_030849505.1. GTDB lineage: Bacteria > Pseudomonadota > Alphaproteobacteria > Azospirillales > Azospirillaceae > Azospirillum > Azospirillum isscasi. Next base: position 5,604 of record NZ_JAUJFI010000110.1, on the reverse strand, counting down.
CTGCGCAACCGCTCCCGCTGGGACGACTACACCAAGGCCATCGAGGCGATGTTCGACAAGACCTCGACCGCGGCGGCGCCCTGGCACGTCGTTCCCGCCAACTCCAAATGGCACGCCCGCCTGAAGGTGATGGAGATCGTGACGGAGGCGTTGAGCCGGGGCGTGAACATCGCGCCGCCGCCCATCGACCTGAGCGTCGCCAGGATCGCTGCGGAGGTCCTGGGCGTGCACCTGACCTTCGACGGCCCCGGAAAGACCTGAGGAAAGACCTGGGCAGGGAGGCCGGAACCCGCCGCCCCGGTCACTTCGTCGCGGGGTCCGCACAGGCGGTTGCCTGACGCGCCGGCTTCTCCTAGCGTTGGTTCGTGGGGACAACAATAAGCAGGGTGTGTTGCGATGGACGAGATCAGGACGGGTGCCGGGGGCGAGGCCGAGGACAAGCCGCGCAAGAAGCGGAAGGCGTTGAAGCTGAAGGATCTCGGGCTCGGCGTGCCGGCCACCGGCGGCGAGGTGCTGCGCGACGCCAGGGAGGTCGCGGCCATCGAATCCCACTGGCGCGACCTGGACGGCGGCAAGCCGTCGAAGGGCGGCAAGAAGCTCAAATACATCGACGAGCTGGCCCGGCTGCAGTTCGAGCTGATCAAGCTCCAGGAATGGGTGCGGGTCAACGGCCTGAAGGTCTGCGTCCTGTTCGAGGGCCGCGACGCCGCCGGCAAAGGCGGCGTCATCAAGCGCATCACCGAAAGCCTTAACCCCCGCGTCTGCCGGATCGTCGCGCTCGGAACGCCGACCGAGAAGGAGCGCGGGCAGTGGTACTTCCAGCGCTACGTGTCGCAGCTTCCCGCCAAGGGCGAGATCGTGCTGTTCGACCGGAGCTGGTACAACCGCGCTGGAGTCGAGCATGTCATGGGCTTCTGCAACGAGGAGGAGTATCAGGAGTTCCTCCGCGCCTGCCCGCTGTTCGAAGAGATGCTGGTCCGCTCCGGCATCATCCTGATCAAATACTGGTTCTCGGTCAGCGACGAGGAGCAGGAGAAGCGCTTCACCGAGCGCATGCGCAACCCGATCAAGCGCTGGAAACTCAGCCCGATGGACCTCGAGTCCCGCAAGCACTGGGTCGAGTACTCCAAGGCCAAGGACGCCATGCTGGAGCACACCGACAAGAAGCTGACGCCCTGGTACATCGTCGATGCCGACGACAAGAAGAAGGCGCGGCTGAACTGCATCCGCCACCTGCTTCAGCAGATCCCCTACCAGGACATCGCGCCGGTGGAGCTGGACCTGCCGCCGCGGCAGAGCGACGACGGCTACAAGCGGCCGAAGAAGTCGAAGCAGAACTGGGTGCCGGAGGTGTACTGAGGGCCGTTGTGACGACGGTCAGTCCCGCCCGTAGAGGCTGCGCTCGCCCAGCTCCTCGCCGCGCTGCCGCTCCAGCTCCTGGCTGTAGCGGCGGAGCGCGTAGGCTTCGGTGACGTAGCCGACGATCCGCCGGTCGGTGGGAGAGGCCAGCACCGGCAGGGCTTCCACCTCCGCGCTGCAAAAGCGCTGGAGCACGGTCCGCACGTCGTCGCCGGGCCGCAGGAAGGCGTCGGCGTGCCGGGCCAGTTCACCGATGGGCGTCTGCGCCTTCTCCTCGCCCAGCGACGGGTCGTGCACCGCCCCCATGTCGATGATCCCGGCATAGGACCCGTCCGGCTCCACCGCGAAGACCGTCTTGGCGGCGCCCAGCGGGTGCAGCCGGCGCAGCGTGTCCAGCGTCTGGGTGGTCAGGATCGTCTTCACGTCGCCGCGCATCAGCCGCATCGCCGTCAGCTCCGACACCCATCCGATGTCGTAGGCGCCGCGGATCGGCACGCCGCGCAGGTGGAAGCGCCACGTCGCGAAGGAATAGCCGAAGGCCTGCCGGACCACGGTGGTGGACACCACGACCCCGATCAGCACGCCCGACGCCGCCCAGAAATCCTGCGTCGCCTCCAGCACCAGAAGCACCATGGTGACCGGCGCGCCGACGATGCCCGCGGCCACCGCCCCCATGCCGGCCAGCACCAGCAGCATCCGGTCGAGCCCCAGCCCCGGCACCAGCGTCTCCACCACCCCATAGGCCAGGCCGCCGAACAGCCCGCCCAGCAGAAGCGAGGCGCTGAACAGCCCGCCGCGGAAGCCCGAGCCGAGCGACAGGGCCGACGCGACGATCTTGGCGGCCAGCAGAACGGCCATCGCCTCCAGCCCCTGCGCCAGTTGCGACGGGTCGGCGCCGGGGCCGGCGCCCAGCACCTGCGGCACCACCAGGGCCAGGGCGCCGAGCGCGAGTCCGCCCAGCGCCGGGCGTCCCCAGGCGGGAACCGGCAACCAGCGGAAGCCCCGCTCCGCCACCGTCACCGCCTGCATGGCGAGGATGCTGAGCCAGCCGGCCAGGAAGCCAAGGACGCCGCAGGCCACATAGTCCCAGCCCGCCACCGCCGCCGGGCGCCCGAAGAACAGGATCGGGGACGGGTCGGTCAGCCAGTGGGCCACCGCCACCGCGGCGACCGAGGCCGCGCCCACCGGGGCCAGCGTGGCGATGGTGTAGCCGCCCATGACCAGCTCGAAGGCGTAGAAGGCGCCGGCCAGCGGCGCGCCATAGGCGGCGGCGATGGCGGCGGCCGCCCCGCAGCCGACGAGCGTGCGCAGATCGGCCCGCCGCAGGCGCAGCTTCTGCCCGAGCGTCGAGGCGATGCCCGCTCCCGCCTGTGTGTAGGCCGCCTCCATCCCCACCGAGGCGCCGGAGCCGTTGGACAGCAGGGTCGCCAGCGTCAGGCGCAGGCTGTCGACCAGGGACATCTTGCCCCCGTAGAGCGCGTTCGCCTCGATGGGATCGACGATGTCGTTGGACCGCCAGCGCCGCACCAGCCTGACCAGCAGGCCGAGGAGAAGACCGCCGGCCGCCGGCACCAGCAGGGTGCGCCAGGGATCGGCCAGCGCCGCGTCTCCCAGATCCTGGCCGTGGGACACCGCGAAGGCGACCGACTGCACCCAGGCCACGAACTCGTGCAGCAGCGCCACGGCCAGCCCGATCGCGGCGCCGATGCCCCCGGCCAGCATCAGGACGCCCAGAACGCTGTCGCGCAGGTTCCGCCGTGTCAGCACCCCGAGAAACCGCCCGCCGGGGCTTCTTCCGCTGGACAGGGCGCCAGCGGCGTCGCCCGCCGCGCCCCGTATTCCCGTCACGTCATCCGGCATGACGCACAATCTGTGCGCCGCCCGCCCGCCTTCAACCGCGGGACGGGACGTCTACCCCCTTAGGGCTTGCCCGTCTGGGCCGGCGGGCTGACGGCCAGACGGCGCAGCACCTCCGCCAGATTGTCGCGCACCTTGTCGGCCAGCCCGATGTCGGCCTCCTGCGCCTCGTGGAACAGGATCGTGAACAGGCGGCCCGGCGACAGGAAGAAGGTCAGCGAAACGTGCATCTTCCCGTCCTTCAGCGTGCAGTCCACCGAACCGGTGCGCAGCGTCAGGCCGGAAAGCTCCTCGATCGGGTTCAGGGTCACGGTCGGCGTGCCGCCTTCGCAACGCTTCTTCATCGCGTCGACATAGCCGGTGGACAGCTCGTCCAGCTTGGCCGCCTCGTCCACCACCCGCTCGCGGATGCCGCCGACGATGGGGCCGATGCGCCAGGCCATGTCGGCGGGACGCTCGCCCTTCGGCACATTCTCCAGCGACACGCGCTTGACGTCGCGCACCCCGGCGGCCTTCAGCAGGTCGGCCAGCCCTTCCGGGAGCTCGTCGGGGCGGGTCACGCCCTTCTTCGTCCGGGTGTCGATGGGCGGGACCGCGCCGGCCTTGTCCACGCAGGTCTTCAGGTCGGTGAGCACCTTTTTGGTGCCCTTCAGCGCGAAGGCCATGCGGTCGGCGTCGGAGGAGAAGACCACCTCCTTGCCGTTCATCAGGGCGGTGTAGAGTTCCTCGTCCTTGCCGTTGGGGATGACCAGCATGTCCGGCTTGGGCGCCAGCGCGCGGCGTTCGCGCGTCAGCTTGCCGTCCACGGTGACCTTGACCTTCCATTGCTCGCCGTCCGGCAACTCGGCGCCGGGAATGCCCATGCCCAGGTTGACCTCGCCCTTGCCGTTGCGAGCGATCATCAGGACATGGCCGGTGTCGAAGCGGCCCTCGATGGCGCAATAGGCGAACTTGCCCTCCCTGTCGCGGGACGGGCCGCCTTCCCAGCCGTCCTCAAGCTCCGCCGGTCCGGTCTTCTCCGCCGGGGCGGCGGGCTTCGGCTGCTGGGGCGGCGGGGCGGGGCGGGACGGTCCGGAGGACGGGGCGGGGTAATACATCACCGGCGGATCGACGGGGACCAGCTCCGCCACCTGCGCCCCGTCCGCATGGGCACCGGCGGCGCCCAGCAGAAGAAGGGAGGAAAGTGCTGCGGCGACGGCTTTGTCGAACATGGCAGAGGTAATCCTTACGGGCAGGGCGACGCCGGAAGCTATCCCCGCCATTTCGGATCGGCAAGCGTAAGACGAACAGGTCACCACAAAGATCCCGCCCTGTTGCCGCATTGCCGAAATGCGTCCGGCGCCCCCCTCCGCGGCAGGCTCAGCCGCCCAGGAAGGCGTCCCGCACCGCATCGTCGGGAAGCGCCGCCACCGGCCCGTCATGGACCGCCCTGCCCAGGCGCAGCAGGACGACGCGCTCCGCCGTGGACAGGGCGCGGGCGGCGCTCTGCTCGGCGACCAGCACCGCCGTTCCCGCGGCGGCGATGGCGCGGACGGCGGCGAAGACCTCCCCCGCCAGCTTTGGCGACAGGCCGAGCGACGGCTCGTCGAGCAGCAGGACCCGCGGGCGGCCCATCAGCGCGCGGCCCACCGCCAGCATCTGCTGCTGCCCGCCGGACAGGCGCCACGCCCGCTCCTCCGCCTTGCCCTGCAACGCGGGAAACAGGGCGAAGACGCGCTCCAGGTCGCCGGCGCGCTCGGCCCGGCCCAGCCGGCTCGCCACCTCCAAATTGTCGCGCACGCTCATGCCAGGGAAGACCCGCCGCCCCTCCGGCACATAGCCCAGGCCGCGGCGCACCCGCCGTTCCGGGGCCAGCGCGCCGATCTCCTCCCCGGCCAGCCGGACCCGCCCGCCGATGGCCGGAACGAGGCCCAGGATGGCCTTCAGCAGCGTGGACTTGCCCGCCCCGTTGGCGCCCAGCAGGGCCACCGCCTCCCCCGCCGCGACCGACAGCGACAGGCCGTCCACCGCCACGGCCCCGCCATAGCCGGCGGTCAAGCCTTCCACGCGCAGCAGGGGGTCGGTCATCACGTCCCCTCCCCCAGATAGGCGGCGACCACGGCGGGATCGTTCCGCACCCCCTCCGGCGGACCGGCGTAGAGCGTGCGCCCCTGATCCAGGCACAGCACATGGCCGGCGAGCGGCAGCAGGAAGCCCATGTCGTGCTCCACCACCAGCAGCGCCGTGCCGGTGGCGGCGATGGCGCGCAGGTGACCGGCGAGCTCCGCCTTCTCCCCGTCGGTCAGTCCCGCCGCCGGTTCGTCCAGCAGCAGGACGGCGGGCTGACGGGCGAGCGCGCGGGCCAGCTCCACCCGGCGGCGCAGCGCCGAGGGCAGGCCGGCGCAGGGA
>NZ_JAUJFI010000011.1 GCF_030849505.1 Azospirillum isscasi | reverse complement strand
CGGCCCGGCGGTGGCCGACGCGGCGGTGCGCCTCGGCCTGCGCGGGGTGTTGAGCGGGCGGATGCCGCTGGCGGAGGTCATCGCCGCCCTGCGGCTGATCCATGGCGGCGGTACGGTCAGTCCCGATCCCGGCTGAGCGTCCGCCGGATCGCCGGTTCGGGCTGGCCGGGCTGCCAGGCCTTGCGCACGGCCTCGGCGCGGTTGGCGGCGCCGAGCGCCCGCAGGATGCCGCGGACATGGACTTTCGCCGTGTTCTCGCTGATCCCCAGCTCCTGTGCGATGACGCGGTTCGACTTCCCTTCGCGAAGCCGTTGCAGCACGCTGCGCTGGCGCGCGGTCAGCGCCGCCCCGCCGGATGGCGCGGGCGGGTCTTCCCCCGCGGCCTCGCCCCCCGCGGCCTCGCCACGCCGCATCAGGCGGTGCAGGAAGGGGGAGGGGAAGAAGGTGCCGCCGCTGGCCACCAGCCGCACCGCCTCCTGGGCGACGGCGAGGCCGACGCTGGTCGGCAGGCATCCCCGCACGCCCAGCCGGCAGGCTTCCAGCGGAAGCTCCGACTCTTCCCCCTCGGACAGGACGACCAGCGGGGTGCCGCGGAAGGCACCTGCGAGTTCGCGCAGCGTCGCGAGGACGTTGCCGCCCGGCGGGGTCAGGCTGACGACGTTGCACAGCACGACCGCGGGCGTGGTTCCGCCGGCGAGCATCGCCTTCGCTTCCTCCAGCGACGCCGCGGTCTGCACATGCAGCGACGGGTCGCGCAGGCCGAGCCCGGCGGACAGGCTTTCGCGGGTCAGCGGCGTCTCGTCCAGAAGAAGGGCCGCGATGCTCCGGGACCCGTTCGCCGGGCCGGAGCCGCTGGCGCCGCCGCGGGGCGATGGAGCCGCCTTCGCACTCGATACCATGTATGAATGTCTCCCGGCCCGTTTGCCTGACCCAATGCTGCGCTGCACCCATAGAACCGTCAACGTCAATCCCGCGCAGATTTAACTATGTCGGCCTTTCCCTTTACCTCCTATTTGAAGTATTTCCGTTCGAATTCCGTGTATTCCGGAGAGGTTCCAGCGCCCGGCATCCGGAAGCGCAATATTCCCTCGCCGAAAGGCTTTCCGTTGGTCAGAGCGCACCCCGGCCCGGCATGCGCCGTTCGGTCCTGTTCTTTCGGGCGCAGGGGCGGGCGGGGCGTTTCGACAGGCCGGCCCGATCCCGCGTCGGGAGGATGGGGATGAGCGTTCTACGCCGTACCCATCCTCACAAAGGCGTACGGGACTGGAAAACCAAGCGCTTCGGACGCCGGAATGGGTACGGGATCAGGCGCTGTCCCGGCACAACCGTGCATCGAAGTGCGTATTTACGAGCCAGTCTGTTCTGGTAACGTTGAAAACATCAAATGCAAGACGCGCAAGCATTCCTGATGATCTTTCAACAGAAACAAACCAAGCGGTCGGCAGGGAAAGGCGCTGAAAATGAGAATAATGAAATCTTTCCGAGTATCCGCGGGCGGACGCGCTCACCCGGTAATTGAATCCTTATCCATGTCCGGGGACGGACGAAGTTCGGGAGCCCTGGTTTGACATGGTGAAAGGGATTGGCGTTTGACCGAAAGGGGGAGCGGATGACGACGGAAATCACGCAGCAATCGGGGATTGCCCCAGGGACCGCCCCGGGGATAGCGGTGGTCCTGGTGGACCCGAACAGCCTGACGCGCGACTGTTTCGCGCTGGGCCTCGGCACGCTGTGCCAGGACATGACCGTGCGGTCGGTGGCCTCCCTGAAGGACGCCGCCGGCGTCCTGGCGCGGGACGGGCGGACGGAGGTCGTGCTGTGCAACATCGGCGCGCAGATGGGGCTGAACGACGTCCTGTGCGCCGCCATCCGCGACGCCGTGTCGGCCTGCCTGCCGGTGCCGCTGGTGATCATCTCCGACCGCGACGACGGCGGGATGATCCTGGAGAGCCTGCGCCTCGGCGTGCGCGGCTACATCGTACCCAGCCTCGGGCTGGGGGTCATGCTGGAGGCGATCCGGCTGGTCGCCGCCGGGGGGACCTTCGTGCCCGCCACCTCGCTGCAATCGCTCATCGCGCCGGTGCCGGGGGGCATCGCGGTTGCGCAGACCCCGCCGCCGGGCGCGGCGGTGCCGGTGACCGACCGCATCGGTGGGCTGACGCCGCGGGAAATGGCCGTGCTGACCTGCATGCGCGAGGGCAAGTCGAACAAGATCATCGCCTACATGCTGGGCATGTGCGAGAACACGGCGAAGGCCCACGTGCGCAACGTGCTGAAAAAGCTGGGCGCCACCAACCGGACGGAGGCCGCCTTCATGGCGCACGCCCATCTGTCCCGCGGTGCGGCCTTGGAAACGAACCAGCCCTGACAGGATTGCGGCGACGCGAGGGAACGGCGCGGGACCGGAGTCCGCGCCGTTCCCTGCGTTCCTTCACTCTTCCTCGCGCATGACGCGGCACACCGCTTCCGTCCGGTTGGTGGCGCCGAGCCGCCGCAGGATGTTCCGCACATGGACTTTGACGGTGCTTTCCCGCATGCCCAGCTCGTGGGCGATGACCTTGTTCGGCTTGCCTTCCTGAAGACATTCCAGAACGGCGATCTGGCGGGGAGTCAGCTGGGTCAGGTGGGGCTTGCCGTTGACCGCGGGCGCCATGGCGGCCAGGGGGGCGGGGGGCACCGGATGGGTCGCGGGGGCCTGCCCCAGGATCAGCCGGTGCAGGATGGCCGCCGGAACGAAGATGCCGCCCGCGGCGACCAGACGGATCGCCTCCAACGCCATCGTCAGGCTGAGGGTGGTGGAGATGTAGCCGTGCGCGCCCTGGCGGATGGCCTCCAGCGCGGTCGCCGTCTCGTCGGAATCCGACAGCATGATGAGCGGGATGCCGTTCAGCACGGCCAGCAGTTCCGCCAGCCTCGGCTGGAATTCCGGGTCGGAGGCGAGCCGTCCGCTGAAGTTGGCCAGCGCGACGTCCGGTGCGCCGTCGCGCCGCACCACGCCTTCCAGATCGGCTAAGGAGGCCGCCGTCAGCACCCGCACCCCCCGCCCGCACAGGTTCAGGCTGGTGGACAGGCTTTCCCGCGTCAGCGGTGTTTCGTCGTGCAGGATGGCCGTGACGATCTGATCCTCCCCCAGGGGCCGCGTGCCCCCGGACATTCGGTAATAGGACCCGAACGAGCCGGAATCGTTCATCGGAGTGGCGTTGCGGGGGGTTGCGTTCATCGGGAAGACGGTCACGGACGCGGCGGTCGGGGGGATGGCGGCCAGGATGCGGTCGGGCGTGAAGGGCGTGTCCGATGAGGCGCGGCGGAAGGCGGTCGGCAGGCGCGCTCCGTCTTTGCACGGCAACATACAAAACCTCCTTCTGCCACGCTTCCGCCACGCGCTCCGAACCGTTTCCCCTGGACACAGCCCTCCGTTGAACCGGGCAGGATCGTCGCCAACATCGCGCCCGTCGAAGATTTTGGCACTCTGGGCAAAGATTTTGGCCTTGTTCGATCAAAGGAACCGGATCAAGCGGAAAAGCGATGTTGTAGGAGGCTTATGCGACCGCATCGAGTCTATAACATCGCAGCTGTTTTTGACCGTCAATCGCAAACAAGATCATAATACTGTGCGCGGATATCCGCAAAGTACCACCAAATTAGTGAGTTTTTCAAAATTGTAACGGTGTCGCCGAAACCTTTCCTTGTCGGGGCGTTCCCGATCTTCTCCCTGGCGAAGGGGCGGCCGGGGATCACCGGCTCCCGTCCGCAGCCGCCGGGGGGCAGGCCAGCGGGGTTTTCTGCGGGATGCCCGCCTGGAGCACGCTTCCCGCCTCCTGCCCCTGGGCGCGGATGGCGTTCCAATCGGCTTCCGCATCGTTCCAGAACCAGACCCGCTCCCCCAGATCCGCCAGATGATAACTGTTGCCGTACAACCGGTTGCCGGCGGCGACCACGGCGTTGTCGGCGTCCACGTCGGTGACGGCGCCGACGCGCGCGTTGGCGTTGCGGATGACGATGCGGTTGCCGAAGATTTCGTTGCCGACGGCGGGGGTGTAGGGCGCGCGGTCCTGGGACACCACCGTCACCGCGTTGCCGTAGCCCCCCGGCACGTCGATGTCGTTGCCGTAGACCTTCACGCCCTGCGCGCTTGAGATCAGGATCTGGGCGCCCCAGAACCAGCCCTGGCCGCGCTGCCCGTTGTCGGCGACGCGGTTGTTGCGGATCACGCCGTCGTAGCTGATCTCGTAGGTGATGCCGTTGTCGGCGTTGCCGAAGACCAGATTGTCCTCGATCACGAGCCCGTGCACGTCGATGTCGGCCCAGATCCCGGCGCCCACATTGTCGTGGACGCAGTTGCCGCGGACGATTCCGCCGCCGCGGGATTCGGTGATCTTGCCGCCGCCGCCCTCCCAATGGAAATCGACGCCGGCATAGCCGTTGCGGGCGAACTCGTTGCCGGCGATCAGGAAGTCCGTCCCCGACCCGGAAAAGCCGGCGTGGCCGTTGTCCAGGACGCGGTTGCCGAGAATGCGGCTGCCGCTGCCGGCGTTGATGCCGACTCCGTGGTTCAGGCGCACGAGGGTGTTCCGGACGGTCCAGGCGGGGCCGAACTCCGCGTCGATGGCGGCGGCCTGGATGGGGGCGGCGTATTTCTCGACGGTCAGATTGCGGATGACGACGCCCGACGCCTTGCCCCCGAAGGCGCGGGCGGTGACGCTGGTTTCCACCGTCCGTCCGGTGGGGTCGTCGCCGACCACGATCTCGTCGGCGTCGTAATCGAAGAACCAGCGCCCCGGCCCGACGGCGGACCGGCTGCCGACATGCAGCATCGGGGCGTCGTCGATGAACAGGTCCTCCGGGCGGGCGCAGCGGGGGAAGCCGGCGCGGCAGAAATCCGCCGCGTTGACCCAACCCTCCTGCGTCTGCCCGCGGGCCACCCAGACGGAGCCGCGGCGGGTGAAGGCGGTCAGCCGCCGCGCCCCGCTCAGCACCGCGCCGGGAGCACCCTCGAAGACGTTGCGGTCCTTTGGGACGATCGAGTGCAGGCGGTGGACGCCCGCCTCCAGCCGGAAGCGCGTGCCGGGGGGGTGACGGTCCACCGCCGCCTGGATGTCGCTGCCGGGCCGCAGCGGGACGGCGGGAGGCTCCGCGCCCACGGCGGCCGGGCAAGCCGCCAGAAAGGCGGCGGCCGCAAGCCGGACAGGATGGAGGGCATGCAGCCGGGTCGTGACGAGTCCTGCTCCCATGGTCGCCCCCATGCGTTCTGTTGCGTCGATGCGCGCGGCTGCCGGGGGGAAGACGCTATCATTCCCGTCCGGCGGCCAGAATCGTCAAAGCGGACGACACACCTTCGTCGGGATCGGGCGCCGCCCCGCGGGAACCCGGGGGGACCGCGGGCCGTTGCCCAAGGGCACACCCCTCCCATCGTTCGAGCGCGCGCCATGGCCTCCCGCATCGAGGATTACGCCCTTCTGGGGGACTGCGAAACCGCGGCCCTCCTGTCCGCCGAAGGCTCCATCGACTGGCTGTGCTGGCCGCGCTTCGATTCCGACGCCTGTTTCGCCGCGCTGCTGGGCACGCCGGAGAACGGGCGCTGGCTGCTGCGCCCGCGCGATCCCGACGCGCGGACGGGCCGGCGCTACCGCGGCGACAGCCTGATCCTGGAGACGGAGTTCGAGACGGCGGAGGGCGCCGTCACCCTGATCGACTTCATGCCGCCGCGCGGGGAGGCGTCGGACATCGTGCGCATCCTGCGCGGGCGGCGCGGGCGCGTTGCCATGCGGATGGACCTGACGCTGCGCTTCGGCTACGGGCACATCGTGCCGTGGGTGACGCGGATCGGGCCGCACACCCTGCGCGCCATCGCCGGGCCGGACATGATCGTCCTGCACACCAGCGCCCCGATCCACGGCGAGGATCTGAGCACCGTCGCCGACTTCACCGTGGCGGAGGGGGAGAGCGTCGCCTTCGTGATGACCTACTCCGCCTCCCACCTGCCGCTGCCGGAGCCGGTCGATGCCGAGCAGGCCCTGGTGGAAACCGAGCGTTTCTGGGAGGAGTGGAGCGGGCGCTGCACCTACGGCGGCCCCTGGCGGGACGCGGTGATGCGGTCGCTGGTCACGCTGAAGGCGCTGACCTACCGCCCGACCGGCGGCATCGTCGCCGCCCCGACCACCTCCCTGCCCGAACAGCTCGGCGGGGTGCGGAACTGGGACTACCGCTATTGCTGGTTGCGCGACGCCACCCTGACCCTGCTGGCGCTGATGAACGCCGGCTATATGCAGGAGGCGCTGGACTGGCGCGACTGGGGCCTGCGCACGATCGCCGGCAGCCCCCGGCAGATCCAGATCATGTACGGCATCGCCGGGGAACGCCGTCTGCTGGAATGGGAGGTGCCCTGGCTGCCCGGCTACGAGGGCGCCGGCCCGGTCCGCGTCGGCAACGCCGCGGCCCCGCAGCTCCAGCTCGACGTCTACGGCGAGATGATGGACGCGGCGCACCAGGCCCGGATGCGCGGCATCACCATCAAGCCGGAAGCCTGGCGCGTCCAGTGCGCGCTCCTCGACCATATGGAATCGGTGTGGGACCAGCCGGACGAAGGCATCTGGGAGGTGCGCGGCGGCCCGAAGCACTTCACCCATTCCAAGGTGATGGCCTGGGTCGCCGTGGACCGCATGGTGAAGAGTGCCGAGAAATTCGGCCTGGATGCGCCGCTGGACCGCTGGAAGGCGCTGCGGACGGCGATCTGCGAGGACGTCTGCGCCAACGGCTATTCGCAGGAGCGGCGGAGCTTCGTCCAGCATTACGGCGCCGGCCACGTCGATGCGGCCCTGCTGATGCTGCCGATGGTTGGCTTCCTGCCGGTGGACGATCCCCGCATCCAGGGCACCGTCGCCGCCATCGAGCGGGAACTGATGCAGGACGGCCTCGTCATGCGCTACCGGACGGAGCGGACCGACGACGGGCTTCCCGACGGAGAGGGCGTGTTCCTCGCCTGCTCCTTCTGGCTGGCCGACGTCTATGTGCTCCAGGGGCGGCAGGCGGAGGCGGAGGCGCTGTTCGAGCGCTTGCTCGCCCTGCGCAACGGCCTGGGTCTGCTGTCGGAGGAGTACGACACGCGGGCGAAGCGGCTGGTCGGCAATTTCCCGCAAGCCTTCTCCCACATCGCGCTCATCAACACGGCCTTCAACCTGACCCGCGCGGAAAAGCCCGTGGAGCAGCGCAAGGACGGGGATTGACGGGCGGAGGGGAGGCCCCTCCCGCCGGTGGCGGCGGAAGGGGCGCGTCGGGGACGGCTCAGCGGACGGTGCCGCCGGTGCGGCTGGTGCTGGACACGGTGCTGCCCGTCGTGCCGGCGGTTCCGCTCATGCTGGTACCGCTGGTGCCGCTGGTACCGGAGGTGCCCATTCCGGAGGTGCCCATTCCGGTTCCGGACCCGGAGGTGCCGAGACCGGCCATGGCCGACGCCCCGGCGGTGGTTCCGCCGCTGCCGTAGGTCTGCTGGCGGACGCGCAGGTTGTTCTGCACATGGCGGACGCCGGAAATCGTCTCCGCCATGTCCTCGGCGCGGCGCTTGGTCCGGCGGTCGTCCACCGTCCCGCTCAGCGTGACTTCGCAATTGCTGACGGTCACGTCGATCTCGGACGCGTCGATGTAAGGATCATCGGTCAGGCGGTCGTTCACGTCCTCGCGGATGCGGTCGTCGGAGCGGGTGTAGCCGCGCGGCCCGCGGCCCCGGTGGAACTGGGAGCCACGCTCGTCCTGCCGGGCGTCCATGCGGCGCCGGCGCTCCGCATCCTCGTCGCCGAACCAGGAGGCCACCTCGTCGCCGGCCCGTTCGAGGAAACCGCGATCCTCGTTGCGGCCATAACCACCGCCGCCACCGCCGCCGCCGCCATAGCCCATGCGGCCGTAATCGCGGCGTCCGTAGTCCCGGCTTCCGTAATCGCGGCTTCCGGAACCGTACGACCCGTAATCGGAGCCGCCATAGTCGCGGCTTCCGTAGTCACGGCCACCGTAGGACCCGCTGCCGTAATCGGAACGCCCGAAGCCGCCGCGATACCCGAAGTCCTGGCCGTAGTCGCCGCGGTCCTCATAGCCCTGGCGCTCGTCGCGGGAGCGCCAGTCGCGCTGGCCCTGGCCGTAGGCGCCGCGGGACCCGTAATCGCGCCCGTAATCGCGAGATCCGGAGCCCTGGCCGTAGGAGCCCTGGCCGTAATCGCCGCGGCCTTCCTGCTGGCGCCAATAGTCCCGGCCATAGTCGAAGCCTTCGCGGCCCTGGCCCTCGTAACCGTAGCCGGGCTGGCGCCCACCGCCGCCCATCATGGCGGAACGGCCGGACTGACCCCAGCCGGAACCGGACTGGCCGAATTCGTCGCGGCCACGGTTCTGGTACGGACCGCCGCTCCATTCGCGGCTCTCGCCACGCTCGCGGTCGCGCTCCCACCGGTCCTCGTCGCGGCGGTAGCCCTGGTCGTTCCTCCACCTGGATTCATAGTCGGACATGGGATACTCCCCATTTGAACGGTGCCCGTTCACCGGGCGTCCGCAATCAACAGGGCAATGGGCGAAGGGTCGCGGCGGCGGGGCGGCTTTGTTGCCATGCGCCGCACACAGGCCAGCCTCCCGCCCGGCTGCCGGGCGCCCATTTCCGCCGCCCCGCTGCCGCCCCGCTGCCGCACCGCGAAAAATCAGCATCGGCGGCCCCTTGAACGCGGCGGTGGAGGAAACATATGTGCAACGTCGCCGGGAAATGGCCGTAACCTTCGGGTGACCGTCCGGCACACCCCATTGCGAGCGGCGATTCAACGGTTGACCAATGGCCCCGTCTGGATTACTGGCTCGAACAGCGCTCTCCCTGGCCGCATCGGCTGGCCGCCTCGACCCGTCCCCACGGTCCTGGCGCCGCCGGCGAGGCCGGGGAGACCCCCGAGATCCGCATCGACACCCGATGCACGCCCGCCCGGCAGCGTTGAATGCCGGCCCGTGATGTTGTGAAGCAGAAGGACGTATGACGTTTGACAACAAGCGCCGCCGCGCGGCGCCCAAGGGCGGCAACCGCCCGAACTCCAATCTCGGCGGCAACCGCCCGAACACGATTGTTGGTGATGTCCGCAACGGCAAGTCCGGCGGTCCCCGTTTCCAGAAGAACCAGAATCCCGTCAAACCCTTCGAGCGGCCCCGGGTGAGCCGCCCGGCGGGCGCGCCGGTCCCCGGCCCGGTGCCGGGCAACGACGAAATCCTGTTCATCCCGCTGGGCGGCTGCTCGCGCATCGGCATGAACATGGCGCTCTACGGCCATGCCGGGAAATGGCTGATCGTGGACGCCGGCGTCGCCTTCATGGGCGACGAGGCGCCGGGCATCGACAGCCTGATGGCCGATCCCTCCTTCATCGAGGAGCGGATGGACGACGTGGTCGGGCTGGTCGTCACCCACGCGCACGAGGATCACATCGGCGCGATCCACCATCTGTGGCCGGGCCTGGAATGCCCGATCTACGCCACCCCCTTCGCCGCGCACGTCATCCGCGACCGGCTGAAGGAGACCGGCGGCCTGCGCCATGCCCGCATCCGCGTGTTCGAGCCGGGTGCGGCCTTCGAGATCGGCCCCTTCGGCATCGAGACCATCACCGTCACCCACTCGATCCCCGAGCCGGTGTCGGTGGCGATCCACACCAAGGCCGGCACGGTCCTGCACACCGGCGACTGGAAGTTCGACCCGCACCCGCTGGTCGGCCCGACCATGGACCTGGACGCGCTGAAGCGGCTGGGCGACCGGGGCGTGCTGGCGATGATGTGCGACAGCACCAACGCCAACGTGGACGGCACCACCGGGTCGGAGGCGGACGCCCGCGCCGGCCTGATGGACGCCTTCGCCGGGCGCAAGGGCGCCATCGCGGTGACCGGCTTCGCGTCCAACGTCGCCCGCATGCAGGCGGTGGCGGAGGCCGCGGCGGCCCACGACCGCAAGGTGGTGCTGGTCGGCCGCTCGATGCTGCGCATGGAGAAGGCGGCCCGCGCCAGCGGCTATCTGGACAAGGCCCCGGAGTTCATCTCCATCATGGAAGCCTCCTGGACACCGCGCCGGAACCTCGTCTTCCTGTGCACCGGCAGCCAGGGCGAGGAGCGGGCGGCGCTCAGCCGTCTGGCCCGCGACGGCCACCGCGAGCTGTGGCTGGAGGGCGGCGACACGGTGATCTTCTCCGCCCGCGCCATCCCCGGCAACGAGGAGGCGCTGGCCGACGTGCAGGATCATCTGAAGGCCAAGGGTGTGGAGGTGGTCACCCCCGCCGACGCGCCGGTGCATGTGTCGGGCCACCCGAAGCGGGACGACCTGATCCGCATGTACGACCTGATCCGCCCGCGCTTCGCCGTGCCGGTGCACGGCACCATGGAGCATCTGGAGGCCCACGCCCGTCTCGCCCGCGCCTGCGGCGTGGACCGCGCGCTGATCCCGGAGGACGGCGACATTCTGCGTATTGCGCGGGAGGGCACGGCGGTGATCGGCCATATGGAGCCCAAGCGCCTCGCCAACACCGGGCGGGAGCTGATCCCCTGGACCGGCCTGCCCGAGGCGGAGGACGTGGACGTCCTGGCCGAAACCCTGGAGCAGATGGCCGCCTGACGCGGCCATCCTGTCCACAGGCCACCGCCAACCACGAGAAGGGGGCTCCCCACCTTCCATCCGCGCGCATCGGGGGCCGGTTCACGGCCCTGTTTTTTCGGAGAGTTCGCCCATGGCTGGCTATCCCGCCGACCGGCTTTCCTTTCCCGACATCCTTGACCCGGTGCTGGAAGCGCCGGACGGGGACGACGCCGCCCTCGACCGGGCCATCAACGAGGTGGCCGAGGCGCTGGCCGACAGCGGGACCCTGATCGTCGATGCCTTGGGCCAGGCGGCCTGCGGCGTGACCGACGAGGAGGCCGTCCTCGGCCTGATCGACACCTACATCCGCGTCCTCCTGCATCTCGGCGAGGTCGAGGAGGCAGCCGAGATGGGCGAGGTGATCGAACGCATCCAGCGTTTCCAGAAGCGCCGCAAGCGCCGCGGGTCCCGCGCCTCCTGACCCGGCCCTCCCGTCAGACCGGCGGGACCGTTCCGCCGGTCAGCCAGCGGGTCGCCAGGGCGCGCAGACGCGCGGTCTGCTGCCGCTGGCGGTGGACGGAGACGGCGTAGCCGATCCCGGTGAAACCGACGATCACCACCCAGAACCCCAGCAGATAGCGCCAGTCCGCCCCCGCGGTCAGCAGGACCAGCAGGACCAGCGTCACCACCCCCGCCACCACCCAGCCGACGATCCGCAACCGCCGGAAGGCGGCCTCGTCGCTTTGTTCGAAATCCTCGGCCAGCGCCTGGATTTCCAGTCCGGCCTGACGGCGTGCCTCCGCCGCCGGGTTCAGCGCATCCATGCGATCTCCATTCCGTCCTCCGGCGCGATGATCCGTCACATTCGCCCGCTGTGAAAGCCCGCTATGAAAGGAAGAACACGCGAAACGCGCTTCCGGCCATGCCGGGCCTCCCCCCATCGCCGTCAGCCGGCCCGCCGCCGCTCCCGCGCCGGGCCGCCGAAATGGTCGAGCGCCTGGGCCAGCGCGTCGTCGAACACCTCCGCCTTCTCGGTGAAATAGTCGAAGTAGCCGTAGTGGCGGCGCAGCGGCAGCTCGGTCAGGGAGCGGATGCGGTAGGCCGGGTCGTTCAGCGTGCCGCGCTCCATCAACTCGATCACCCGGCGCAGCCGCGCCACCTCCGCCTTGTAGGAGTTGGCGAACCACTGGCGGATCTTCCAGTTCTCCACCTCCAACTGGTTGCGCGGAACCGGCCCGATCCAGGACACGGGGAAGGGGGCGGCCACCGTCACCTCGTCGAAGCCGTGCAGTTCCGACAGGATGATGCTGCGGTGATAGGCGCCGTCGATCAGCCCGCCGGGAGCCTCCTCGAAGCCGTAGAGATAGAGCCAGAGGGCGCTTTCCACCGCCTCCGCGGTGATGTCCTCCAGCCCGGCCTCGCCGGCCATCAGGCGGCGGGCGGCGGCGTTGCCGTGCAGCAACCCGTTGCCGGACCGGAAATCGTAGGTGTTGAAGACGACGCCCACCTCCGCCTCGTTCAGGGTCCGGGCGATCTCGGCCACAGTGTCGCGGTCGCGCACCGGGGCGTATTGCCGGGCCGGCATCAGCCTCTCCAGCACCGCCGAGGGCGACAGCGGGACATCCAGCCAGCGGCGCGCATGCTCGTCCAGCACGGGGCGGAACACGCCCTTGTGTCCGAACATGGCGGTCTGCCAGGTCCGGATCAGCCCGCCGGACGCTCCCTTCTGTTCGAGAAGCAGGCGGCGGACATCCTCGCCGCGCAGCCATGCGGCCAGCACGACGATCTGCCCGGAGGTCACCGTGAACAGGTCGGGCATCCGCTCCAGGCGGTCGAGTGCCGCCAGCACACCCGCGCCGTGCAGGTTGAATCCGCCGAAGCCGCCCAGGGCGACCGCTCGTTTCTGCATGGTAAAACTCCAACCGAAGAACAACCGGCCCACGCGGCGCCGCTGTCGCGGACCACCGCCGGGCAAGCCCCGCAGCCGCCCCTGATGGGCGCGCGGGGCGTTTCACAGCCGATGTGTCAGGGAAAAATCCGGGACCGTCGGTCCTTAACCGGCGACCCGTCCGCCGTCCAGGCGGTGGGGGTTCGCGCCGTCGGTCCGACCTGTCAACGCCGCGGCCAGCCGGCCCAGGAGGGACCGGAGATGGTCGGCGCGCATTCTCGCGGCCTTGCGGCGGATGAGCTGCATATCGCGTTCGGACGGAAGGGCGGAAGCGAAGATCGAAGGCGTGTTCATAAGGGACCTCCTCAAAGGATTGAGAAGGCGTCTCCCCCTCGGGAAAGGGCTTATTGTTATGTTGCAGTGCACAACATGGGGCAGCGTCACTGTCCGGTCAAGGCTGGTCCGTTTTTTGTCCGCCGCGGCCTCCGGCGTCCTCGCGGTTGGGAAGGGACTCAGTCCCCCGTCCGGCTCAGCGGATTCTCGTCCAGAAGGTCCTGGATGGCGCTCTGAAGCTGCCGCGGCGTGATCGGCTTGCGCACCACGGCCAGCCCGAGCGCCGCCGCGTCGCGGTCGCAATCTGTGCCGATCTCGCCGGTCAGGACGATGGCGGGCACGGGCGACCCGACCAGCGCGCGGATCTGCACGATGGCGTCCGTGCCGATCCGGCCGTTGCGCAGCCGGTAATCGGCGACGATCAGGTCCGGGCGGCGGTCCCGGTCCCGCAGCCGTTCCAGCGCCTGTTCCGCGGAACCGGCGACGACCACCTCGTATTCCCATTCCTGGAAGATGGTCCGCAGCCCCATCAGGACGATCACATCGTCCTCGACCAGCACGGCCAGCCGCCCCCCGCCGGAGGGCTCGGCGGCAGGCTCGGGAAGGGACTGGGGGACCGGCGCTGCGATGGCGCGCTGGGCTTCGATGGAGAAGACCGACCCCTTGGCCGGTTCGGAGCGGACCGTCACCGGATGGTTCAGCAGCCGCGACAGCCGCTGCACGATGGCCAGCCCGAGCCCGAGCCCCTGGCTGCGGTCGCGCTCGGTGTTGCCCACCTGATGGAACTCTTCGAACACCTTGGCCTGATGCTCCGTCGAGATGCCGATGCCGCTGTCCTGCACGCTGATGCGGACGGTGCCGTCGGGCGCCTCGCAGAACACGCGGACATGGCCTTCCTCGGTGTAGCGGATGGCGTTCTCCACAAGGTTGCGAAGCATCCGGCCCAGCAGCAGCCGGTCGCTGCGCACGGCCAGATCCGGGGCGGGCTGGACGACGGTGAAGTCCAGGCCCTTGCTGGAGGCGATGGGGGCATAGGCCGCCTCGATCTCCTCCAACAGGGGGCGCAGGGGCAGCGTGGCGATCTGGGGGGTGATGACGCCGGCATCCAGGCGCGACACGTCCAGCAGGCTGTCCAGCAGGTTCTTCAGCGTTTCCAGCGCGCGTTCCAGCGACGCCAGCGGGCCGCGGCCCTTGTCGGGATCGACGTGGCGGTGCAGGACCCCGGCGAACAGCAGGGCGGATTGCAGCGGCTGGCGCAGGTCGTGGCTGGCCGCGGCCAGGAATTTCGATTTGGAGACGTTGGCCTCGTCCGCCTTGGCCTTGGCGTCGCGCAGGGCCTGCTCCATGGCCTTGCGCGCGGTGATGTCGATGTTCAGCCCGCTCAGCCGGACCGGGCGTCCGTTGTCGTAGATCGGGCGCCCGATGACCATGATCCAGCGGACGCCGTCGCGCGGGTGGTGGATGCGGAACTCCCCGCGGTAGTCGGGACGCCGGGCCTCCAGCACGTCGGTGGTGAAGCGGCGCACCGCCTCCCGGTCCGCCGGATGGACCAAGTTGTAGAAGGTCACGTCGTTGGGGGTGAAGCTGTCGGGGCTGACGCCGTAGAGGCGGTACATGCCCTCCGACCAGGCCAGCGTCCCGTCGCGCAGGTCGAAATCCCAGATTCCGGCCTCCGCCGCGGCCAGGGCGATGGTCAGCCGCTCCTCGCTGCGCCGCAGAGCCTCCTCCAGGGTCTTGCGCTCCGTGATGTCGATGGTCAGGCCGTTGAAGTGCTGCGGCGTGCCGTCGGGGCCGTAGCTGACGCGCCCCATCGACGAGACCCAGCGGATGGCGCCGCCGGGCTGGATGACCCGGTATTCCATCTGGATGTGGGTCCGCCGTTCGGCGAGCATTTCCGACTGCGCCTTCAGGGTGGCGACGTCGAAATCGTCGGGATGGACCACCGAGCGCCAGACCTCGCCGGTCGTCTCGTGCACGGCGGGGTCGAGGCCGAAGATGCGGTGGGTTTCCTCCGACCAGTGCCCCTGACCGCTTTTCAGATCCCAGTCGAAGGTGCCGGCGAGCGCGGATTCCAGGGCGAAGCTCAGCCGGTCCTTGCTCTTGCGCAGATCGTCCTCGGCCCGGCGGCGCCGGGTGATGTCCAGCAGGTAGACCGACAGCCCGTCCGCCTTGGGAAAGGCCCGCATCCAGAACCAGCGACCGGTGCGCGCCCCCTGGAATTCGGCGTCGGTCGGCGTCTGCTCGGCCATCGCCTGGTGCGCCTTGTGCCACAGCGGCGTGTCCTTCAGCTCCGGAAAGGCGTCCCACAGCGACTGCCCGCGCAGGTCGCGGCCCTGGGCGATCAGGGCGACCGCCTTGTCGTTCAGGCAGGTGAAGCGCCAGTCGCGGTCCAGTTCGATCACGCCGTCCACCGTGCTGCCGAGCACCGCCGCCATGCGCAGCGCGTTGCTGCGGGCCAGCTCGTGGGCGCGCAGGAAGCGCCACAGGCTCCAGCCCGCGGTCAGCCCGGCGCACAGGAGGAGCCCTCCGAAGATGACGAGCGTGCGCCGCGCCGCCGCGTTGACGGGCTGCATGGCCCGGTCCTTGTCCAGGCTGACGTGGAGATACAGGTTGGGGACGCCGGCGGCCAGCGGCGACACCGCGGTGACCCGCATCCGGCCATCCGGCCCCACCACCTCGACCACCCGCCGTTCGCCCCGGTCCAGCAATTGCCGGTAGGGCGCGGGCAGCAGGTTGCCGACGATCTCCGGAAACTCGGGCTGGTGCGCCAGGACGATGCCGGAGCGGTCGGCGATCAGCACCTCCGCGTCCAGGGGCAGGCTCTTCTCGCTGAGGAACAGGTTCAGCCATGCGGTGTCGAGCAGCACCGCCGTCACCCCCGCCGGAACACCCCCCTCGTCCCGGTAGGCCAGGGCGAACGGGATCGAGGGACGCCCGGTGGTGCGGGACGTCAGGGTGGCTCCGTTGGTCGGCTCCCCGGAGGTCAGCGCCTCCTGCCAATAGGAGCGGTCGGCGACCGACAGGCCGCGGGCCTGCGGTCGGGTGGAGCACCAGATGGTGCCGGTCCGGTCGCTGACGCTCACCGCCAGATAGGGGGGGAACTTCGCCTTGATCCGGGCGAGCGTGTCCTGGCAGTCCGATGGGGAAAGCCGCCCGATCCCCATTTCGGTAAGAGCAACCAAAACGTGTTCAATATCGTCAGCGATGCGCTGCTGTTCGGATTCGACCTGGTCCAGAAGCTGCATCGAATCCTGACGGATTTCCGCTTCCCGGGACTTTCGCAATTCAAGGATGTTGTGTGCCTCGAAAGCGATCAGCGGTAATGCAACCAGAAGGAAAAAAATCGACAACCGACGCGCTGACCATCCAGGCCGCTGGTCCGGCTCGTTGGTCTTCACCCTTTGCTCCTTATTCGGTAGCTTCGCGGGCGAAGATTGCCAGAATACGATGGCAAGCGAAACAGGCTGTCCGTTCTATCCCGATCGCCGACCCGCTTTCTCTTCAAGAAAACTGTTGCAGTATGGGTGCTGCGTAACCACAGGTGGCTTCCACCACGGCGGCGAGCCGCAGCACCGCCGCGTCGGACAGGCGCGGGCCGGCGATCTGGAGCCCGACGGGAAGCCCGCCGCTTCCGGCAACCCCGCAAGGGACCGAGCAGGCGGGCGCGTAGCAGTGATTGAACAGCGGTGTGAAGACCGCGTGGCCGCGCGGCGTCACCGAACGGCCCTCGATGGTGGCGGGGCCGAGCCGGTCGAACGGCCAGGCGGTGACCGGGGTCGTCGGGCAGACCAGCAGGTCGTGGCGCGTGAAGAGGGCGGCCAGCGCACGGTACGCCTCCTCCCGCAGGTGCAGGGCACGGGCGACCTCCGCCCCGCTGGTGCGCAGGCCGGCTTCGATCTGCTGGGCGATGTCGGGGTCGAAGAGATCGGGCCGCGCGCGGTAGCGCTCGCCATGGAGCGCGGCGAGGCCGGCGAACTGGAGGGGCATCAGGCCGCTTTCTCCGGCCCCCTCGGGCCAGACGGGGTCGGCCTCCTCCACGATGGCGCCGGCATCGGCGAGGCGGTGGACGGCGCGTTCCACGCAGGCGGCGACCTCCGGGTCCACCGGCGCGCCCAGACCCAGCCGGGGGCTGTAGGCGATGCGCAGGCCCGCCGGGTCGGGGTTGGCCGTGGCATCGACGAACGGACCGGACACGGCCACCGACTGCGGGTCGCGCGGGTCCGGACCGGCCAGCACGTCCAGCATCAGGGCCACGTCGGCGACGGAGCGGGCCATCTGGCCGATCACCGAATTGCCGAACACCGGCTCCGCGAAGCCGATGGGGTGGGGGACGACCCCGGCGGACGGCTTCATGCCGACCACTCCCACATGGGCCGCGGGCCGGCGGGTGGAGCCGCCGCCGTCCGTGCACAGGGCCAGCGGCGCCAGCCCCGCCGCCACCGCGCTGGCCGCCCCGCCGGACGAGCCGCCGGGGGTCAGAGTCACATCCCAGGGGTTGCGGGTCGGGCCGTGCAGGAGGTTCGTCGTCACCCCCTTGCAGGCGAATTCGGAACAGTTGGTGATACCTGCGAAGACGGCCCCCGCGGCGCGCAGCCGGGCCACCGCCACCGCGTCCTCCGGCGCCACGAAGTCCTGGAACAGCCGCGATCCCTGGCGGACCGGCTGGCCGCGCACCCAGATGTTGTCCTTCACGGTGAAGGGCACGCCCAGCAGGGGAAGCGCCTCCCCCCGCGCGGCGCGCTCGTCGGCGGCCCGCGCCTCCGCAAGCCCGGCGTCCGGGTCGAGATGGACGATGGCGTTCAGCCGCGGATTTTCCGCCGCGATCCGTTCCAGCAGGTCGCCGTAAAGGGCGGCGGCGCTCACCTTGCGGGTGGCGACCTGTTCGGCGATGCGGCGGGCGCTCATCAGGTGCATGGGGTGTCCTCGGCGGCAGGCGCATGTTCCGGGGGAAGGGCCGGAGGAAGAGGGATGACCAGGGCGCCGGCGCCGGCCAGCGTGGCGGCGGCCATGGTCAGATAGCCGGCGGGGTAGCCGAAGCCTCCGGCGACCAGAAGGCTGAACAGGGCCGGCCCGGCGACCAGCCCGGCATAGGCGATGGCGAGCATGCCGCCCGTCGCCTCTCCCGCCCGGCCCGGCGGGGCGAGGCGGGCGACCTCCGTCACGAACAGGCCGTTCCAGCCGCTGGCCGACAGGCCGAAGGCGGCGCAGACCGCAAGAACGGCGGGCACCGGCCAGCCGGGGGAGGCGAGGGCGATCAAGGCGGCGCTCCCGCTCATGGCGATGCCCAGCCCGGCCAGGATCGCGCGGGGCGGTGCCCAGCGGGTCGCCACGAGGCCCCAGCCGATGCGCCCGGCCAGCCCGGCCCCCTGCGCCACCGCCAGCGCCGTCCCCGCCAGCGGCAGGCTCCAGCCCAGGCCGGTGACCGCGAAGCTGACCAGAAATCCGTTCAGGCAGAGCTGCATGGCGGAGAAGGCGCAGACCGCGATGGCGAGACGCCGCAGCGCCGGCTCTCCGGTGACCAGATCGAGCGCGGGTTTCAGCCCGCCGCGTCCGGCCGGGCGGGGGGCGGTCCGGTCGTCGCCGTCGTGGCGGCGGGCCAGCGGCTCCAGCAGCAGCGCCAAAGCGGCGGTGAGGGCGGCCACGGCCAGCAGGCTCGCCTGCCAGCCGAAGGACAGGGCGAGGAGCGGCACCGCGACGCCCGCCGCCATGCCGCCATACTGGTTGCCGGTCTGGCGCAGGGAGAAGACCAGCGGGCGCCGGGCGGGCGGGGTCAGGCGGGCGAGAAGCTGCGTGCTGGCCGGCGTCTCCGGACCGAAGGCGAAGCCCAGGGCCAGCGCGCCCAGCAGGAAGGCGGCGGGCACGGCGGTGCCCGACAGCAGCGCGGCGGCGACGGCGGCCAGCAGGCATGCCTGGCAGGTGCGCACCGCGCCCCAGCGCCGGATCAGCCCGCCCGCCCCCAGCGACGCCGGGATGGCGGCGGTGAAGACGACCGCGGTATAAAGCCCGAGCAGCCCGGGATCGACTCCCAGGTCGGGCGCCGCCTGCGGCGCGATCACCGGAATCGAGAAGAGGCACAGCGCCAGGAACGCCTGGACCGCCGCCATGGCGACCAGAGGCAGCAACCAGACGTTCATGGGGGCTCCACAGGGAAAGGGATGGGCCGATGGGCGGCGGGATTTCGTTGCATGCGGTGGATGTGGCGCGCGGGGTGCCCGCCGAGGGGATGCGGGTGGAACTGTTCGCTTTGCGGGACGGACTGCGGGACAGGCTAGCGGAAAGCCGTTTGTGTGCCAATGGTGCACTCGACCATCCGGTGGTTCGGGGCGAGGGCGTGACGGCGGGCGTCTACGAGGCGGTGTTCCACATCGGCCCCTGGCTGCGCGCGCAAGGCGCGATGGCGGCGGAGCCGGCCTTCCTGGAGGAGGCGCCGTTCCGCTTCACCGTCACCGACGTGGCGCAGCACTACCACCTGCCGCTGAAATTCACCCCCTGGGGCTATTCGCTGTTCCGCGGCGCCTGAGGGACAAGCCTGTCTCAGCGGAGCTGCCGCGACAGTCCGGCCACGCGCTCCATCACCACCATCGCCAGGACGGTGACGGCGATCAGCACGCCGGACACCGCGGCGGCACGGACATCCAGGCTGTTCTCCAGGATCTGCCACATGCGGATGGGCAGCACCTCGTTGCGGGCATCGGCCATGAACAGCGACACGGGAATGTTGTCGAAGCTGGACATGAAGGCGATGAAGGCCCCGGCGCCGATTCCGTTGCGGATGGTCGGCAGGGTCACCCGGCGGAAGGTGTAGAAGCGCCCCGCCCCCAGGCTCTCGGAGCTTTCCAGCAGGGCGGGGTCGAGCTGGGCGAGGCTCGCCAGCGTGGTGCGCAGGACATAGGGGACGCTGACCACGATGTGGCCGACGGCCAGCGTCAGGAAGGACAGCTCCACCCCCGCCGTGCTGAAGAACACCAGCGAGGCGAGGCCGAAGGCCAGCGCCGGCAGCACCAGCGGCGACATGAACAGCGCGTCCAGCCCACGTGCCCAGGCCCGCCGGCTGCGCCCGATGGCCAGTGCGGCGGCGGTGCCCAGCACCACCGACACGGCGGTCACCACGGCGCCCAGCTTCAGGCTGACCAGGGCGGCGTCCTGAAGCTGCCACGCATCGATCAGCGAGGCGTACCAGCGCAGGCTGTAGGCGGGCGGCGGGAACTTCAACGAGTAGCCGTCGGTGAAGGAGGTGACGAGCACCACCAGAGTCGGCGCCGCCAGCAGCAGCAGCGCCGCGCCGGCGAGCGTGCCCATGACGAGTCCGAAGGAGGCGCTTCCCAGAGTCGGGCGCTGCATGTCAGGCATGGACGTACCCCTTGCTGGCGCGGCCCAGCAGGTTGAACAGCATCACCACACCCAGCACCGACACCATGAAGACGATGGAGATGGCGGCGGCGAAGGGCCAGTTGTGGAGCGTGATGGTCTGTTGATAGATGTATTGCGGCATGAACAGCATCTGCCCGCCGCCCACCAGCGACTGGGTGATGAAGGCGGTGACCGACGCGGCGTAGGTCAGCAGGCAGCCGGCGACGATTCCCGGCAGGCTCAGCGGCAAAGTCACCTTCCAAAAGCCCCGCCACGGCCCGGCGCCCAGCGCCGCCGAGGCGTCGAGCAGGTTCGGGTCCAGCCGCGACAGGGTGGTGATCAGCGGCAGCACCATCAGCGGCATCTGCACCTGAACCAGCGCCGCCACCAGCCCGCCTTCGGTGTAAAGCAGGCGCAGCGGCGTCTCCGCCAGCCCCAGCGACAGCAGCAGGGTGTTGACGATGCCGTCCCGCCCCAGGATGACGATCCAGGCGAAGGTGCGCACCACGACCGAGGTCAGCAGCGGCAGGATGATCACCAGGATCAGCGCCGACTGCATCCGCGGCCCGCTGCGGGTGTAGAGCCAGGCCAGCGGGTAGCCGAACAGCAGGGTCAGCGCCGTGACCTTGACGCCGAGATAGAGCGTGCTGCCGAGCACCGCGAGGTTGAAGGCGTCGCCGAAGAAGCGGACGTACTGGTCCAGTCCGAACCGCGTCATCTCCGCGTCGGCGAACAGACTGACGGCGACCAGCAGCAGAAGCGGCGTCACGAAGAACACCGCGAAGAAGGCGGCCAGCGGCAGCGCCAGCGTCCATTCCCGCCCGATGCGGGTCCGGGCGGCGGTCGCGGGTCCGGCAAGTCCGGCGGTGATGGCGGCGGCGGTCATGGGCGGGGTGTCCTGCGCGGGAGGAGAAAAGCCCTCCCCTGCGTCAGCGGGGGAGGGTTGGGTGGGGGCCCGTTTCCCGCCCTTACACCTTGATCTCCTTGTTGAACCGCTCGATCCAGGCGGCGCGGTTCTTGTTGATGACCGACCAGTCGTGGAACACGAAGGACGCCTTCAGCTCCTCCTGGTCCTTGGCGATCATGCGGGCAATGTCGCCGTCCATCTGCACCTTCGAGTTGGTCGGGATGACGTAGAAGGGCGCCTGCATCAGTTTGGTCTGCACCTCCGGCGCCATGGCGGACTCGATCAGCGCGGCGGCCAGGGCGGCGTTGGGGGAGTTTTTGGTGATGTGGGCCGTGGTCAGGAAGGCGATGGTGCCGGTCTTCGGCTTGGCGAACTCCACCGGCACGCCGCGGGCGCGCAGGATCTGGATGGCGTTGAAGTTGCCCGGCGAAATGTCGATCTGCCCCTGCTGGAACAGGGTGGCGAGCGCGCCGGGGTTTGGCGCCACGCCGCCCAGGTTCGGCTGAAGCTCCTTCAGGGCGGCGAAGGCCGGCTCGATGTCGTTCTCGCTGCCGCCGCGGGTCTTCGCCAGCTCCACCATGAAAGCGGTGCCGAGCGTGGAGTTCATGTTGGTGATGCCGACCCGGCCCTTGTATTCCGGCTTCCACAGGTCGTCCCAGCTCGTCGGCGGGGTCTTGACCCGCTCCGGGTTGTAGGTGATGCCGACCGCCTGGAAGAAGATGCCTGGGCCTTCGGGAAGCTGGGCCACCGGCAGCAGGTCCTTGTAGTTCTTGCTGCCGTCCACGGGGAAGGGAGCGGCCAGATCCTGGCCGATCACGGTCAGGCGCGGGCCGGGGTCCATCAGCATGACGTCGATCGGCGGGTTGGCCTTGGCGGCGGACACCTTGGCGATCATGTCCACCGACAGCATCGGGTCCAGCGCGATGTCGGCGTTGCCCGTGGCCTTGCGGAAATGCGGGACGATCACCTCGCGGTGGGCTTCCTCCCAGCTTCCGGTGAAGGTGGCGAACACCAGCTTGCGCGCCTGCGCCCAGCTCATGCCGGGGAACAGGGACATGGCGCCGAGCGTGAGGCCGGCGGCGAGGATCTGGCGGCGGTCAAGGGTCATCGGCGGAAACTCCAGGGAGGAGAGAGGATGAGGATTCAGGCGCCCGCGGAAACGGGGAAGGCGCGGCAGGTCTGGGGGGAAACGGGGTGCAGCCGCACCGGCGTGCCGGGCGCGCGCAGCGCGGCGCCGGCCACGCGCGGCTCGGTCACCTTCACCTGCCCGCCGTCGGGGGTGCGCACCTCGTAGACGACCACGGGGCCGAGCGGCAGGGCGAGTTCCACGGTGCCGGCGATCTGCTGGGGCGCCGCCTCGGTGGCGAGCCGCAGGTTCTCCGGGCGCACGCAGAGGATGGCGGGGTCGCCCACGGCCAGACCGGCGTCGGGGGTGACGGCGGAGAGCAGGGTGCCGGCCTCCAGCGCCACCTCGGCCACGCCGCCGGAGACCCGCAGGACGCGGCCCTTCAACTGGTTGGCGCTGCCGACGAAGCCGTTGACGAACAGGGTGGCGGGGCGGTCGTAGACATCCTCCGGCGTGCCGAACTGCTCCAGCCTGCCGCGGCTCAGCACGGCGATGCGGTCGGCCATGCTCAGCGCCTCCTCCTGGTCGTGGGTGACCATGATGGTGGTGATGCCGAAGCGGCGCTGGAGCTGCTTGATTTCGATCTGCATGTCCAGCCGCAGATTCTTGTCGAGCGCGGCGAAGGGCTCGTCCAGCAGCAGGATGCTTGGCCGGATCGCCAGCGCGCGGGCCAGCGCCACGCGCTGCTGCTGCCCGCCGGACAGTTGCTTGGGGAAGCGGTCGCGCATGGCGTCCAGCTTCACCAGGGCCAGCATCGCCTCCACCCGCGCACGCACCGCGTCCTTGGCGGCGCCCCGCGCCTCCAGCCCGTAGGCGACGTTCTGCGCCACGGTCATGTGCGGGAACAGGGCGTAGTTCTGGAACACGATGCCGACGCCGCGCCCGGCGGGCGGCAGGCTGTCCACCACCCGGTCGCCGATGACGACGCGGCCCAGAGTCTGCGTCTGAAAGCCGGCCAGGATGCGCAGCAGGGTGGTTTTGCCGCAACCGGACGGCCCCAGCAGGGCCACCAGCTCGCCCGCCTTGATCTCCAGCGTCACGTTGTCCACGGCGGTGGAGGCGCCGAAGCGGTGGGTGATGCCGTCCAGCGTCACCGCGACGCCCGCGGGCGCTGCGGAAGCCTCCGTGACGGGCTGCGGTGCCGCGTGGCGGTGCGGAAGGGCGGATTGGAGTGCGGCCATGGGGCGTATCCTGTGAAGGCGCACCGGCGGGAAACCCCGGTGGTGCGGCGCAGGACAGGGGAAGAGCAACCCGCGTGCCAGAACGGCGGTTTCAAGGACGGTCCGGCCCCGGAACCCCGCATACCCTGGTGTTCGTTCGAAGGGCGCCGTTCGGGGGTGGCGCGAAGCCGGGCAGATTGCCCGCCTGAATTGCCTGAAATTTCATCGCTGCCCTGGCCTTGGCCATGGTGCCCGGTGCGTGGGCAGGAAGCCTGGCCGAAGGAACAGCCAAAGGTCAGAAGACCCAGGGAATCTCGCGCCAGGATTGGCCGGGCCCGGTGACCGGCGGCAGATTCGGCAAGGGGTTGGGGCGTCCCTCCGGCAGGCCCAGCAGATTCAGTGAAATCACGCCGGGGAAGGCGTCGTAGGCGTTGCCGGCGAAGTTGGCCGGGTCGTAGATCGGCACGACGTGCCACCACAGCCGGTAGCCGAGGCCCTGGAGCATGGCGATCAGTTCGGCGGAATGCTCCTCCCGGTCGTTCTCCAGATACAGGGCCGGGCGGAAGCGGGCGATGCTGCGGGCGGCGCCCTCGACCACCAGCGCCTCCATGCCCTCGACGTCGGCCTTCAGCAGGCCCAGCCGGTCCAGGCCGAGGCCGTCGACCGTCTCGACCGCGACCGTTTCACCGGTGACGGCACCATCACCGATGAGGGCGCCCATGCTGACGGCGCCGAAGTTGCCGGCCCGGCCATAATCGGGGACCGGGACGGTGACCTGACCGGGTGCGTTGCCCACCGCTGCCCGGTGGAGGACGACGTTGCCGAGCCCGTTGGCGGCGAGGTTGTGGGCCAGCAGCTCATGCACCGCGCGCTGCGGTTCGAAGGCGTGGACCAGCCCGGAGGGGCCGACCGTGCGGGCCAGCGGAACGGTGTGGGCTCCGATGTTGGACCCGGCCTCGACCACCACGTCGCCGGCCCCCACCAGCATCGCGGCGAGGCGATGCTCCGCGTCCGAATATTCGCCGTAGAGCGCGAGGGAGCGCCCGATATAGGCGTCCTTGGGGAAGAAGCGCATCAGCCCGTGCCGGCCGGGCCGTTCGGCCAGCGCCGGGCGTCCGGGTCCGGCGGGCAGGAAGACGACCTCCGGCGGGTAGTCCGGCAGCCCGGCCGCCGCGCCGCCGCCCGCCGTCCGCGGTTGCGGCACCTTGGCCCCGACATGCGGCGACAGGGGGTCGTCCGGGGCCGGCGGGAAGGGCTGGCCCGCGCCCGGATGGACGCTGTCATGGATCAGCGCGCGGCCCCGGATGCGCGGCCACACCCATTCCGCCAGGAAGCTCCGGTCCTGCCGGCGGTCGGCCTCCCGGTCGGCGGCGGCGTCGATGGCCGAGGCCAGCGGCGGCAGCAGGCCGGCCATCCCGCCCCACATCCCGGCCAGGATCAGGTCGGTGTGCAGGACATGGTCGCGCATGACGTGGAAGGGCAGGCCGGACGCGATCCAGGCGTCCACCGCGGCCTTCTCCCGCGCGGACGGGCGGGAGTCGCAGTCGCGGCACAGGAAACGGGCGACGGAGGGGTCGTCCGAGACGAGGAAACGCCAGAACGGCCCGTGCGACGTCCCGCTGCCGGCGGGCATTTCGACTGTCTCGGCGCCGAGCCGGGCCAGTTCCGCCAGCAGCGGCCTGGGGACGGAATCGTCGTGATAGAACCGGCAGGTCCAGCCGGGAAGGACCTCCGGCACCGCCTTGGCGTTGGCGAGCGCGCCCTGGCCGTAGACTTCACGCGCCCCCCACAGGCTGAAGGCGACGACGTTGCGGGTACGGCCATCGGGGATGCGCAGGGGCGTGCCGGGCGGAGGCGGGGTCTCGGCGGTGCTCCGCGCCTGCTTCAGGGCCAGGGATTCGTTGGACCACAAGGCCGCTTCCACCGGGTCCCGCGGCTCCAGCAGATGAACCAGGGCATCGCGTACGGCGATGTGGCCGGGGTCCAGGCGGGCGGCACGGCGGAGGATGGCCGGCGCCTCGTCCGTATGGCCGCCCCGGGTCAGGGCGATGCCCAGATTGTGCAAGATGAAACCCTCCGCCGGGGCGAGGCTCAGCGCCCGGCGGTACATGGCGGCGGCCTCGTCGAAGCGGTTGGAATCCAGCAGCGCGGTGGCGAGCAGGAAGCGCAGCTCGGCATCCTCCGGAAGCAGCGCGGAGGCGCGCCGGAAGTCCGCCAGGGCCGGGGCGGGGCGGGACTGCCGCAGGTGCCCCTGCCCGCGCCGGTGGTAGAGCAGGGCGAGCCGCCCGCTCATGTCGCCCCGTTCGGGAGCCAGGGCGCAGGCATGTTCCAGCGCCGCGATGGCGGCATCCGTGCCGCCGGCGTGATGCTCGGCCAGGGCCAGGAAGTACCAGGGTTCAGCGGCGTCGGGGACCAGCGCCAGCAGGGCGGGCCGCACCGCCGCCGCCGCCGCCGCCCACCGCTCCGCGGCGATCAGCGCCTTGGCGTGGTCGACGCGGTAGGCGGCGGTGCCGGGAGCCACCCGGACCGCGAGGTCCAGCCGGTCCAGCGCGGTGTCCAGGCGGTTCGTCTGGCAGGCCAGCACGCCGGCCAGATGCAGGGCCGGAGCGTTCCGCGGATCGGCCTCCAGAATGCGGCCGTAAAGGGTCTCGGCTTCGGCCAGGCGGCCCGAGACATGGTGATCAATCGCGATGTCCAGCGCTTCTTCGATTGTCGCCATCACGGGCCTTTCGCATGGCCGGCAGCGGCGTGGTGCCGCGGAACGGATCCGGCCGGGCGCGGTCATAGCACAATGGGCGGCGTTCCGCATGGGGTGGTTCGTTCCGGCGCCGCCCCGCCGCCTCCTAGTTGCCGGTGGCCTCGTCCAGGGCGAGGTTGAGCTTCAGGACGTTGACCGCCGGTTCGCCGAGGAAGCCCAGGGCGCGCGGCGCGGTGTTGGCGGCGATCAGCCGGCGGACCGCGTCCTCCGTCATCCCGCGCGCCCTGGCGACGCGCGGCACCTGGAAGTCGGCGGCAGCCGGCGACAGGTCGGGATCGAGGCCGCTGCCCGAGGCCGTCACCAGCTCCACCGGAACCGGCACGCCGGGATTTTCCGCCTTCAGCCGTTCGGCCTCCGCCTGGACCCGGTCGGCCAGGGCCTTGGACGTCGGTCCGAGGTTGGAGCCGCCGGAACCCGCGGCGTTGTAGGGCTGTGGCACCGTTTTGGACGGGTCGGCGGGGTCGGGGCCGCCGGTCGCCGACGGGCGCGGCTGGAAGTAGCGCTCGCCGGTGAAGGGCTGGCCGATCAGCTCCGATCCGATCACGGTGCCGCCGCGCCCGATCAGGCTGCCGTTGGCCTGATGGGGGAAGACGGCCTGGGCGATGCCGGTGACGGCCAGGGGGTAGGCGAGGCCGGTGAGGACCGTCAGGGCGGCGGTCATGACCAGCGCGGGACGCAGTTCCTTCAGCATGATGTCGGTTTCCCTCACGTTTTCAAACGAGGCCGCCTTCAAACGAGGCCGCCTTCAAACGAGACCGCCTTCAAACGAGACCGATGGCGGTGACGGCCATGTCGATCGCCTTGATGCCCGCGAAGGGGACGATCAGGCCGCCCAGCCCGTAGATCATCAGGTTGCGGCGCAGCAGCGCGGCGGCCCCGACCGCGCGGTAGCGCACCCCCCTCAGCGCCAGCGGGATCAGCGCCACGATGACCAGGGCGTTGAAGATGATCGCCGACAGGATGGCGCTTTCCGGGCTCGCCAGGTTCATCACGTTCAGCGCGCCCAATTGCGGGTAGAAGGCCAGGAACATGGCGGGGATGATGGCGAAATACTTCGCCACGTCGTTGGCGATGGAGAAGGTGGTCAGCGCGCCGCGGGTCATCAGCAGTTGCTTGCCGATCTCGACGATCTCGATCAGCTTGGTCGGGTCGCTGTCCAGGTCCACCATGTTGCCGGCCTCGCGGGCGGCGACGGTGCCGCTGTTCATCGCCACGCCGACATCGGCCTGGGCCAGCGCCGGGGCGTCGTTGGTGCCGTCGCCGCACATGGCGACCAGCTTGCCCCGGGCCTGCTCGTCGCGGATGAGCTGGAGCTTGGCCTCCGGCGTGGCCTGGGCCAGGAAGTCGTCCACACCGGCCTCCGCGGCGATGGCGGCGGCGGTCATCGGGTTGTCGCCGGTGATCATCACCGTCTTGATGCCCATCTGGCGCAGCGCCGCGAAGCGTTCCCGGATGCCGCCCTTGACGACGTCCTTCAGATGGATGACCCCCAGCAGCCGCCCGTCGCGGACGACGGCCAGCGGCGTGCCGCCGGACTTGGCGACGCGCTCCGCGATGGCCTGCACCTCCCGCGCCGCGGCGTCCGCCGCCGGGTCGGGGCGCAGCGCGGTGACCGTGTTGCCCTGGGGGGCCGTGTCGTGCCCGAAGGTCCGCGCATGGGCCAGCACCGCGTCCACCGCCCCCTTGCGGATCGACACGCCGTCGCTGTCGATGCCGCTCAGCCGGGTCTGGGCGGTGAAGGGCACGAACTGGGCGTGCAGCCCGGCCATGTCGCGGGCGCGGATGCCGTACTTCTCCTTGGCGAGCACCACGATGGAGCGGCCCTCCGGCGTCTCGTCGGCCAGCGAGGCGAGCTGGGCGGCGTCGGCCAGATCGCGGTCGGACACGCCGGCGACGGGCAGGAACTCCGCCGCCTGACGGTTGCCGAGCGTGATGGTGCCGGTCTTGTCGAGCAGCAGCGTGTCCACGTCTCCCGCCGCCTCCACCGCCCGGCCCGACATGGCCAGCACGTTGAAGCGCACCAGGCGGTCCATGCCGGCGATGCCGATGGCCGACAGCAGCGCCCCGATGGTGGTGGGGATCAGCGTGACGAACAGCGCCACCAGCACCAGCACGCTCACCGAACCGCCGGCGTAGGCGGCGAAGCTGGGGATGGTCGCCACGGCGATGACGAAAATGATCGTCATGCCGGCCAGCAGGATGTTCAGCGCGATCTCGTTGGGCGTCTTCTGCCGTTGCGCGCCCTCCACCAGCCCGATCATGCGGTCGAGGAAGGTGTTTCCCTGGGCCGCGGTGATGCGCACCTTGATCCAGTCGGAGATCACCTGAGTGCCGCCGGTCACCGCGGAGCGGTCGCCGCCGGATTCCCGGATGACCGGAGCGGATTCGCCGGTGATCGCCGCCTCGTTGACGCTGGCCACGCCCTCCACCACCTCGCCGTCGGAGGGGATGAGGTCGCCGGCCTGCACCAGCACGAGGTCGCCCGGCTTCAGGCGGGTGGCGGGGACGAGCTGCGCGATCGCGCCGTCGGGGCCGAGCAGCCGGGCGCTGGTTTCGGTCTTGGTTTTGCGCAGGCTGGCCGCCTGGGCCTTGCCGCGCCCTTCCGCCACCGCTTCGGCGAAGTTGGCGAACAGCAGCGTGAACCACAGCCACAGGACGATCTGGATGCCGAACCCGGCGCCGCCCCGTCCCGCCGCCACGTCGCGCAGCAGCAGGACGGTGGTCAGGACGGCGACCACCTCGACGCAGAACATCACCGGGTTGCGCGCCATCAGGCGCGGGTCGAGCTTGCGGAAGGACTGGCCCACCGCCGGGCCGAGGATGGCCGGGTCGAGAAGCGCGCTCGCCTGCGACCGGCCGAGATTCTTGCTTTTGGCGTCCATGGGAAGGGTCCCGATCAGAAGAGGGTGCCGGCGTTCATCGCGAGATGCTCGACGATGGGGCCGAGGGCGAGGGCCGGGAAGAAGGTCAGGCCGCCGACAATCAGGATGACGCCGGCCAGCAGCCCGACGAACAGCCCGTCGTGGGTGGGGAAGGTGCCGGCGGACGCCGGCGCGCGCGTCTTGGCCGCCAGGGACCCGGCGATGGCCAGCATCGGCACGATGACCAGGAAGCGGCCCACCAGCATGGCGGCGGCGAGCGTCAGGTTGTACCAGAGCGTGTTGCCGGTCAGCCCGCCGAAGGCGCTGCCGTTGTTGGCCGCCGCGGAGACGTAGGCGTAGAGCGCCTCGGAGAAGCCGTGCGGCCCGGCGTTGGCCATGGAGGCGGTGCCGGTGTCCAGAACCACCGCGAAGGCGGTCCCGCCCAGCATCATCAGCGGCAGGCACAGCACGGCGAGCATGGTCATCTTGACCTCCTTCGCCTCCAGCTTCTTGCCGAGATACTCCGGCGTGCGCCCGACCATGAGCCCGGCGACGAAAAGCGCGACGATGGCGAACAGCAGCATGCCGTAGAGCCCGGCCCCGACGCCGCCGACGATGATCTCGCCCAGCATCATGTTGACCATCGGCACCATGCCGCCCAGCGGCATGAAGCTGTCGTGCATGGCGTTGACCGCGCCGCAGGAGGCCGCCGTGGTGACCACGGCGAAGAGCGCGCTCATGGCGACGCCGAAGCGGGTCTCCTTGCCCTCCATGTTGCCCGCCGATCCGTCGATGCCGAAGGCGGCGAAGGCCGGGTTGCCCTGGGCCTCGGCCCAATAGGCCACGGCCACGCCGATGACGAACAGCAGGCCCATGGCGGCGAGGAGCGCCCAGCCCTGCCGCTCGTCGCCGACCATGCGCCCGAACAGGTTGGTCAGCGCCGCGCCGATCGCGAAGATCGACAGCATCTGGACGAGGTTGGTGACGGCGTTCGGATTCTCGAAGGGGTGGGCGGAGTTGGCGTTGAAGAAGCCGCCGCCGTTGGTGCCCAGCATCTTGACCGCCTCCTGCGAGGCGACGGGGCCGAGGGCGATGGTCTGCCGCGCCCCTTCCAGCGTGGTGGCGTCCACCGCCCCGGCGAGCGTCTGCGGCACGCCCTGCCACACCAGGAACAGCGCGCAGACGGCGCAGAGCGGCAGCAGGACGTAGAGCGTGGCGCGGGTCAGGTCGACCCAGAAATTGCCCACCGTGCGGGCCGAACTGCGGGCGAAGCCGCGCACCAGAGCCACCGCGAGCGCGATGCCGGTCGCCGCCGAGACGAAGTTCTGCACCGTCAGCCCGGCCATCTGCACGAAATGGCTCATCGTGCTTTCGCCGCCGTAATTCTGCCAGTTCGTGTTGGTGGCGAAGCTGGCGGCGGTGTTGAAGGCCAGATCGGCGGGGACCGCCGTCATCCCCTGCGGGTTGAACGGCAGGACGCCCTGAAGGCGCTGCATCAGGTAGAGCAGCGACAGGCCGGCCACGCTGAACAGCAGCATGGACACGGCGTAGCTCACCCAGTGCTGCTCCGCCTTGGCGTCCACGCCGGCGATGCGGTAGAGGCCACGCTCGACGGGGCCGAGCACCGGGGACAGGGCGTTGCGGTCGCCGTTGAAGACGCCGGTCATGAAACCGCCCAACGGCCGCGCCACGGCGGCCACGAGGGCGATGAAGACCAGGATTTGAATCCAGCCGTTGACGGTCATGGGGGTGTCCTCAGAACCGTTCGGGACGGATCAGGGCGTAGACGAGGTACGCCAGAAGGCCGGCGATCACGAGGCCGGCCAGCGTGTAGTCGAGGAACATGGGTGCCTCCTCACAACCGGTCGCAGGCGTGGACGTAGGCGATCGACCCGATGAAGAATCCGGCGGTGAGCGCCAGGACGAGAATGTCGAGCATGGTTGGTCTCCCAAGGGCGCGGACAGGCCCCTCGCCGATGATCGGGGAGCGGGATCCCTGTCCGGCCTGCCGACGATGGGCCGGAAACGCATATGGATTCGAGATGGGGCGGGACGCTCCGCGCGTATAGATTCCATATACGCGGGCATAAAAATCATTGCTATATCAATAGCGTAAGATAATTCGTCCGAAATATTCCCGAAACTCATCCGTTGGCGCGGTTCTTATCAACCGCTACCTCGACCCATTGCGCCCCGCGGGTATCGCGGCACAGCGCCTGGACGTCCGGCTCCATCAGGCGCTCGGCGGCGAAGCCGATCATCTCGCGCAGAGCATCGGCATCCGTGCCCCATTCAAGCACCGCCGGTATGAGCCGGCGGGAAGCGGAGGCTGACCTGTTTCTCAAGCCCTGACGACGTACTGGTCGAAAAACCGCGCGCCAGCGAACGACGCCCACTCGTCCCGCGCATCCACCGGTCTTCGCCGTGGCGGCCCATGAGGCAATTCATCGGTCCGCTGCGGCAGGCTGCGCAAAACGGAGGCGATGTATGCAGAGACTTCTTCCGGCGCTCTATCCTCGCCGAAAAGGCTGCGGTCACCGAACGGTCTTCGGAGCTTCTGCAACTGGCGGTCGAGGGCGTTGCCCGGTCGCCAGATATAACGGACAGTCGCGATGTCCGATTTCATGAGTTTGAACGCCGCCGATAGAAACAGCCTGTAGGCGATATCCTCAAAGCCAAGACGGAAACATTCCGTTTCAGGAAAGCCACCGATGTACTCGTGGCATGCTCGCCGAATGCACAGATTGAAAACGGAGGAGTTCCCGATTGCCGGTTTCCACTCAGGGTGGATATCGGCTGCCACTTCAATCTGAGAGCAAAAGGCACCCACGCTTGGCGCATTGTCGAGGGTGACAATCCCTGCGGCGAAGTGGGGTGGAAGCAACTCGTCGTCGGCGTCGAGAAACCATAGGTACTCGCCTTCCGCCACGCCAGCCCCGATGTTCCGCGCCGCCCCGGCCCCGCGGTTTCTCGTGCTGCGGATTGCGAGGACTTCGAACTCCCGGTGCCTGCGCCCCCATAGGATCGCCCGGTCGGCGCTATCGTCCGGAGAGGCATCGTCCACGACGACGATGCGGATATCCCCTTGGCGGGCGAAAGGGACGTGCCGATGGAAGGCTATGGCCGCTGCGACGCTGTCCAGGGCGCGCTCCACCATGCTTGCCATTCCGTAGCATGGAATGACGACAGTCCCAATCGTGCTCATCAGTGGATCATCCGGTGACGCTGCCCGTGACGGGACTCATGTCACGCCGATGCGATCATAGAGCGAATGATCCGCTTTCCAAAGCCGGAGACGCCGCAGGTGCTTGCCCCAGCCAGCCCGGCCCATGCCGCACGCTTCCAGCCGAGCCGATTGCCAAGACGGGGGCGCCGTGCCACGTTGCCCCGCACGGGAAACCAGAGCGGAACAGGGCGGTGGCGTCGGGCGGGATGCGCGATCTTCGGTTGGATTTCTTTCGCGGGCTGGCCCTGTGGTTCATTTTCGTCGATCACATTCCGGGCAACCAGATCGCCTGGGTGACGATGCGCAATTTCGGTCTCAGCGACGCGACCGAGGTGTTCGTCT
Source organism: Azospirillum isscasi (assembly GCF_030849505.1). GTDB lineage: Bacteria > Pseudomonadota > Alphaproteobacteria > Azospirillales > Azospirillaceae > Azospirillum > Azospirillum isscasi. Next base: position 29,071 of record NZ_JAUJFI010000011.1, on the reverse strand, counting down.
TCATTTCCGGCTACACGTCGGCGCTGGTCTATTCCCGTATCCTGGACCGGAGCGGGTGGCGGTTCGCCGCGGCGAAGGTGCTGCACCGCTGCTGGACGCTCTACATCGCCTATCTGTTCCTGTTCATCGCCTTCACGGCGCAGGTCGCCTACACCGCGCGGGTTTTCGACAACCCGCTGTTCACCGAGGAAATGGGCATCGCCGGTTTCTTCGCCGATCCCGCGGTGTCCCTGGTGCAGGCGCTGGCGCTGAAGTTCCGCCCGGCGAACCTGGACATCCTGCCGCTCTACATCGTGCTGCTCCTGTCCTTTCCGCTGCTGCTGCCGGTGCTGCGGCGCCGGCCGCTGGCGCTGCTGGCCGGGTCGGTGGCGCTCTACGCGGCGGCGCGGGGTTTCCGCTGGAACCTGCCGACCTATCCGGACGGCGGCGTCTGGTTCTTCAACCCTTTCGCCTGGCAGCTTCTGTTCGTGCTGGGCGCCACCATGCAGCGGCTGCCCGGCGTGGCGGCGGCGCTGACGCGGCGGCAGCCCGTCCTTCTGTGGGTGGCGGGAGGCTACCTCCTCGCCTCGCTTCTGCTGGTCCTCTCCTGGCAGATCGCGCCGATGGCCGCGCTGATGCCGGTGTGGCTGGCGGAAATCCTCTACCCGATCAGCAAGACCGACCTCGACCTGCTGCGGCTGGCGCATTTCTGCGCGCTGGCCTACGTCGTCCTTCAGATCGCGCGGTTCGACAGCGCGTGGCTGCGCTGGCCGGCCCTGGCCCCGGTGATCCTGTGCGGGCGGCAGTCGCTTCAGGTGTTCTGCCTGGGGATCTTCCTGTCCTTCGCCGGCCAGACCGTCCTGAACCACTGGTCCGCCTCGCTTTTGGCTCAATTTTCGGTCACACTCGCCGGCATCGCCGTGATGGTGGCCGCCGCGCGGGTGCTGAGCTGGTATCAGTCCGCCGGACAGCCGCCGCGCCAACCGGCAGCCGCCGCCCCGTTGGCCCCAGCCAAGGACCCGAGCGCATGAGGCGCGCGACCGTCTTGACCCTGGCCGTTCTTGCGGGCCTGACCGGCCCCGCGGCGGCGGTGCGCGCGGCGGAGACGGCGCCCGACGCCTGCGCCGTGCCGGAGACCGTCTACACCGTCGACGGCGCCCTGCCGCGGGCCTGGGAGCGTCTGAAGGACGGCGGCGCTCTGCCCATCCTGGTGTTGAATTCGGCAAGCTCGCGCCCCGACACCGCCTATCCGGCGCTGCTGGAAAAGGAGCTGGCGGCCCGGCTGCCCGACCGGACGGTGAGCGTGACCGTCCGCAACGCCCCGGGGGCGACGGCGCAGGAGATGCTGCCGATCCTGAGCCGGGAGCTTGCGGCCTCGTCCGCGTCCTTGCTGGTCTGGCAGGTCGGCACGGCGGACGCCATGCGCAACATCGGGCCGGACAGCTTCGGCGAGGCGCTGGGCCGCGGCATCGCGGCGGCGCAGGGGCGCGGCGCCGACGTGATCCTGATGGACATGCAGTACAGCCCCCAGACGACGCAACTTATCACTTTCCAGCCCTACCTGGATTATGTGGAATGGGTGTCGCAGGACAGCGACGTGTTCCATTTCCCCCGTTTCGAGATGATGCGGCATTGGTTCGAGGACGGGCGCGTCGGCTTTGCCCCGGATTCCAAGGAGGAAAAGCTGCAAGCCTATCAGTTCGTCCACCGCTGCCTCGGCCGGATCATGGCCGACGCCGTAGCCACCATGCTGGACCGCGCCGGGAGACCCGCTCCGTGACCGGCGCCCGCGCCCCCCGGACCCGTGGCCGGAGGGCCGCCGTCCTTTCCGCCGCCCTGCTGTCCCTTCTTCCCTTTCTCGCCGGCCTGACCGCCGGGCCCGATCCGGTAAAGGCGGCGTCCTGCGCCGTGTCGGTGCAGACCGCGGAGCTGACCGCGCCGCTGCCGCGGGCCGCGCGGGCGCTGGCCACCGGCGGGCCGCTGCGCATCGTCGCCATCGGCTCCTCCTCCACCGCCGGGGCGGGGGCCAGCACGCCGGAGCACAGCTACCCGGCGCGGCTGGCGGAGCATCTGGGCCTGCGCTACCCCGGCGTTTCCCTGACCGTCCTCAACAAGGGCGTCAACGGGGAGACCGGGGCCGACATGCTGAAGCGCTTCCAGCGCGACGTGCTGGATCAGGCGCCCGATCTGGTGATCTGGCAGGTCGCCGCCAACACGGTGCTGCGCGGCGACGACCCCGGCCCCGCGGAGGAGGTGATCCGCGACGGCGTGCGGATTTTGAAGGGCGCCGGGCTGGACGTCGTGCTGATGGACCTGCAATACGCCCCGGCCATGCTCGCCAAGCCCCGGCACGAGGAGATGGAGGACCGCATCGCCCGCGTCGCGGCGGAGGAGGGGGTGGGCCTGTTCCACCGCTACGCCGTCATGCGCCAATGGGTGGAGACGCGGCAGGCCACCCTGTCCGATCTGGTCGGGCCGGACGGCATTCACCAGAACGACTTCGGCTACGACTGCGTGGCCCGCACGCTGGCCGCGTCGCTGCACGACGCCCTCAGCCTGCGCACCGCGGGGAAGGTTTCCGCGCGTCCGTGAGGGGTTGTTCGGAAACCTTGCCCCCACCCCGGCCCTCCTCCGCTAACGCAGGGGAAGGTTCCTTCTGCGCAGCGGCGGCAGTCCCCACCCCTGCGAAAGCGGGGGAGGGTTAGGGAGGGGGCAAAGGAGGAGACGCTTTCTCCAAAAGATATCCGGGGCCTTATAACCCCGCCGGCCAGCGATGGCGGAATCCCATCTCCCGCTCCAGGAAGCGGGCGCAACGCAGCAGCCGGTCCTCCTCATAGGGGCGGGCGATCAGTTGCAGGCCGATGGGCAGCCCGTCCGCCGTCCAGCCGCAGGGGATCGACAGGCAGGGGAAGCCGATCAGCGACACCGTGTAGGTGATCGCCAGATAGTCGATGATGGTGGACAGCCGGAAGCCGTTGATCTCCGTCACGTCGCCCTGGGCGTTGGGGAAGGGCGGCACGCTGGCGCTCAGCGTCATCAGGATGTCGTGGTCGCGGAAGAAGGCGGCGAAGCGGCGGTAGAGCGCGCTGCGCTGGGCCTCCGCCCGCAGATAGTCGGCGGCGGTCAGCCCCTTGCCCCGCGCGATGTTCCAGGCGACGGAGGGGCTCAGCCGGTCGCCGTCCTGCTCCAGCGTCGTGCCGTAGGTGTGGAAGATGTGCGCGGCGCGCAGCGTGCCGAAGGCGGCGCCGGCCTCCCGGCAGTCGGGGGTGGCCTCCGTGAACGCCCCGAAGAGCCCTTCCAGCCCGCGCATCACCGCCTCGAACCGCTCGGCCAGCCCGAGGTCGATCAGGGCGGAACCGAGGTCCGTGCTCCAGGCCACCCGCAGGGATAAGGGGTCGAGCGCGTCGAGGTCCGGCACCGTCCAGGCCGGAACGGGGAGGGAGGTCGGGTCGCGCGGGTCCGGTCCGCTGACCGCGGCCAGGGCCAGTGCGGCGTCGGCCACGTCGCGGGCGAGGAAGCCCTGCGTCGCCAGCCCGTCCCAGGCCAGCGCGCGGCCCGGGCTGGGGATTCGCCCCGGCGTCGGGCGCAGCCCCACCACCCCGCAGAAGCTGGCCGGCGTGCGCACCGAGCCGCCGAAGTCGGTCCCCTGGGCCAGCGGCACCAGCCCGGCGGCGACCGCGGCGGCACTCCCGCCGCTCGACCCGCCGCTGGTCTTGTCCAGGTCGTAGGGGTTGGCGGTCGGCCCGCACAGCTCGTTGCCGGTGATGGCGCCGAAGCCGAACTCCGGCGTGTTGGTCTTGCCGACGATGATGGCGCCCGCCGCCTTCAGCCGGGTGACGCTGAGGTCGTCGGTGTCGGGGATCAGGTCGGCGTAGAGGGTGGAGCCGTAGGTGGTGCGCAGCCCCGCCGTCAGCGTCAGGTCCTTGATCCCGACCGGCACGCCGTGCAGGGGACCCAGCGGCGCCCCGGCCTCCACCCGCCGGTCGGCCTCCTCCGCGGCGGCCAGCGCGGCGTCGGGGGCGACGGTGATGAAGGACTTCAGCCCGCCGTCCAGCGCCGCGATGCGTTCCAGGCTCGCCGCCACGAGGTCGCGCGCCCGGAAGCGGCGGCGGCGCACGCCCTCGGCCATCGCGGCGGCGCTGAGGCGGTGCAGGTCGGTGTCGGGCATGCTCACGGGCGGGTCTCCGGTTGCGGCGGGCCGAGTTTAGAACGGCAGGACCGGGGCGGGCGAGCCCTTGGGCCGCGCCGGGGCGGGCAGGCCGCAGGGCAGGAACTCGCCCCGGCCCGGCGCAGCCAGCAGTTCGCCGTCGCGGCAGATCACCTCGCCGCGGGAGAGCGTGACGACCGGCCAGCCGGTGACCTCGATCCCCTCATAGGGCGTGTAGTCCACATTGTGGTGCAGGATGCCGTTGGTGATGGTGACCGTGCGCGACGGGTCCCACAGGGCGATGTCGGCGTCCGCCCCCACCGCGATGGTGCCCTTGCGCGGGTGCAGGCCGTACATGCGGGCGGGGTTGGCGGCGGTCAGCTCGACGAACTTGGTCAGTTCCATCCGTCCTTTCATCACGCCCTCGGAGAAGAGCAGCGGCAGGCGCGTCTCCACCCCGGGGATGCCGTTCGGCACGCAGCGGAAGGGCGCCTTATCGCCATGCACCTTCTTGCCACCCGGCCCGTCGAAGCGGAAGGGCGCGTGGTCGGAGGAGAAGACCTGGAAGGCGCCGCCGGTCAGCCCGTCCCAGATCACCTTTTGGTTCGCGGCGTCGCGCGGCGGCGGCGAGCAGATGCATTTGGCGCCCTCGAACCCCTCCCCGCCCAGGTCGTCGGCGGTCAGGAAGAGATATTGCGGGCAGGTTTCCGCATAGATGCGCAGGCCGCGCCCCTGCGCCCAGCGGATCTGCTCCACCGCGTCGGCACCGGAGACATGGACGATCAGGATCGGCACGTCCACCAGCTCCGCCAGGGAAATGGCGCGGTGGGTGGCCTCGCGCTCCGCCACGCGGGGACGGGAGACGCCGTGGAAATAGGGGGCGGTCTGCCCCGCGCGCTCCAGCTTCTCGGTCAGCCACGCGATGCAGTCGGCGTTCTCCGCGTGCATCATCACCATGGCGCCCTCGCTGCGGGCGATGTCCAGCACCTCCAGGATCTGGCGGTCGTTCAGCTTCAGGGCGTCGTAGGTCATGTAGATCTTGAAGGACGTGTAGCCCTCGCGGATCAGCGCCGGAAGCTCCTGCCCAAGCACCTGTTCGGTGGGGTCGGTGACGATGAGGTGGAAGGCGTAGTCGATCAGCGGCTTGCCGGCGGCGCGGCGGTGATAGTCGTCCACCGCGGCGCGCAGCGTCTTGCCCTTCTCCTGGCAGGCGAAGGGCAGCACGGTGGTGGTGCCGCCGAAGGCCGCGGAGCGGGTGCCGGTCAGGAAATCATCGGCCATGACGGACTCGTCGCCGGTCGGCTGGTCGAAATGGACATGGCCGTCCACCCCGCCCGGCAGGACGAGCAGCCCGGCGGCGTCGATCTCCTCCCGCCCGGCGGCCAGCCCTTCGCCCAGCGCGGCGATCCGCCCGCCGCGCACGCCGACGTCGGCCTTGAACACCTCCGACGCGGTGGCGACCGTGCCGTTGCGGATGACCAGATCGAAGTTCATGAAGTCATTCCTCCAGTCGGAATTCTTGTCGGGGTGCGGGCGTTGGCTGGCGGGAACCACAAAGACACGAAGGCACAAAGATCTTCACAAAAAAGCTTGGACAATCCGTGACGTTGCTGAAGAGCAGGCGCGCCCTTTGTGCCCTTCGTGTCTTTGTGGTGAAAAACCCTTGGCAAGCCCATGACTCTACGGTCAGCCGTGCAGCTCGTGGAACAGGCTGCCCCAGCCCTCGACGCGGCGGGTGTCCACGCCGGTCATGCGCAGCGCCTTCCACACCACCGTGGACACCGTGTCGTAGACGGGGATGCCCAGCGCCTTCTCCATCCGCTCCGCCACCGGGGCGCCGCGCATGTTGGTGCAGATGATGGCGATGGCCTCCGGCTTCGCCTCCGCCACCTCCAGGCACATGCGTTCGATGGTCTCCTCGCTCACCTCGGAGAAGGAGAAGTTGCCGCGGTCGTTCAGGTGCCGCTCCGCCACCACCGCGAAACCGGCGGCGTTGTAGTTGGCGACCATCTTCTCCTGGATCTCGTCCAGATAGGGGCTGACGATGGCGAAGCGCTTGCGCCCCGTCGTCTCCAGGATCTCGTTCAAGGCGAGCATGGAGGTGCAGGCGGGAATCCCCGTCTCCGCCTCGATGGAGGCGCACAGCTTCTCGTCGGCTTCGAAGCCCAGCCAGCCGGCGGAGGTGCCGTTCCAGCCGATCACGTTCAGCCGGGCGTCGGCCAGCAGCCGGGCGGCCTCCAGGAAGGGCGCGTCGGTGAACTGGTCCAGCGCCGCGGCGCGCAGCGAGATCTCCTTCACCGTGAAGCGCCCGAAATGGGCGGTCACCTCCGGCAGGCCGCTCAGCATCGCGGATGTCACGGGCTCCAGCACCGTGTTGGAGGAGGGGGTCAGCATGCCCAGAAGGACGCGGTTGTTCATGTCCATGGTTCTTTCGGTCAGGCGCGCGCCCACAGCGCGCGGGCGGCCTTGTCGGCCTCGGTGCAAATCTCGTGCAGGTCGGCGCGGACGGGGCGCCCGTCCTCGACCAGCGTTTCGCCGTCCACCAGCACCATCTCCACGTCGCGGCCCTGCGCGGTGTGGACGAGCGTGCCGAGCGGGTTCATCAGCGGACGCAGATGCGGGCGGCGGGTGTCGAAGACCACGAGGTCGGCCCTCTTCCCCACGGCCAGCGTGCCGATCTCGTCGGCCATGCCGACCGCCTGCGCGCCGCCCAGCGTCGCCATGCGGAAGACGTCGGCGGGCTGCCAGGCGGCGGTGACCCCGCCCTGCTGGATGCGCGCGGTGGCGAGCGCCCAGCGCATCGCCTCCACCATGTCGCCGTGCTGCGTGTCGGTGCACAGCGCGAGATTCACGCCAGCCTCCTTCAGCTTCGGCGTCGGCGCCAGCCGGCCCGAGGCGGCGTTGCATTTCGGCACATGGACCGCGTGCGCCCCGGCGCGGGCGAGGCGGGCGATGTCGCCGTCCTCCACGTAGAGGCAGTGGGTGGCGAGCAGCCGGCCGTTCAGCAGCCCGCACTCCTCCAGCAACTCCGCCGGGGTCAGGCCGGTGGACGCCTTCACCCGCTCCACCTCCACCCGGCTCTGCGCCAAATGGGTGTTGACGTGCATGGAGCGCGCCGCGGCCTCCTCTCCCAGCGTGCGCAGGAAGGCGGGGGAGCAGGTGTCCGGCGCGTGGGCGGCCATCTGCACGCGGATGCGTCCATTGTTGGCGCCGTTCCAGCGGGCGTGCAGATCCAGGGTCCGCAGCAGCAGATCGGAGCCGATGGCCGGGTCGAAGCGCCACTCGCCCTGGGCCACGCGGGCGAAATCCACGTCATGGACGCGCCAGCTCGCATGGACGCGCAGGCCGAGGTCGGCAATCGCGTCCAGCGTCGCGTCGGCGTGGACGAAATGGTCGCAGATCAGTGTGGAGCCGGACAGCAGGGCCTCCACCGCGCCCAGCCGGGCCAGCGCGCGGGCCTCCTCCGGCGTGGCGTCGGTGCCCTTGGGGACGCCCGGCGTGTAGGAGGGGGCGAAGCCCAGGTCGGCGGCCACGCCGCGCACCATCACCAGGACGGCGTGCAGATGGGCGTTGACGAAGCCCGGCGTGACCACCCGCCCCGGCAGATGCCGGACCTCGACGGCGGCGGGAAGACCCTCCGACGCCGGGGCGAGGTGGGTGATGCGTCCGTCGCGGATGCCGATGGCGGCATCGTCCACGACGCGGCCGACCGGCTCCCCGGTCAGGGCGGTGACTCCGGTCAGCAGCAGGTCGAGCGGGCCGGTCACGCGACGGCGGCCTGCCGTTGCTGCATGCCCTCCTCGCGGATCAGGTTCAGGATGTGGCGCTTGTGGTCGTTGAAGCGCGGGCCGGTGGTGTCGCGCGGGCGCGGCAGATCCAGCGCGATCAGTTCGCGGATGCGGCCCGGACGGCTGGTCATCACGGCGACGCGGGTGCCGAGCACCAGCGCCTCGTCCACGCTGTGGGTGACGAAGACGACGGTGCAGCGCTGCTTCTGCCAGATGGCGACCAGCTCCTCCTGCATGTCCATCTTGGTCTGGGCGTCGAGCGCCGCGAAGGGCTCGTCCATCAGGATGACCTGCGGGTTCAGCAGCAGGGCGCGGGCGATGCCGACGCGCTGGCTCATGCCGCCCGAGAGCTCCGCCGGGAAGTGGTTCTCGAAGCCGCGCAGGCCGACCATGTCGATGTATTCCTGCGCCGCGTCGCGCCGGTCGGCCTTGCGCCAGCCCTTCAGGCGCAGGTGGAAGGCGACGTTCTCCCAGACCGGCAGCCAGGGCATCAGGTTGGCCTGCTGGAAAACCATGCCGCGGTCGGCGCCGGGGCCGTCCACCGGAGTACCGCCGACCGTCACGGTGCCCTCGGTCGGCTTCTCGAAGCCGGCGATCATGTTCAGCAGGGTGGACTTGCCGCAGCCCGACGAGCCGAGCAGGCAGAGGAACTCGTTCTTCTCCACCGACAGGCTGACGTTGTCGATGGCCAGCAGGTCGCGCTTGCGCTTGGCGTCGCGGTAGATCTTGGTGATGTTGCGAAGGTCGATGGAAGCCATCGCTCAGCCCTCCCGGCTCTGGAGCGTGGAGCCGTGCTGCCAGTGCAGCGCGGCAGACATCAGGACTTTGATGAGCGCGTCGGTCGCGTAGCCGAGCAGGCCGATGCTGGCCATCGCCGCGAGCACGAGGTCGTAGCGCAGGAAGTAGTAGCTGTCCCACAGCACATAGCCGAGGCCGCTCTTCACCGCGACCATCTCCGCCGTGACGGTCAGCATCCAGGCCGCACCGATGCCGATGCGCAGACCGGCGAAGATGCTGGGCAGGGCCGCCGGGAACACGACGTGGCGCAGCAACTGCTGTTCCGTGGCGCCCATCATCGAGGCGGCGCGGATCAGGTTGCGGTCGGCGGTCTTCACCCCGTGGATGGTGTTCATCAGGATCGGGAAGAAGGCGCCGAGGAAGACCAGGAAGATGGCCGGCTTGTTGGCGATGCCGAACCAGATGATCGCCAGCGGAATCCACGACACCGGCGGCACCGGGCGCAGCATCTGGATGGTCGGCTCCACCGTCCGCTCGACCCAGCGCCACCAGCCGATGGCGATGCCCAGAAGCACGCCGCTGATCACCGCGATGCCGTAACCGGCGGCGACGCGCATGGCGCTGGACAGGGCATCGGCGAACCAGCGGCCCGTGTTGGCCTGCGAGGTCTCGTCGAAGCCGAAGATCCAGTCGCCCCAGGTGTGCAGCACCACCGACGGGGCCGGCAGCAGCGCCGCCGGCAGGAAGCCGGACCGGGAGAACACCTCCCAGGCGGCAAGGATAAAGAGGGGAACGACGGCGCGCTCCCAGGATTTCGACAATGCCGTCATGGCCCGGTTGTTCCTATCCCGTCGAAGGTGTTCGTGAGTTTCCCTCTAGCCCTCTCCCCAGGGGAGAGAGAGGGGATTGGGCGGCGGTGGGATGGCGGGCTCTTAAAACCCCAGTTCGCTCTTCGGCTTCCTGGTCACCGCTTCGAGGAAGGTGTAATTCAGGTTCTTCTCCGCCGCCGCGGTGACGTCGTTGGAGATGTACTTCAGGTCCCGCATCATCGTGGCGATGGCCAGCGTGCTGTCCTTGTGCATGGCGTAATCCGGCGTGGCGTTCTTCAGCGCCTCGGTGGCGACGGCCTTGTCCATGCCGGTGTATTTGTTGATGACGTCCACCCACACGGTCTGGTCGGCCTTCAACTTGTCCACCAGCGCCACGACGGAGCCGACGGTGGCCTCCACCGCCTTCGGGTGGTCCTTGATGACGTCGGAGCGGGTGACGATCAGGTTGGTCAGGTTGCCCGCGGCCTGGTCATAGGGCAGGTCGAAGTGCGACCCCACGCCGGTCTGGCGGATCTGCGAGGCGAAGGGCTCCACCGTGCAGATCACGTCCACCTCGCCGCGCTGAAGGGCGGCGGCGTGGTCGGACGGGTTCGGGATGTTGACGAACTGCACGTCCTTGTTGACGTTGATGCCGTGCTTCTGGAAGGCGCCGCGCATGTGGATGTCCTGCGCGTTGCCGCGGGATGCCGCGACGCGCAGCGGCTCGCCCTTCGCCTTGCGCTCGGCGATCAGTTTCTTCAGCCCGTCCCAGTCGCCGGCCTTCAGGTCGATGCCCTTGGCGACGACGATCTCCGAGCCGCCGTTGACCTGACCGGACACCGCCACCACGTCGAAGCCCTTATCGAGCGCCGTGATGTAGTGCAGGTATGTGACTTGGGCGACGTCGATGCTCTTGGACACCAGAGCGGTCAGCACGTCGTTGCCGGAGTTGAAGTTGATCGCGTCGATCGTCACGCCCTTGGCGAGGTCCGGGGTCAGCGCCATGGGCAGGCAATGGGCGCATTTGGCGAAGCCCAGCTTCACCGTCTCCGCATCGGCCGCCTGGGCGGCGGCGGACAAAGCGAGGAAAGCGGCGGTGACGGTCGTCAGGGTGAGGGACCGGAACGTCATGAAAGAGGTGCTCCCGATGCGGTTGCGTCCCCTATCCCTTCGCAAGGGTCGTGCCAAATTGTATACAATATTATAATCGGCAATTTATTGGCTGTTTTCAGCTGTTTAGGGCATAATGGGCGAGGCGGGCCACCGTTGATGGGGCTTGCCTGGATTTTGGGCATGACGCATCATTTCGGTATGCATGCCCAAGTATGTGGCACTTTCGGGGGCGGGACGGGCGGACGATGGACCGGATCAAGACGATGAAGGCGGCGGCCCGGCCGATCCGCCGCGCCACGCTGCACCATTCCGCGGTCGAGGAACTGCGCGCGATGATCCTGGACGGCGAACTGCCGCCCGGTTCTCGGGTGCCGGAGGTGCAGCTCTGCGAACAGCTCGGCATCTCCCGCACGCCGCTGCGCGAGGCGCTGCGGGTGCTGTCATCGGAAGGGCTGGTGGAACTGCGCCCGCACCGCGGGGCCGTCGTCGCCCCGGTGGACGCCAACGAGATTGGGGCGATCTTCGAGGTGATGGACGCGCTGGAACGTCTGGCCGGGACGCTCGCCTGCCGCAACGGCTCCGACGCCGAGTTCGCGAAGCTCGACCGGATGCACGGCCAGCTCGTCACCCAGCACGAGGCGGGGGAGCGCGCCGCCTATTTCCTGACCAACCGCCAGATCCATGCCCAGATCGTTGCCATGGCCCGCAACCCGGCGCTGGAGGCGACCTACGCCGGATTCGCCGCCAAGATCCTGCGCGCCCGCTCGCTCGCCAACTACGACACGGGCCGCTGGCAGGAGTCGGTGGACGAGCATGAGGGATTCATGAAGGCGTTCCGCCGCCGCGATGCGGAGGAGGCCGGCGCGCTGCTGGCCGACCACAGCCGCCGCACCGCGGTGGCCGTCATCCAGGCCCTGCGTCAGCCGGCGGAGCCGGAGGAAGGGACGGCGGCCGGCACGGAGCCGGCGAACGCCGGATGAATTGTTCGATTCAGGCTTGAAGTATGCTGCGGTGCGGAATATATTAGTTTCACTGACGCCTTTTTGGGCGTTTCCTCCCTAGACTCAAGGCCGCCGGAGCAATCCTGGCGGCCTTTTTCTTTGCGCGCCGCGCCCCCATATGTCTTTGTGCGCTGCAGCAAAAAATCATGCGGGTCTATGACGTAGCGAAGCCCGGAAAGTGAAACACGCTGCCGCCGTCAAAGCCCCGCGAGGAAGCGAGGGCTTGAGGCATGCAGCGTGTTGCATTGTGTGCGCGCCATTGTTTTTTGTGCGGCGCGCTCCTGCTTTCACGGACTACCGAGTCCTCCCTAGACTCCGGCCTGACGCTGTTCGCAGCGCTACGAAAGATAGACCATACGTATCCGCACGATGTCAATGGGCGCGGCGGCCTGGGGGGTATATTTTTTGTCCTATGACCTTGCGCAGGCTCCTTCAAATCCCAAGCGAATCGGGACATGACCGCCTGCCATCGTAGGAGCGGGCCGCCTGCACCACGTACCATCGCCCCCCTTGGTTCACGTCATGCCCGCCGGGCATCGGAACCGACAAAGCGGAGGAATGCAGCATGGCCGACGAACGGAACCCGAATCAGACGGGCAGCCAGGATGAGCGGAAGCCGGGGCAGCAGACCCAGGACAATCCGAAGAACCGGCAGCAGGGGCAGGACCAGGCGAACCGGCAGCAGCAGGACATGAACCGCGACCGGGAAGAGAAGGGCGGGCAGCAGCGCTGACCGCATGGCGCATGGGGCGGGACATGTTGTCCCGCTCCGTGCGGCGGGTTTGCGGAGTGCCGGATTCTTCGGCATACACTGGGGCGGCCGGTTGGCCGCCCTTTTCGTGTGGGTGGGCCGGCTTCCGCTGGGAGGGGAGAGGACGGGCCATGACCTATTGCGTCGCCCTGTATTTGAAGGACGGTCTGGTGATGCTGTCGGACACGCGCACCAACGCGGGCGTGGACCACATCTCCATCTTCAGCAAGATGCATGTCTTCGAGAAGCCGGGCGACCGCATGATCGCCCTGATGTCCGCCGGCAATCTGTCGCTGACCCAGTCGGTGATCGCGCTGGTCCAGGAAGGGGTGGAACTGGACGGCGAGGTCCGGACCATCACCAGCGTGACCGGCATGTTCCAGGCGGCCCAGCTCGTCGGCGCCGCCGTCCGTCAGGTGTGGAAGCGGGACGGCCACGCGCTGAAGGAGCAGCGGGTCGATTTCGACCTGTCCATCATCCTGGGCGGCCAGATCCATGGCGACCGGGTGCGGCTGTTCCACGTCTACGCCGCCGGCAACTTCATCGAGGCGACCGCCGACACCGCCTTCTTCCAGATCGGGGAGCACAAATACGGCAAGCCGATCCTCGATCGGGCGCTGACCTACGACACGCCCATCGAGGACGGGATGAAGCTGGTGCTGATTTCCATGGACAGCACGCTGCGTTCCAACCTCAGCGTCGGCCTGCCGCTCGACCTGCTGGCCTACCGCCGCGATTCGCTGACGCTGGAGACGCGGCGGCGCATCGGCGAGGACGATCCCTGCTTCAAGGAGATCAGCGACGGCTGGTCCCAGGCGCTGCGCGAAGCCTTCCGCTCCCTGCCGCCGCCGCGCTGGGGCTAAAGCGAACTTCCGTTCGCTTTAGACTCATATCGCCTCATTCGCCGGCTCTCAGCGGATGCCAATGGCATCCGCCTGCCGCCAGCGGGAACTGTGTTCCCGCGAAAGGCGGGCTTCGGTCGCTTGGGCGACCGGGACCGCCGTCGCGGTCCAAAGCGGATCGCAATCCGCTTTAAACCCCGGCGTCCGCCTTCCGCACCCGCACATGGCTGTCGTGGAAGGCGGCCCCGCCGAAGGGCGCCACCGGATCGGCGCCGGTCAGGCTGTTGATGCCGCGCCCGCCCTCGTGCGCGGCGTTGGGCCAGATGGATTCGGCGATCACCACGCCCCGCCGCACCCCGTCGAACAGCCGGGCGTGCAGCAGGACCGACCCGCGCCCGTTGGCGGCCTCCACCCGGTCGCCCTCCGCGATCCCCAGCGCCGCCGCGTCGTCGGGATGCAGCATCAGCGACGGGCGGCGTTCCCGTCCCGCGGAAGTCGGGGTCTCCGTGAAGCTGCTGTTCAGGAAATTGCGGGCGGGTGCCGTGACCAGCCGGAAGGGATGCTCGGCGTCCGCCTCTTCCGTCACCGCCCAATGGTCGGGGAAGGTCGGCATGGTTTCGACCGGACCGAAGGTGGACGGGGCGGCGTAGGGGACCTTCGGCCAATCCGGCTTCAGACGGAACCTGCCGTCCGGCCAGTGGAAGCCCTTCACGAAATGCGCCGCCGCGAAATCCGGTTGCACGTCGAGGAAGCGCGCCGCCTCCAGCGCCTCCAGCGTGCCGTGGCCGGACGCGCGCAGCGTGGCGTCGATCAGCTCCCGCTCGGTCATTCGGAAGCCGGGGTGGGAGTCGCTGCCCAGCCGCCGGGCCAGTTCGCCGATGACGGCGTGGTTGGGCCGGCAGTCGCCGGGTGGCTCGACCAGCTTCGGGCCGAGCAGGATGTGCTGGTTGCCGCCCGCCTGATAGAGGTCGTCGTGTTCCAGGAACATGGTGGCGGGCAGCACGATGTCGGCCATCCGGGCCGTCTCGGTCATGAACTGCTCGTGCACGCAGACGAACAGGTCGTCGCGGGCGAAGCCACGGTGCACGCGCGCCTGATCGGGGGCGATGGTCACCGGGTTGGTGTTCTGGATCAGCAGCGCCGTCACCGGCGGCCCGCCGGCCAGCGCGTCCGGGTCGCCCTCCAGGATCGGGCCGATGCGTGACTGGTCGAGCATGCGCACGGTCGGGTCGCGCAGGTCCAGCCCCTCGATCAGCGTCTTGTTCCAGCCGTAGATGCCGCTGTTGGAGTGGAAGGCCCCGCCGCCCTCGACCTTCCAGGCGCCGCTGACCACCGGGATGCAGGAGGCGGCGTGCATGTTCACCGCCCCGTTGCGCGAGCGGGTGAAGCCGTAGCCCAGCCGGAAATAGCTGCGCGGCGTGTGCCCGACCAACCGGGCGAAGGCTTCGATCTCCGCCGCCGGCAGGCCGGTGATGGCCTCGGCCCACGCCGGCGTCCGGGTGGCGAGATGCGCCTCCAGCCCGGCGGGGTCGTCGGCGTGGCTGGCGAGATAGGCGCGGTCGGCCAGCCCGTCGCGGAACAGCACATGCATCACCGCGCAGGCCAGCGCCCCGTCGCTGCCCGGACGGATCAGCAGGGGGATGTCGGCCTGCTCCATGGTCGGGGTGCGGTAGACGTCGACCACGGCGATCTTCGCCCCGCGCTCCTTGCGGGCGCGGACGGCGTGGGTCATCACGTTGACCTGGGTGGAGACGGCGTTGGTGCCCCAGATCACCACGAGGTCGGACCGCGCCATCTCCCGCGGGTCGGCCCCGGCCAGCTTACCGGCGCCGGCCAGCCAGCCGGCCCAGGCCGGGTTGGTGCAGATGGTGGCGAAGAAGCCCGACCAGCGCCGGGCGTGGCGCAGGCGGTTGATGCCGTCGCGCTGCACCAGACCCATGGTGCCCGCGTAGTAGTAGGGCCACACCGTCTCCGGCCCGTGCCGCCGCTCCGCCTCCAGGAAGCGGTCGGCCACGATGTCCAGCGCCTCGTCCCAGGAGATCGGCGCGAACTGGCCGGAGCCCTTGGGGCCGGTGCGGCGCAGCGGCTGGGTCAGCCGGTCGGGATGGTGCACCCGCTCCGCGTAGCGGGCGACCTTCGCGCAGATCACCCCGGCGGTGTAGCTGTTGTCGGCGGCCCCGCGGATGCGCCCGATGCGGCGCCCGTCAACCACCTCCACCTCCAGCGCGCAGGTGGACGGGCAGTCGTGGGGACAGGCGGAGGCGTGCAGTCGGGTGGCGGTGCGGTCGGGCATGGCTTTACAAATGGGTGCGGGACAGGTTCAGGGAAGCGCCGCGGTGCTGTGCAGGGTCACGCGCAGGCCGCCGTGCGACACCGACGGGCCGGACGGCTGGAAGGGCAGGCCGGTCGCCTGGGCGAGCGACGCCTCGTTGGTGAGCAGCCCGACCCGCCAGCCGGAAAAGCGCGTCAGCAGCGTCTGGCCCAGCGCGCCATAGAGGGCGAACAGCGGCTTCTTCTCGCCGATCCGCGCGCCGTAGGGCGGGTTGACGATGACGAGGCCCGGCGGCCCTTCCGGCGGCATCAGATCGCTGACCGCGTGCTTCTGGAAGTCCGTCAGGCCGGCGACGCCCGCGCGCTCCGCGTTGTTCCGGCTCATGGCGATGGCGCCGCCGTCGCGGTCGCTGCCGTAAAAGCGGAACGCCGGCTTGGCGCCGTTGCCGCCGCTTGCGCGCATCGCCTGCCACGCCGCCTCGTTGAAGGAGGCGAGTTGCTCGAAGGCGAAGTGGCGGGTGCGTCCGGGGTACAGGCCGGCAGCGATCTCCGCCGCCTCGATCACGAAGGTGCCGGACCCGCACATCGGATCGACCACCGGTTCCGTGCCGTCGAAGCCGCAGTGCCGCAGGAACAGGGCGGCCAGCGTCTCGCGCAGCGGGGCCTTGTGGATCTCCTCCTTGTGGCCGCGCTTGTGCAGGGACTCGCCCGACGCATCGACGCTGATGGTGCACAGGTCGTCGTCGATGCGCGCCTTGATCGAGACCCCGGCCTCGGCGGAGATGGGGGCGCCCAGTTCTTCCGTGATGGCGCGCTCGATGCGCTGGGCGGTGGCTCCGGCGTGGTAGATGCGCGAGCCCTTGCAGGACGCTTCGACACGGACCGGCACGTCCGGACGCAGGAACTCGGCCCAGGGCACCCGGCGCGCCCGCTTGTCGAGCTGGGCGAGGTGGAGGGCCCGGAAGGAGGCGACGCGCGCCAGCACGCGGGTCGCCCCGCGCAGTTCCAGGTTCGCCCGCCAGACCTCCGGCCAGCCGCCGCGGACGGTGACGCCGCCCTTGATGGCGGTGGCGTCGCGGAAGCCTCTGGCCTTCACCTCCTCGCAGAGCACGGATTCCAGGCCCGGCGCGGTGACGATGAAGATCTCGAAATCGGTGCCGGTACGGTCGGCGGCGGTGTCGCTGGTCATGGCCCCTAGATATCGCGAAGCCCCGCCGCCTTCGACATCTTTCTGACAGCCGGATTTGCCGATGGCGGCGTGAGCGGTCGGAACGCCGATGGCCAGGAGGGCGACCGCTTCCGGTTTGAACGCACCCGTGAAGAAGCGTCGCCCCCTTGTCATCGTTCACCTTCCGCGCCCAACCGGAACCCGGCGAAGATGTCCACCGAATCGGGGAGGAGCCGACCGGGACGGCGTGAAATCAATGGAAGCCAGTGGCGCTTGCCCGGACATGCGGATTGCCGTATCAGATGTGGGTCAACATCCCATCTTTGCAAGGATAACTTGTATGACGCTGCGCGTTCCTGTCTCCTGGGGAGAGCTGATCGACAAGATCACCATTCTGGAGATCAAGGCCGAGCGCATCCGAGACCCTGCGAAACTCGCCAACATCCGGCGCGAACTGGATGAGCTGTGTGCGGTCCGGGACGTGTCGGGTGTCGACCTCGGCGCCGTGGCCGATACGGTGAACGCGCTCAGGACGGTCAACCAGACCCTATGGGACGTCGAGGACGCAATCCGGTTGTGCGAGCGATGCCAGGACTTCGGCCCGTCCTTCATCGCGCTGGCACGCGACGTCTATTTCACCAACGACGAACGCGCCCGCCTGAAACGTGTCCTCAACGACACGCTGGGGTCCGAGCTGGTGGAAGAAAAATCCTACGCTTAATGCGGATTGCGATCCGCTTTGGACCGCGACGGCGGTCCCGACCGCCCATGCGGCCGAAGCCCGCCTTTCGCGGGAACACAGTTCCCGCTGGCGGCAGGCGGATGCCATTGGCATCCGCTGAGAGCCGGCGAATGAGGCGATATGAATCTAAAGCGAACGGAAGTTCGCTTTAACGCCTCCGCCCGATCCCCAGCCCTTGCTATAAGCCGCGCCATGCCGACCGCCGACAGCACCAAATCCCGCTTGGCCCTGGCGATGCGCCATCATCAGTCCGGCGCGCTGCCGGAAGCCGAGGAAGTTTACCGAAGCATCCTCGAGCGGTCGCCGCACGACGCCGACGTGCTGCATCTCCTTGGACTCGTGCGGTTCCAGCGCTGTGACTATCGGGAGGCCGACCGCCTGATGGTGGATGCCGTGCGGATCGTGCCGCATCCAACCATCTACACCAACCTGGGTGCCTCGCGCCAACAGCAGGGGAAGCTCAGCGGTGCGGTCGAGGCCTACCGGAACGCCCTGGCTCTCAGCCCCACCCACGCCGAGGCCCACCACAACCTCGGCACCGTGTTTCAGGAGCAGAACCGCACCGAAGACGCCATCGCCGCGTTCCGGCGGGCACTCGCGCTCCGGCCCGGTTACGCCGAGGCTTGGAACAATCTGGGAACCGCCTTGCGGGAGCACCAGCAGTTGGCCGACGCGGCGGCGGCCTTCCGCCAGGCTCTGGTCCTGAAGAGCGACTATGCCGAGGCAAGCAACAATCTGGGCACCGTGCGGTACGAACAGGGCGACCCGGAGGGTGCGGTCCTTGCGCACCGCCGGGCGCTTGTGCTGCGGCCCGACCACGCCGAAGCCTACAACAATCTGGCTGCCACCTTCCGTTCCCAAAAAGCCCCCGATGCGGCTCTTGCCACCGTCCGCCGCGCGCTGATGCTCCGGCCGGTTTACGCGGAGGCCTACGGCACCCTCGGCAACGCTCTTCAGGCCGCGGGCCGCACGGAGCAGGCGGTCCTCGCCTGGCGCGCCTATCTGGCCTTGGCACCGGACCGCGTCGAGCCCTGCGCTGGCTTGGCGCCGATTCTTGAAAGCCTCAAACGGACCGACGAGGCCATCCGCGTCCACCGCGTTGCCGCCAAACTGCGGCCGGACGACGCGGGCCGCCTCACCACGCTGGGCAACGTCCTGCGGAGCGGCTCGCGCCTGGACGAGGCCATTGGGCAATACCGCAAGGCCCTGGCCCTGGAGCCTGACCGGGCCGAGACTTTCTTCAACCTCGGCAGCGCATTGCGGGAGGGCAACCGGCTGCCCGAGGCCGGCGCCGCTTTCCGCATCGCCGTTCGGGTGGCCCCCGACCGCCAGGAAATCCACAACTCCCTGGGTCTGACCTTCCAGGACCTGGGCCGCCTGCCCGAAGCGGCGGAGGCGTATCGTCGGGCGGTGGCGCTGTCGCCCGCGGTCTCCGGGCCGCACAGCAACCTGGGAGTGGTTCTGAACGACCTGGGGGTGTTGGACGATGCGGAACGCACCTATCGCCGGGCCATCGCCCTGCGCCCCGACTTCGCCGACGCCCGGTGCAACCTGTCGCTCCTGCTCCTGATCCGGGGCCGGTTCCGCGAAGGGTGGGACGAGTACGAATGGCGCTGGGGCCTGGCGGAGATGGCCAAGGCCAAGCCGGCCCTCACCGAGCCGCTGTGGACCGGGGAGATCGGCGCCGGCCGGACCATCCTGCTCCACGCCGAACAGGGGCTGGGCGATTCAATCCAGTTCGTCCGGTACGTACCGATGGTGATCGAGCGCGGCTGGCGGGTGGTGCTGCTTGTCCAGAAGCCGCTCATGCGGCTGTTCCGAACCCTGGTCGGAGGCGGTCCGGACGTCACGATCATCGGCTCGGGCGAGCCCCCGCCGCCGTTCCAGGCGCAATGCCCCTTGCTCAGCCTGCCGCGGGCGTTTTCGACCACCCTGCCGACCATCCCGGCGCAAGTGCCCTACCTGCAGGCCGAACCGGAACTGGTCGCCGCGTGGCGGGACCGGTTGCCGCGCGACGGCATCCGGATCGGCGTCGTCTGGCAGGGCAATCCGGCGGGCAAGGTCGACCGCGGGCGCTCCTATCCGCTCGCCTGCCTGGAGCCGGTCGCCCGGATGCCCGGCGTGCGGCTCATCAGTCTGCAGAAGAACTTCGGCCTCGAACAACTGAAGGCTCTGCCCGCGGGCATGGAGGTTGAGACGCTCGGCGACGCCTTCGACAGCGGTCCGGACGCCTTCCTGGACACCGCGGCGGTGATGATGAACCTCGATCTGGTCATCACCTCGGACACCTCGGTGGCGCATCTCGCCGGGGCGCTCGGCCGCCCGGTGTGGGTGCCGCTGAAGACGGCGGCGGACTGGCGGTGGCTGCGCGACCGCGAGGACAGCCCCTGGTACCCGACGCTGCGCCTGTTCCGGCAGACGACCGCCGGGGAATGGGGCAGCGTGTTCGCGCGGATGGCGAGGGCGCTGACGAACCTTACGGCGGACGGAGCCGTGGGCCCGGAACCCTCGCAGCGGACCGTGGCGGAGGCCGCCTGCGTCATCAATCTGGCCCGCCGGAGGGATCGCCGTGACACGTTCCTGCGGAACAACGCCGGAAAAGGCTTTCACTTCGTCGTTCGCGAGGCCGTGGACGGCCAAAGCCTTTCCAGGCAGGAGTTGGCCGCCCGCGGTCTGATCGCGGAGCCGGCGTTGACGTTTTCCGATGGGGCGATCGGCAACGCGCTGTCGCACCGCCAAATGTGGGAAGACTGTGCGCGCACCGGGCGCAACAGGCTCGTGTTCGAGGACGACGCGTTCCTTCACCCCGATCTGAGCACTTGGCTGCCGCGGCTTCACAGCGCCCTGGAAGGCGGGTGCGACATTCTCTATCTCGGCTACAACTGGGATGCCTGGGTGTCGGTGGAGCATTCCCCGGGCCTGTGGTCGCAGGTCGATTTCAGCGAACCGTCCGCTCCGTTCGACACGCTGTGCCGATCCTATGAAGGGGGCGGCGTCCAGTCCCTTCTCCTGCCAGCCAGACAGGTCTGGGGAACCCTCGCCTACCTTGTTTCGCCCGGCGGCGCGGCGAAGCTTCTGGCCACCAGCTTTCCGCTGTCGGCGCAGGGCGAGATCCGGATGTTCGGGCAAGGCCGCCGCATCCGTCCCTCGACCCTGGACGGGATCATCAACCGATCAATCCAAAGCGGGCTGATCACCGCGCAGTGCCTCGTTCCACCGCTGGTGATCGGTCCCAACAACCATGAGGATTCGGACGTCGTTCCGGGCGGGCACGACGTCATCTGAGCGGGTCGGGCCGTGTACGGCCGGTGTGAACCCGACCGTCACACCGGCCGCCCGGGCGGCACTCATCACGAATTCGTGCCGCCCTCCATCCAATTGACCTCCCTGCAGGGCTGGGCCGCCCGCCGCCTCAGGCGAACCATTTGGCGACGTCGCCGGTCTGGCCGAGGATGGTGACGCTGACGCCCGGCTTGAGGTCGAGCACGGTCGAGCCGTTCACCACCCGCGCCGAGGCGATGACACTCGCCAGGTTGAGCGAGGAGTCGTACAGCGCCAGACGGTCGGTGCCGGGGGCGAAGTCCATCACCACCGAGCCGCCGGAGCCGGCGCCGAAGGCGAAGATGTCCCCGCCCTCGCCGCCCCACACGCTGTCCGCGCCGCCGTCCAGGAAGAACACGTCGTTGCCGCTGCCGCCGGCGAGCATATCGTTGCCCGCGCCGCCGAACAGCGTATCCGCCCCGTCGTCGCCGAACAGCGTATCGTCGCCGTCGCCGCCGGAGGTCAGGTCGTTGCCCGCACCCAGCGACAGGATGTCGGTGCCGGCCCCGCCGAACAGCGTGTCGTCGCCGTCCTCGCCGAACAGCGTGTCGTTGCCCTCCCCGCCGTCGGCGATGTCGGCGCCCGCGCCCAGCGCCAGGATGTCGGCACCCTCCTGGCCGAAGAGCGTGTCGTTGTCATCGCCGCCGAAGAACACGTCGTTGCCCAGCCCGCCGGCCATCACGTCGTTGCCGCCGCCGCCGACCAGGATGTCGGCCCCGGCCTCGCCGAACAGCGTGTCGTTGCCCTCCTCGCCGAACAGCACGTCGTCGCCGTCCTCGCCGAACAGCACGTCGTTGCCCGACCCGCCGCCCAAGGTGTCGTTGCCAACCCCGCCGCCCACCGTGTCGGCGTCGGCTCCGCCGTTCAACAGGTCGTCGCCCTCACCGCCACCCATCAGGTCGTCGCCATCGTCGCCGACCAGCGTGTCGTTGCCCAGCGTGCTTGCGATGGTGTCGTTGCCGCCGCCGCCCGACAGGAAGTCGTTGCCCTCGCCCAGCAGCATGAACTGGCTGCTGGCGTCGCCGAAGACCGCGTTGTTCCCCGCCCCGCCGGTCAGCGTGGCCTCGCCGATCACCGCGGCGAACTCCACGTTGTCGAGCTGGATCGCCAGCGGCGCGCCCACCGCTGTGGTGTTGATCACCACCGCCGTCGGCGTGGCCCCGTCCTGAGCCGCCCCGGTGATCTTGGCCCCGCCACCGGGGGCTGCCGCCGCGGTGAAGTCGAAGGTCCGCACCAGCAGCGCCGCGGTCTGCGGGAGCACGCCCAGGAAGCCGCGGCCACCCCCCTCCAGCCCGGTGCGCGAGGAGGTTCCCACCACCGTGCGCGCCTGGATTTCGCGGATCAGGTCGTCGAGCGACTGCGCCGGGCTCTGCCGCTCCGCCGGGCCGCTTACGGTCACCCCGAGGTTCGTCGGCAGGCTCACCTGCAGGGTCGTCACGGTGGTGCCGTTGCGGCTCTCCTGGACCACCGGCACGTCCGCCAACGAGGCGTTCGCCGTGTTCGGGTCCTCCACGCGGGCAGTGGTCGGCGCCTGCACCACCACGGCGCTGGTCGTCTTGCCGTTGCTCTGGCCGGACAGCGTCTGCACCTGCGCGCCGTCGATGGTCACCGCCGTCGCCGCCGTCACCGTCGTTGCCTTGGTCGCCAAGGCGGTGGCGGGCGACGAACTGTTGCCCGCAGCGTCGGTCAGCGTCACCGACAGCGTCAGCGCGCCGTCGGACAGGCCGGACAGATCCAGTCCGCCGATCCGGTCCGCCGCCGTGGCGATCCGGCCGGTTCCCGACACGCTGCCACCCCCCGACGAGGTCAGGGTCCAGCGGTAGGACGTTCCGACCTCGCCGTTGCCGATGGTGAAGGACACGTCGGTCTGCTTCGTCCGGTCGATGGCCGTGTCGGTGAAGCCCACCGCCGGCGCCGCGGGTGCCAGGGTGTCCACCGCCAGGGCCAGGGCATGCGAGGCCGTCCCCCGGTTGCCCGCCGCGTCGGTCGCCACGGCCGTGAAGCGGTGGCTGCCGTCGGCCAGCGGGGAGGCGCGGAAGTCGGCGACCCAGGTGCCGTCCGGCCCGGCGATCACCGAGGCCACCAGCGTGCCGTTGTCGGACAGGGCCACCGTGCTGCCCGCTTCCGCCGTGCCGCGCACCAGAAGCGCGGCGCGGTTGGTCAGGCTGCCCACCGCCGTCCCGGCGGCGTCCGGGAAGGCCCCGGTGATGGTCGGGATACCCGGCGGCGTCCGGTCCAGCACTGGCAGGGCCAGCGTTCCGGTCGCCGGACTGGTGGCGGTCCCGTCGCTCACCGTCACCGCGATGGACGCGCCGGCGGCACGCGCGGCGGTGATCGTCAGCCCGGCCAGCGTCGCGTTGACGTCGGTCACCGACCCGCTGACCGTCAGCGCGCCGCTCGGCGCGGTTGCCACGGTCGCCTGGCCCGCCGCCGTGGCGGCCAGAACGGCCTGGCTGGGGGTCAGCGTCACCGTCAGGCGGTCGCCGTCCACGTCGGCGACCTGGATGCCCGTCAACGCCGTGGCGATGTCGGGATCGATGGTCGACGCCTGGGGCAGCGTCAGGCTGGGGGCATGGATCACCGAGGCCGTCAGCGTCCCGCCCGTGCCGGGCAGCACGCCCCCGGCGTACTCCACCGCCAGGGCGACACTGGCCGTCCGGGTGCCGGTCGCCGTCGGTGTCACCGTCAGGGTGGCCAGCGTGGCGTTGATGGCGTCCGAGGTGCCGACCACCGCCAGAACCCCGCCGCCGAGATCGGCGAGTTGCGCACCGCCTTGGACGGTCAGCCCCAGCGTGGCGTCGCTCGGGGTCAGGCGCAGGGTGCCGATCACCGACCCGGTGTTGGACAGGGTCAGGCCACCCACCGCCGCCGTCGTCCCGGCGAGCAGCGCCGGGGGCGTCACGGGCAGGCTCAGCACCGGCGTCGCCGACAGCGCCAGTTCCACCTGCGAACTGACGCTCTGGCCGCCTCCGGCGTCCACCACCGCCACCAGCGAGGCCTGCGTGGCCCCGGCGGTGCCGGTGAAGGTTGCCGCGGCGAGCGCCGTGTTGAGGGCTCCCGCCAATCCGCCGAGCGTCAGCGAGCCGTCCGGATTGCTGGTGATCGTCACCCCGGCCGCCGGGCTCACCGCCAGGGTGCCGTTGGTCGCGGTCAGACGCACCGTCAGCGTGCGATCGTTGGGATCGCTCACGCGCAGGCCGGTCAGGACCGCCGGGGTCCCGGTCACCAGGGTGTTCAGGCTGGGCAACGTCACCGCGGGCGTGTTGGCGATGGAAACCGCAATGCTGTCCGTCACCACCGGCGTGCGCCCGTCGAGGTCGGTGGAGGAGACCTGGATGGTCCCCGCCGTCGTCCCCGCCGTCCCGGTGTAGGTCAGGGTGGCCAGCGTGGCGTTGACGTCCGCCTGGGTGCCGACCACCCGGGAGGCCCCGCCGCCCGGTTGGCTGACCGTCGCGTTGCCCTGGGCGGTCAGCGCCAAACTGCCGCCGGTCGGGGTGAGGGTGACCTGCACCGTGGCGCTGTCGAAGTCCACGACCGACAGGCCGCCCACCGCGGTCGCCCGCCCGGCCACCGCCGCCAGGGTGGCGGGCACCGTCTGCTCGGGCGGCGACAGCACGTCCATGACCAGCCGGTCGCTGTCGTCGGCGGTCAGTGGCTGGTCGTCCGCCGTCTCCAGCAGGATCGACGCGCCGGTGACCTGGCGGGCCGCAGTGAACTCCAGCTGCTTGAGCGTCTTGTTGACGTCGTCGAGCGTGCCGCTCAGCCGGATCTTGCCGTTGCCCAGGTCCGTGGCGGTCGCCGCGCCGAACAACGGCAGCGTGATGGTGCCGTTGGTCGGGGTCAGCACCACGGTCATCGGACCGCCGTCGGTGTCGTGCACCTCCAGGCCGAGGATCTCGGTGGAACGGCGGGCGATCACCGTCGGGCGGCTCGGCAGCACGTTCTCAGGCGGCGACTGGATGGTCACCGCCAGCGTGCCCGAGGCGTCCGGCGTGGTCAGGTCGCCGTCGCTCAGCGTCACCGCGATGGCGCCCGCGGTCACCCCGGTCGCCGCGGTGAAGACCAGCGAGGCCAGGGTCGCGTTGACGTTCGCCACGCTGCCGCTGACCACGGTGGTCCCATCGACCGTGGTGATGGTCGCCGGCCCGGCCAGCGTGATGCCGCCGTTGGTCGGGGTCAGGGTGGCCGTCACCGTGGCGCTATCCCCGTCCAGAGCCGACAGCCCGGTGAAGGCGGTGGCCGAGCCCGCGATCACCGTCTTGGCGGACGGCAGGGTCAGCACGGGGTTGATGGGGTCCTCATTGCGGATGGTGCCGGTGGCCACGGCCGTGTCGATGGCCGTCGCCGCCACCGACGGGTTGGACAGCGTGACCGTGAAGCTCTCGTCCGCCTCGATGTCGGTGTCGCCGGTGACCTGGATGGTGACCGTCGCCGTGCTTTCCCCGTCGCCGAAGGACACGGTGCCGGACGGCAGCGTCCCGCCGAAGTCGGCGGCGTCGAGCGCGCTCCCCGCGGTGCCGTTGGCCGTCACCGCCCAGGCGACGGTCAGCGCGCCGCCCGTGTTGCCGGAACGGGTCACGGTGAAGGTGTAGGCCGTGGTGCCGCTGTCCCCCTCGCGCTTGTCGGCGTCCGTCGCGGCGATCGCCAGCCGTGACGGCACCACCACCGCCGCCTGGGCGGCGCTGATTTGGGTCGTCAGGCTGGTTCCGGTGAGGCTGTTCACCGCGGTGGTCAGGTCGCCGCTGGCCGTGCCGCTGCGCAGCTGGTCGACCGCGGCACTGCCCTGCGCCACCACCTGGGTCTTGGCCATCTCGGTCAGGGCAACCAGGGCGTTGCCGGTGCCGCCGCTGGCGGTCTCGACGGCGCCGTTGGCGGCGGCGATGACCTTGGCCGCGTTGTTGACCGCCGCTGCCAGCTTCGTGGCGTCGACCTCCGCCACCTTGGTCCCCGCGGTGGTCAGGATGCCGGCCAGCACCGTCGCGTCGGCGAGGTTCAACGTGCTGCCCGCGGGCAGGGCCTTGATCGCGTCGGCGATCGCCGCGACCACCGCATGGCCGACGACGCCTTGGGCCGGAGCCGTCCCGGTCATCGCCCCGCTCAGCACGGCGCTGCCTTGGACGATCAGGTTGGCGATGTTGGCCGCCACGGACTGCGTCTTCAGGGCGATGGCGATGGCCGCCGCCGAGGCCCCGGTCGCGGTGGCCGCGATCAGCGGGTCGTAGGTCAGCAGGTCCAGCCCGGCATCGAGGCCGAGCTTGGCCTTCACCTCGGTCATCGCGTCGGCGATCTGGGCGTCCGTGCCGGACAGCCCGGCCATGCCCATGACGACGGTGGTCAGCGGGTTGATGACGCTGGCCGCGGCCGGCGCCTCGTAGACGCCGGTGAAGGCCAGGGTGGTCGAGATGTCGGTGCCGCCCAGCATGATGATCGGGCCGCTGCCGCCGTCCAGCGACCAACTGCCCACCGCGTCGGTGGTGCCGCTGGCTTCCCCGCTGTCGAGCACGCCGTTGGCGTTGGCGTCTGCGAACACGGTGGCGCCGGAGATGTAGCCGTCGATCGCCCGTCCGGCCCGCACGTTGACCTTGACGCCGCCGGTGATCGGGGCGTAGCGGCCGAAGGCGGTGTCGGTGATGACGTTGCCCGCGCTGTCGACGAGGCGCCCGCCGTTCAGGTCGACCGACCCGGCGACGGCGATGCCGTTGCGCGCCAGGTCACCCGCGGCCACCACGTAGCGGAACACCAGGTCGCCGCTGGCCGTGGTGCTGGCGTAGGTGGCGTAGCGGGTCTCCCCGCCGATGGTCAGGGCCAGCCGCGGCGTGCCGTTGCCGGTGTCCACCGTGACCGCGTCGCTGAAGGAGACGGTGAACTCCAGAGCGTCGCCTTTCGCCGCCAGATAGCGGCCGGATGCCGGTCCGGTCACCGCATCGACGGTGGCCGGGCGGTCGTCGTTGACGATCAGGCCGAGCGCGGTCCGGCTTTCCACCTCGATCTTGGCGTTGGCCACCGTGGTCGAGGAGCCGATCAGGGCAATCTGGAACAGCTCGTCGGACTCCACCAAGCGGTCGCCCGCCAGCGTCACCGTGACGGTCTTGGCCGTCTCGCCCGCCGCGAAGGTGAGGGAGCCGGAGGGCAGCGTGGCGCCGCTGAAATCGCTGGCGTCGGCCAGGGCGCCGGTCAGGCCGCTTTGCGTCGGGTCGTTGACCTGCCAGGAGACGGTGGTCTCGCCCGAGGTGTCGCCGCGCCGGGTGAGCGTGAAGGTCAGGGTGCGGCCGCTGCCGCTGCCCTCGACCGCGGCCACCGCGGAGGGGGTGATGGCCAGCCACTGCACCGGGGTCAGGGTGATGTCCACCGTCCGGCTGACCGTGTTGGCGCCGTCGGAGACCGTGTAGAGGAAGGAGCCGGCGTTTCCGGTCACGCCGAAGGGAGGGGTGAACACCACCGCCGCCAGCTCGTCGGCGGTGAGCGTGTCGCCGAGCTTGAGGGCGGTGCCGTTGAAACGCTGCACCTGTCCGATGGTGGGCAGCCCGATGACGGTGACGGTGAGCGCGTCGCCCTCCGGGTCGACCGGCTTGTCGATGGACAGGCCGACGCGGCTGGAGTTCTGGTCGATGGCGACCGTCTTGGTCTCCTGGGCCGCCGGGGCGGTGTTCGTGCCCTGGATGGTGATAACCAGGTTTGCCGTGGCGGTCGCTCCGCTGCGGTCGGTGATGGTGTAGGCCACCGTCTCCGTCCGCGTCTGGCCGAAGGCCAGGGTGGTGTAGGCGCCCGCCGGGTCGAAACTGTAGCGGCCATCGGCGAAGAGCGTCAGCTTGCCGCCACCGGACAGGGTGATGGCTTGGCCGACCTTGGCCGTGTCCCCGGTCACCGCGGTGACGACGGGGTGGTCGCCGACGTCGGGATCGCTGTCGTTGGCCAGCACGCCGTTCGCGGCGGTGACGGACACCGGGGCCAGCTTGGTGGTTTCCACCGCATCGTTGCGGGCGATGGGGGCGTCGTTGACGTCGTTGACCTGGACGACCAGCAGGTCGGACACCGTAGCGCCGGAGCCGTCGGTGGCGGTGATGCGGATCGCCCGGGTGCCGACGTCGGCGTTGCCCGGAGTGCCAGACAGCCGCCCCGTCGCCGCGTCGAAGCTCAGCCAGGCGGGCAACGCCGAGCCGTCGGCCAGCGCCGCGCTCAGCGTCAGCCGGTCGCCGGGATCGACGTCGGTGAAGACGCCCGCGGACACCGTGACGTCCAGCGGCTGGCCCTGGTCGACGCTGGTGGATCCCAACGCCTTGACCAGCGACGGGCGGTCGTTGACCGAGCGGGCGAGCACGCTGGTAACGAGGTCGCTGCCGAACAGGCCATCGGCGTCGGTCACGGTTACCGTGAAGCCGGTGGTCTCCGTGGAGCCCACGGCCGAGCGGTTGGCGACAGGCTGGAAGACGAGCCGGCGCAGCGCCGTCTGCGCAGCAGCGGCGTCCGCCGCGCTCAGGCTGTAGGTCCCTGCGGCGGTCTTGACGAAGCCGCTGGCGGTCAGGCTGGCGGCGGTGAAGGCGCCGGTGGCGTCGCCCACCGTGCCGTCGGCGGCGCGCAGCTTGACGACGACGGTCTGCGCCTGGGTGGCGTTGCTGTCGGCGATGGTGAAGGCGGTAAAGGGCGACAGGGTGGCGGTGTCATTGACCGCCTGTCCGGCCACCGCACCGCCCAGCACCGGCGCGTCGCCGCTGTTGGAGCCGCGGGTGTCGATGGCGTAGGCCGTGGAGGTCGTCGCGACCGACGGGGCGTTGCCTGCGGCGTCGCTCCAGGCCCGGTTGAGGGTGATGCGGTTGGTGTCGGCGGCGAGACCGTCCGCCGGCGTCAGGGTGGCGGTGTACACCAGCCCGTTGCTGCCCGGCTGAGCGGTCAGATTGGACAGGGTGGCGTTCTCGGCGGTGATGTCGTCGAGGCTGAAGCCGACCGGTGCCTCGGTGAAGGTAAAGGTGACGGTCGTGGTCTGCCCAACCGCGAGCGTGGTGGAGCCGAGGGACAGGGCGACGCTGGGCGCCGTCGTGTCGAGGGTCAGCGTCTGGGCGGCTGGAGCGGAAACGTTGCCCGCGGCATCGGTGGCGGTCACCGACACGGCGTTCGTGCCGTTGGCGTTGAGAGCCAACGTACCCGCGGTCGGGGAGGCCGTGGCCAGATCGACGTTCCAGGCGCCGGTTCCGTTTGCCGTCGTGGTGTAGGTGGCGCCACCCACCGTCACGGTGACCGTGCTGCCCGCCTCGGCGGTGCCCGCCAGCGTCGGTGCGGCGTTGTTGCTCAGTGTCGGCGACGTGATGCCCGGGGTGTTCGGCTTGGTGGTGTCGAGGGTCAGCGTCTGGGCGGCTGGAGCGGAAACGTTGCCCGCGGCATCGGTGGCGGTCACCGACACGGCGTT
>NZ_JAUJFI010000109.1 GCF_030849505.1 Azospirillum isscasi | reverse complement strand
ACGGCGGAGCAACCCGCGCCGCTGGCGCTGCGGCTGGGCTGGGACATCGGGCTTCCCGTCGCCGCGGGGCTGGGCCTGTGGGCGCTGGTGCGCGGGGTGGTGCGGGGGGCGTTGGCCGCGGCCTTCGGCGGGCCGGTCCGCGCGCCGGACCAGGGGTCCTGGCCGCTCGTCCTGCTGTCCGCGGCGGCGGTGATCCATCTCGGCCTGCTGACCTTGTGGAACGGCGGGCCGGGCTTCAGCCGGCTGAACCATCGGCTGGACGTGGAGGCGATCACCCAGGGCCGCGCGCCCCTGCCCACCCCGCGCGTCCTGACGCCGGAGGAACGGATCATGGCCGCCCAGCGGGCGCTGGCCCGGCTGGGGCGCTATGACGGGGCCATCGACGGCAAGATGGGCGAAGGCACGCGGACCGGGCTCGCCAGCCTGACCGGGCTGGTGGACACGCCGCCGGGCGTGGCGCCGGAGGACCCCTTGGACTTGGCGGTCGCCATCGCCGCCGACCGGGTGCCCGTCAATGTGCGGATGCCGGAACTGCTCGTCGGGCCGGGCTGGAGCAACGCCACCCGCCTGCGCATGAACCGCGACGACCAGCCGCTGGTCGCCGGGGCCTTCCTGGGGGCGCTGGCCGCCTCAGGCACGGAGCGGGCCGCGGAGGGGCAGGACTGGGTGTCGGGGGACGGCCTGCGCTCCGGACGGATCACCGTGACGGGCCGCATCGCCGACCCGAAGGAGCGCGGGCGCCTGTGCTTCGCGCTGACCCATGTCGTGACCACCCCCGCCGGGCGGGACGCGGGCGCGCCGCTGCGCACCTGCCGGACCGCCGGGAACTGGACGCTGGAAGAATAGGGAGGATGGCCCGCGGCGCGCGGGCATGAAAAAGGGGCCTGAGAAGGCCCCGCTTTCGATACAGCTTTCGATACTGGCCGGCGTTGAGCCGGAGGAAGATGGTGCGGTCGAGAAGACTCGAACTTCCACAGCATTTCTGCCACAGCGACCTCAACGCTGCGCGTCTACCAATTCCGCCACGACCGCGACTTCATCATTCGAATGGATCGGACGCGAACGCCCAAGCCATTGAAACTGCTTATCTTTCCTAGGCGGGACGTTACGCGGCGCCGCATCGGAATGCAACAACTTTCTCATCGCCGAGAGCAAGCCGCCAACAGGCCGCACCGGCCCGCCCGCGCACGCATCCGTGCGCGCCGAGCCCTGTTATCGCATTCCCGCAGGATAAGCAAGCGGCTTGCACCCATCCTTCATACCTACACCAACCTTTGCCCGTCGCCCGCGTCGAACAGATGGGCCGCCGCGGGCGGCAGGCGCAGCGGCAGGACGTCGCCCGGCCTTGCGGCCACGCGCTCGCGAAACACGCCGACGAAGGGCTGGCCGGCGAGTTGGCCGACCACCTGCGTCTCGGAGCCGGTCGGCTCGACCACCGTCACCTCCAGGGCAGCCTCCGCCTCCGGGTCGATGAGGGCGTGCTCCGGACGCAGCCCCAGCACCGCCGGACGTCCGTGCGCTCCCGGCGGCACCGCGGCCAGCGGCAGGGACGGACCGCCGCCGTCCAGATGGAAGGACGCGCCGCCGTTCACCGCGATCCGCCCGCTGAGGAAGTTCATGGCCGGCGACCCGATGAAGCCGGCGACGAAGCGGTTTGCCGGACGGTCGTAGAGATCCAGCGGCGCCCCCGCCTGCTCCACCCGCCCGTCGCGCATCACGACGATGCGGTCGGCCATGGTCATCGCCTCGATCTGGTCGTGGGTGACGTAGATGGCGCTGGTGCGCAGCCGCTGGTGCAGGGCCTTGATCTCCGCCCGCATCTGCACGCGCAGCTTGGCGTCCAGGTTGGACAGCGGCTCGTCGAACAGGAACAGCAGCGGGTTGCGCACGATGGCCCGGCCCATGGCGACGCGCTGCCGCTGCCCGCCCGACAGTTGGCCGGGCCGGCGGTCGAGCAGGGCCGACAACCCCAGCACCTCCGCCGCGCGGGCCACCCTCGCGGCGATCTCCACCCGGTCCACGCCCTTCAGCGTCAGGGCGAAGCCCAGATTCCGGGCCACCGTCATGTGCGGGTAGAGCGCGTAGTTCTGGAACACCATCGCGATGTCCCGGTCCTTCGGCGGCACGTCGTTGACGAGGCGCCCGCCGATGCGGATCTCGCCCTCCCCCGCCTCCTCCAGCCCGGCGATCATGCGCAGCAGGGTGGACTTGCCGCAGCCGCTCGGCCCGACCAGCGCCACGAACTCCCCGTCGGCGATGTCGATCGACACCCCGTGGAGCACCGGCGTGCTGCCGTAGGACTTGCGGAGGTCACGGATGGTCACGGACGCCATGACGGTTTCCTCCCCCTCAATCCTTCAGGCCGCCCGCGGTCAGCCCGCGGACGAGGTATTTGCGGACCAGCAGCGTGAAGGCCAGCACCGGCAGCATGACCAGCGTGCCGGCGGCGGCGATCTTCCCCCACTCCCACCCCTCGTACTGGAGGAAGTTGGTGATGGCGACCGGAGCGGTGACGGCGCTGGTGCGTGTCAAAATCAGCGCGAAGAAGAAGTCGTTCCACGAGAAGATGAAGCAGAACACCGCCGTCGCCGCCAGACCGGGGGCCGCCAACGGCAACGTGACCCGCCGGAAGGCTTGCCACACGCCGCAGCCGTCGATCCAGGCGGCCTCCTCCAGCGAGCGGGGGATGGCCGCGAAGAAGGTCTGCATGAACCAGACGACGATGGAGATGTTGAAGGTCATGTGGATCAGCGCCAGCCCGACGACCGAATCCTGCAACCCTACCCAGCGGTAGGCCAGGAAGAAGGGGATCGTCAGGGCGATGGGCGGGGCCATGCGCGTGGCGAGAATCCACAACGCCACCCGCCCCCGCCCCCGGAAGCGCCAGCGGGTCAGCACATAGGCCGCCGGAACGCCCAGCGCCAGCGACGCCGCGGTGGACAGGCTGCTGACCAGCACGCTGTTCAGGAAGGATTTCGGGAAATGCCCCTGCCAGAGCGCCGCGAAATTCTCCAGCGTCGGCTGGAAGAGAAGCGCGCCGTCCAGCACCTCGCCGGGGGGGCGCAGCGCCATCTGGACCATCCAGCCGAAGGGGAACAGCACGGCCAGAAGCAGCGCCAGCGCCGCTGCGTGCAGGCCGATGCGATGCCGCCGCCAGCGCGGCGGCCGCACCCGTCCGGGCCACGCCCCGATCCGGGCGAGAAGGGGAGCCGCGGCGGCCCGCGTCGCGTCAGTCATGGTGCACCTCGTTCCATCCCAGACGGCTCACCAGCCAGCTCACGGCGAAGGCACCGCCGAGCATGATGACCGCGATGGCGCTCGCGTAACCCCAGTAGGAGAAATTGAACGCCTCGATGAAGCCGTAATAGTTGGTGACCTCGGTCGCGGTGCCCGGCCCGCCGTTGGTCAGGACGTAGATCAGCGGAAAGGCCTTCAGGCTGTCGATCAGCCGGAACAGGCCGCAGACCACCAGCGCCGGGCGCAGATAGGCGAGCACGATGTGGCGGAACACCTGCCAGCGGCTGGCCCCGTCGATCCGCGCCGCCTCCAGCGGCTCGTCCGGAATCAGTTGCAGCGTCGCCAGCACCATCAGCATGGTGAAGGGAAACCACTGCCACGTCTCCGCCACCGCGATGGCCCAGATCGCCAGCCCCGGATCGGTGATCAGGGAGTCGATGGGCAGCCCCACCTCCTCCAGCAGCCGGTGCAGCGGGCTGACGTCCGGCGTGTAGAGGATCTTCCAGATCAGCGCGACGACGATGGGCGGCAGCACCATCGGGATCAGGAAGGCGGTGCGGATCGCCTCGAAGAAGCGGGCGCGGACGTTCAGCAGCAGGGCCACCCCCAGCCCGACCGCCAGTTGCAGCCCGACGCTGGTCGCCGACAGGTGAAGCTGCAACAGCACCGAATTGTGGAACCGCCCGTCCCGCAGCAGTTCCCGGTAATTGCCCAGCGGGTCGGAGAAGTCGAAGACCGTGCTGGGGTTCACGAGGCTGAGCGGGGTCAGGCTGACCCCCAGCAGGAACAGCCCCGGCAGCAGCGTGATGACCCCCAGCACCACCAGCGCCGGCAGCAGCCCCGCCAGATAGGCGCGGCGGCGGCGGCGTTCCCAGCCGGCTGCCGCCCGGTCAACATTCGCAAAGACCGGTTTCAGAAAGGCCATGGCCGCCCCCTCCCCCGCATTCCGCCCGTCAGATGGCGACGCCGGCGCGCCGCAGGTCGGTGATCGACCCCGCCTGCGCCTGCTCGATGGCCTGTTTCGGTGAAAGCTGGCCGGAGACGATGTTCGCGATGGCCTTGTTCAATTGCTGGTCCACCTGTGGGTAGACCGGCACGGTGCGGTACTTCATGTGCCCTTGCTTCGCCGCCAGATCGACGGCGGAGGAAATGAGGCCCGAGAGGTCGTAGCCGTTCACGGAGGTGATCCGCTTGAACTCCGCGGACTCGAAGTCCGAACGCCGGGTCGGCGAGGCGTAGCGCTCCTCGACGATGGCGCGGCGGGTGCTCTTCTTGGACAGGGCCCACTGGATGAAGGCCCAGGCGGCGTCCTTGTTCTTCGAGGCCGCCGGGATGCCAAGGCCGTGGGTGGCGACGCCGGGGAAGCGCCCGGCGGGGCCGCGCACCACCGGGCTGTAGGCGACGGTCGAGGCCGTCCGGCTGTTCGGCCCGCCGACCTGCGACAGGTAGGTCTGCCCGATGGCCGAATAGTTGGCCCGCCCGTTCTGCAACGCCTGAAGCGTCTGGTCCTCGGTGTAGGAGAGCACGCCGTTGGGGCCGAACTCCTTCAGAATCCGCGCGAAGTACTCCGCGGCGGCGACCACCTCCGGCGTGTCGAGCACCGGTGTCAGGTCGTCCGGCGGGTTGCGGAAGACGTTGCCGCCGAACGCCTGGAGGAAGGGCACGAAGGTCCAGCCGTAATGATTGTCGGTGACGAAGCCGGCCACCTTCTCCTTGCCGTGCACGGCCTTCAGCGCGGTGACCAGCTCGTCCGTCGTGTCGGGCAGGCCGAGCCCGGCGTCCTTGAACAGGTCGAAGCGCGACGCCCCGGAGATAAAGGTGTCCACGGTCCAGGGAATGCCGTAGAGCCGCCCGGCCTTGTCGCTTTCCGGCGCCCGCAGGCCCGGCAGGAAATCCTCCACGTCCCAATCCGCGGGCGTGCGGTTCACGTCGCGGATGTAGTCGTCGAGCGGCGTGAACCAGCCCGCCCCGATCCAGCGGCTGGAATAGATGAAGGTGATGTTCAGCACGTCGTAGGCCGCGCCGCCGGTGGACAGTTCCAGATCCGCGCGCTGGTTGTAGACCGGAAAGGCCGGCGTGTCGTAGACGACCTTGGCGCCCGTCGCCTCCTCGAACTCCGGCAACCATTTGGTCAGGATGCGGGCGAAGGGGGCGTTGAAGGTGGAGACGTTCAGCGTCACCCCGGCAAACGGCTTGGCCCCGCCATAGACCGGCGCCTTGCCCGGAAGCAGCAGGCCGCCGCCGAAGGCCGCGGCCCCCGCCAGCAGGCGGCGGCGGGAAAACTCATGTGGAAATGGATGCTTCGGGGCCATGGGAATGCTCCGTATCGAATGCGGCGAAGAATGGATTGAAGGAAGGCCATCGCGCCCAAGAGTCCCTCTCCCCGAGGGGAGAGGGCTGAGGGTTCTCATGAACCGGTCATTCGGCGGCGATGGACGAGGAGGCGGACTGCGGCGGCGTGACCGAGCGCAGGAAGCTCCGGCGACCATCCACCGCGACCGGCGGCTCCCCGGCGACGGTGACGCGGCGGACGATGCGCGGCTGCTCGTCATAATCGTCCACGGCGCGGTGCTGGGTCGCCCGGTTGTCCCAGACGGCGACGTCCCCGGCTGCCCAGCGCCAGCGCACCACATTCTCCGGGCGGGTGACGTGGTTCTGGAACAGCTCCAGCAGCAGGCGGGAGTCGGTGCTGGGCAGCCCGACGATCCGCTGCACGAAATGGCCGAGGATCAGCGACCGCTCGCCGGTCTCCGCATGGACATGGACCAGCGGATGCTCCGTCTCGTAGCGGGTGGAGGTGAAGACGGTCTGGTAGCGGTGCAGCCCCTGCTCCGACGCGCTTTGCCGGTCGCCGACGTAATCGTAGACGTTGGAATGCAGCGCCCACAGCCGGTCCGCCAGATCGCGCAGGGCCGGCGACAGCTCGGCATAGGCGGTGGCCGTGTTGGCCCACAGCGTGTCGCCGCCGCGCTCCGGCGCGGTGACGCTGCGCAGGATGGAAATGGCGGGATAGCCGGGAACGAAGGTCACGTCGGTGTGCCAGGAGCTGGCGCGCTCGCCCCGGCTGCCGTCCACGTCCAGGATGTTGGCGGTGCCCGCCAGGGACGGCACCGTCGGGTGCGGCACGAGGCTGCCGAACAGGCGCCCGAACGCCTCCTGCCCGGCCTCGTTCAGATGGGTCTGGCCGCGGAAGAACAGGACCTTGTGGCGGCCCAGCGCCTGCCGGATGGTTTGCAGAACCGCCGGCTGAAGGTCGCCGGACAGCCGGACGCCGTGGACTTCCGCCCCGATGCGCCCCGCGACGGGACGGATGTCGAGACGGGCGGCGGTGCCGATGGTGTCGGCGGATGCGAGGTGGGTCATCGTGTCATCCCTTCCTGATGGTTCGGCCTTCGCGTTCCTGCTTTTGCGGTCGGGCCGTTTTCTTCGCCCCGCAGGTGCGCGGCGGGTGTCCCGGCAGGGCCGTGGGCGGACGGGCGGGCAAGGAGCGGCCTTCCGCCGCCGCCGTCTGGGGCGTTCCGGAACGGTCTTTTCTTGGAAACGATGCGGCGGTCAGCCGCGCCGACAGCCGTTCACGCCCGTTGGGCGATACGCGGCCCGAGGCCGGAGGGCGGTACAGGGATCGGCAATGATGGACATGTCCGGTCACTCCCTTGAGGACCCACGACCGGGATCGTGGCGCTTTAGCGGTTGATGACGCGGCGCAAGCTGCGATTCAAATTGCCGCGGCCGGTTGCGATGAAAACCGACGTCATAAATCTACTTAATTAGTATTCTATTAGTCAACGCATCAGTGCAATGAACTGTGAGAAATATATTTCACCTAAAATATTATGTTATATTTGAACGTGCCGAAATTCCTCCATCCGCCGCAACGGCACCTCACGGGTTCAGATGACGGCGCAACGCCTGGGCGGCGTGCAGCACGGCCCGGTCCGCGCGATCGACCTGCCGGGTCATGGTGGCAAAGGAATGGGGAAGCCCGTCATAGACGGCGAGCCGGTGAGGAACGTCCGCTTCGGCCAGCCGTTCCGCGAGACGGAGTGTGTCGTCGCGCAGGCAGTCGAGATCCGCCGCCAGCAGAAGCAGCGGCGGCAGACCGCGCAGATCGGCCTGCAGGGGCGCCGCGCGGGGGTCGGCGGGCGTGGCGGCGCTGCCGAGATACTGTTGCCAGTACCAGCGCATCCGCGCCGTGGTCAGCCCGTACCGCCCGTCGCCGAACCGGCGGTGCGACGCGGTGTCGAAATCATGGGCAAACATGCCGTAGAACAGCAGCCCGAAGGTCACGCGCGGCTCACCCGGCGCGCGGGCGGCCAGAGCGAGGCCGAGCGCGAGGTTGGCACCGGCGGAATCGCCGCCCACGGCGATCCGGTCCGGGTCGATTCCATGCGCGGCGCCCTCCGCGGCAACCCAGCGCAGGGCGGTCAGCGCCTCGTCATGCTGGTGCGGGAAGCGTCGCTCCGGCGCCAGGCTGTAGCGCACCGCGCAGATCACGGCGCCGCCGTGGATGGCGAGGAGCCGCAGCAGCCGGTCGTGGGTGTCCACGCTGTTCACGACGAAACCGCCGCCGTGGAAATAGACCAGGACGGGCAACCGCTCCGCCCCGCGGTCCGCCGGGCGGTAGAGACGCAGCGGCAGCGGTCCGGCGGGGCCGGCCGCCGTCACCTCCTCCACATCCGCGGGAAGCGGCGCGGGGCCGTTGAGAAAGGCGTGGTAACGCTCCGCCGCCGCGCGGGCCTGGGCGAGCGGGAGGCTCAACGGATCGGCGGGGGCGGCGCCCAGGCGAACCGCCGCCTCGTTCATGGCGATCACCTGGGGGTCCAGGAAATCCGCCGCGGGCAGCAAGATCGTGTCCGGCATGACATCCTCCTTCTCAACCGAAGCGACGGCGGACCGCCGCGCTGACCGGGAGCGGTGCCGGCCCGCCGGAGACGCCTCCGGCTGCCGGGTGGAAATCAACACTGGACATCATGATAGACGTTTAAAATCTATCTTTCAAATAGGTTTTTATTATTTATTCAACAAAACATGCATGTTGTTATGTGGAAAGACCGTCTGCCACGCTCTGGCGGACGAGAGTGAGCGCGGCGTCGGCGCATTGGCTGCGCAGTTCGGGCACCGCGGTCATTTCCCAGAAATGCGCGCGGCTGACCGGCCCGAGGGCGAAGAGGCGGTCGGATGCCGCCCCGCCCTCCTCGATCAGCGCCCCCTCCTCCGTGACGTCGAGGCCGAGGCGCAGCGGGTCGGGGCGCGCCAGCCCGCGCTGGAGCAGGGCACGCATCAAGGGATGGCGGATGCGCCCGAAATCGCATTCGGTGCCGGTGGCGTTGACGATGGCGCCCACCGTCCGCGTCCACAGCGCGTCCTCGGCACCGCGGGCGCGGACCGTCGCCTCCACCCCGTCGGGCGTCAGGGCCAGCCCCTTCAGGCGCCCGGCGCGGACGGTCAGGCGCCCGCTCTCGCGCAGGGCGTCGATGCGGGCCGCCACCTCCGGCGCCATGCGGTGGCGGTGCACCTCCCAATAGGGCCGGGCGTGGCGCAGGAAGCGCCGCCGCTCCTCCAGCGGCAGATGCTTCCAGAGCAGCGGGTGGAAGGGCCGCATGGCGTCGAAGGCGGCGCGCCAGTCCGATCCGTCCTCCCGCGCGCGGCGGACATCGGCCTTCAGCGCGATCAGCACGTCCAGCACCGTGCCGGGCATCGTCTGGGGATGGACGAAGCTCTTGAAGGGGCGCGTCTCCAGATGGACGGTGGGCAGCAGGCCGCGGCGCGACAGCGCCAGGATGGGACCGCGATGGCCCTGGTCCTCCAGCGACAGGACCACATCGACCATGGTCAGCCCGGTGCCCAGGATCAGAACCGGGGCGTCCGGGTCGATGGCGGCGACGGCCTCGCCGTTCCAGGGATCGCCGATGAAACGGTCGGACGCGAAGACCTCCGGCGCGGCGACGGGCGGCGGCGAGGGCGGGAAATGCCCGACGCAGAGCACCGCCCGGTCCACCGCCAGACTGTCCCCGCCGCCGAGCCGCAGACGGACGCCGCCGCCCGCGGAGCCGTCCACCGCCGCGTCGACCACCTCCGCCCTCAGGGTCTCCAGGGTCACGTGGGGCGGGGCGTCCGCCCGGGCCTCCCGCAGCACCTCCTGGATATAGTCGCCGTAGAGCCGCCGCGACACGAAGGCGTGGCCGCTGGGCGGCACCGCGCCGCCGAGGTCCTTCGACCACAGCCAGCGCAGGAAATGGCGCGGATCGTCGGGATAGGCGCTCATGTTGTAGGCGCGCACGTTCAGCAGATGCGCGGCACTGTCCGTGGAATAGGCCAGCCCGGCGCCCAGCGTGCCGGCGCGTTCGATCAGGTGGATGCGCGTCGGCGCCTCCGCCTTGCGCAGAAGATGGGCGGCCAGGATACTGCCGGTGAAGCCGGCGCCGACGATGGCGATGCTGTGCGCGGTATCGTGGGACGGCATGCTGGTCG
This sequence comes from Azospirillum isscasi, assembly GCF_030849505.1. GTDB lineage: Bacteria > Pseudomonadota > Alphaproteobacteria > Azospirillales > Azospirillaceae > Azospirillum > Azospirillum isscasi. The sequence goes on along the minus strand of NZ_JAUJFI010000109.1, from coordinate 10,631 downwards.
TTCCTCTCCCTGTGTCCTGCACCCCGGAGGGCGCCGCCGAATGGACGTCATTAGAGCACCACAAATCCCTATTTAACAAGTTGGCTTTTGCGTGAACGTATGTGTTTTTGCCTGACGGATATGACAAATAGCTGTTTATTTTTGTTGATACTATTTTCCAACAGCGGGAGGCAGACCGGAGAATGACCATGACCAAGCGCGCACCGTTCGTCGTCGGCATCACCGACCACGTGATTCCCCCGCCGGACCTGGAGGCGGCGGTTCTGGATGGTTTTGCCGAGGTGGATTTCCTCGACACCCGGCGGGAGGCGGACCTGGACCCGGAGCGGCTCGCTCGGCTGGACGCCCTTCTGGTGTGGAGCACCCCCATCGGCCCGGCCACGGTGGCGAAGCTGCCCCGCTGCCGCGTCGTGGTGCGGTTCGGGGTCGGCTACGACAAGATCGACGTGGCGGCGCTGGAGGCCGCGGGCATCCCCTTCTGCAACAACCCGGACTATGGGACGGAGGAGGTGGCGGACCACGCCGTTTCCCTGCTGCTCTCCCTTCAGCGCCGGTTGTGGGAGCATGACGCCCGCGCCCGCACCTACGGCACGACGTGGCAGGCCAACACGCTGACCCCGCTGCGGCGCTCCAGCGCGGCGACGGTGGGCGTCGTCGGCGTGGGACGGATCGGCACGGCGGTGGTGAACCGGCTGAAGCCCTTCGGATACCGCATCCTCGGCTACGATCCCCACCAGCCCGCGGGGCACGAGAAGGCGATCGGCTACCGCCGCGTCCGCCGGCTGGAGGATCTGCTGGCCGAATCCGACATCGTGACCTTCCACTGCCCGCTGACGCCGGAGACCCGCGGCCTGATCGACCGGGATTTCCTGGGCCGGATGAAGCCCGGCGCCCTGCTGGTGAACACGGCGCGCGGCGAGATGTTCGCCGGGCTGGACCCGCTGGAAGAGGCGCTGCGCAGCGGCCATCTGGCCGCCGCCGGCACGGACGTTCTGCCGACCGAGCCGCCCGCCCCGCACCCGCTGCTGGACGCATGGCGCAAGCGGGAGTCCTGGCTGGAGGGGCGGCTCGTGGTCACGCCGCACAACGCCTTCCATTCCGACGAGGCGGCCATCGAAATGCGGCGCAACGCCGCCGAAACCGCCCGCCTCTTCCTGGAGGATGGCGTTCTGCGCAACCGCATCCTGCCCTGACCTCTCGCATCAGGCTCCCAGAAAGGCCGGAACGTCGAGGCCGAGCGCGCCCCCGATCCCGTGCAGGGCGCGCACGGTGTCGGGGTCGAGCGTGATGCCGCGCTCCGCGGCCAGCGCCCGGCTCCGCCGCTCCGGCCCGCCGGGCACCAGCACGTCGCCGCCGGGGGCCGGCGGGGTGCCCTGGATGTAATCCAGAACGGCGTCGGTCAGCGCTTGCCAGCCCCCGTTCTCCGCATCCGCCGCCCGTGCCGGGTCGATCAGGAAGGCCAGAGCGTTGTTCACCACCCGCCCCGGACGCAGGTTCTCCGGCAGGGCCGGCAGCCCGCCGGCCAGCGCCCCGGCCAGGATCTCGCAGGCGAGCGCCAGCCCGTACCCCTTGTGACCGCCGAAGGGCAGGATGGCGCCGGTCGGGTCGCGGAACATCACGCCGGGGTCGCGGGTCGGCTCGCCCCGCTCGTCGATCAGCAACCCCTCGCCGACCTCCTTGCCGGAGGAAGCGGCGATGCGGCACTTGTTGGCCGCCACCGCGCTGGTCGCGAAGTCCAGCAGGAACGGCGGGTGCCGCGGCGTGGCGGGAACGGCGATGCAGATCGGGTTGGTGCCCAGCCTTGGCCGCCCGCCGCCATGGGGCGCCGCCAGCGGGCGGCTGACCACATTGACGAAGAAGACCCCGATCAGCCCCGCCGCGATGCACTGTTCGCCATAGGAGCCGACGCGCCCGATGTGGTGGGCGTTGCGCAGGGCGAGCACGCAGGCCCCACCCGCCTTGGCCCGTTCGATGGCGAGGTCCGTCGCCTCCCGCGCGATCACCTGCCCGTAGCCGACCTCCCCGTCCACCACCAGAAACGGCGCCTCGTCGCGGAGGATGCGGGCATGCCGGTTGGGTTGCAGGTGGCCCAGCTCCAGGCTCTTCGCGTAGACGGCGATCTGGCACACACCGTGGCTGGCGTGGCCGGTGGCGTCGGAATCCACGAGGTTGGCGGCGACAATGGCCGCCTCCTCCGGGCGGCTGCCGGAGCGTTGCAGGATGGCGTCGAGCAGAGCCACCAGACGGTCCGCGGCGTAGGGTCCGCTCATGGTCGGAACACCGAATAGTCGATGGGCTGGTGGCGGTCGAGCGTCCGGTGCACCGGCGGCAGCGGGTATTTCAGGCCCGTGGCGCAGTTGAACAGCACGGCGCGCTCGCCGCGCCCCACCCGCCCGTCGGCCAGCGCCTGCTTGTAGGCGGCGTAGGTTGCGGCTCCCTCGGGGCAGAGCAGGAAGCCCTCCTCCCGCGCCGCCTCGTCCAGGGCGGCCTGGATGGCCGCGTCCGGCACGGCGACGGCGAAGCCGCCGCTCTCCCGCACGGCGCGCAGGATCAGGAAATCGCCGACCGCCTGCGGCACGCGGATGCCCGACGCGATGGTGTGGGCGTCCGGCCAGCGCGGGGCGTGCTCCTCCCCGGCCTCGTAAGCGCGGACCATCGGAGCGCAGCCGGCGGCCTGCACGGCGACCATGCGCGGGCGCTTGGACCCGATGAAGCCGATGGCCTCCAATTCCGCGAAGGCTTTCCACATGCCGATCAGGCCGGTGCCGCCGCCGGTCGGGTAGAAGATGACGTCCGGCACCTCCCAGCCGAGCTGCTCGGCCAGTTCCAGCCCCATGGTCTTCTTGCCCTCGATGCGGTAGGGCTCCTTCAGGGTGGAGACGTCGAACCAGCCGGCCTTGGCCTTGCCCTCCCCCACGATCTTCCCGCAGTCGTCGATCAGCCCGTTGACCCGGTAGACGGTGGCGCCCTGGAGTTCGATCTCGGAGACGTTCACCTCCGGCGTGTCCTCCGGGCAGAAGATCGTCGTTCTGATGCCCGCCCGCGTCGCGTAGGCGGCCAGCGCGGCGCCCGCGTTGCCGTTGGTCGGCATGGCCATGTGCCCGATCCCGAAGGCTTTCGCCATGGACACCGCCATCACCAGACCGCGCGCCTTGAAGGAGCCGGTGGGCAGCCGCCCCTCGTCCTTCACCAGCAGTTCGGCGGCGCCCAGCTTCGCGGCGAGCTTCGGCAGCGGGACCAGCGGAGTCACCGCCTCGCCCAGGCTGACGATGTCCCGCACCCGGCGCACCGGCAGCAGTTCGCGGTAGCGCCACAAATCCTGCGGGCGTCCGGCCAAAGCGTCCTTGGTCAGCGCCGCCCGCACGCCCTCCAGGTCATAGCGGACCAGCAGCGGCTTGCCGGCCCGGGACAGGTTGTGCACGGTGTCGGCCTCGTACCGTTCGCCGGTGTAGGCGCATTCCAGATGGGTGACGAAGGTCGGGCGTTCGGTGGTCAGATTGGAATCGAAGGGCACGGGCAGGTTCCTTGCTCAAGAATCCCCTCTCCCGCCCCGGGAGAGGGTGCCCGCGCAGTGGGCGGGTGAGGGGATTTGGTTGCTGGCGGCTAGCGCACCATCCCCCACTTGCGGACGGTGTGGATCTCGATCCAGCGGAAGACGACGTTCTCGACGACGAGGCCGATCAGGATGACGGTGACGAGGCCGGCGAACACCTTGTCGATGTAAAGCTCGTTGCGGTTCTGGAAGATGAACCAGCCCAGCCCGCCCTTGCCGGACGACACGCCGAACACCAGCTCCGCCGCGATCAGCGTGCGCCAGGCGAAGGCCCAGCCGACCTTAAGCCCGGTCAGGATGGCCGGAAAGGCCGCCGGGATCAGCATGGTGACGACGTAGCGGATGCCGGTCAGCCCGTAATTCCGCCCGGCCATGCGCAGCGTCTCCGACACCGAGGTGAATCCGGCGTGGGTGTTCAGCGCCAGCGGCCACAGCACGGCATGGACCAGCACGAAGGTCAGGCTGACCGCCCCCAGCCCGAACCACAGCATGGCGATGGGCAGCAGCGCGATGGCGGGCAGCGGGTTGAACATGGAGGTCAGCGTGGACAGCACGTCGTTGCCGATGCGCGTGGACACCGCGAAGCTGGTCAGCAGCACGGCCAGCACCACGGCGATCGCATAGCCCTTCAGCAGCACCGACAGCGACACCCAGGCCATCGACAGCAGGCTCTCCCTCCAAATCCCCTCCCACAGGGCGGTGACGGTGGCGGCGAAGGTGGGGAACATCAGCGGGTTGTTCTGCCACGTCGCGGCGACCTGCCAGAGCAGCGCCACCGCGGCCAGCACGGCGAAGCGGCGGAGCGCCGTGACGTTGCCGATGCGCTCCCACAGGGACAGCGGGCGGGCCACGTCGCCGATGGGGCCGGTGGTGGCGACTGCCCGCTCGTACTCCGGGCGGACGGGGGGCATGCGGCGGCGTTGCCGCGTCAAAGTCAGGCCGGTCATGAACGCAGCCCCTTCACCGTTTCCACTTCGTCGGCGAACAGCATGGCGTGGATGCGCCGTGCGGCGTCCTGAAAATCGGGGCTGCCCACCGCGTGATGGTCGTAGCCGCCGCAGTTCAGCTCCGCCTTCACCTGGCCGGGATGCGGCGACAGCACGAGGATGCGCGAACCGACGACCAGCGCCTCCTCGATGGAATGGGTGACGAACAGCACGGTGAAGCGCAGATCGTCCCAGAGCTGGAGCAGCTCCTCCTGCATCTTGCGGCGGGTCAGCGCGTCCAGCGCGGCGAAGGGCTCGTCCATCAGCAGAATGTCCGGCTCCATCGCCATGGCGCGGGCGATGGCGACGCGCTGCTTCATCCCGCCCGACAGCATGTGCGGATGCACGTCGGCGAACTTGGACAGGTTCACCCGCGCGATGCAGTCCAGCGCCTTCTCCTCGGCCTCCCGGCGCGTGGCCTTGCCGCTGGCGAGGAGCGGGAACATGACGTTCTGCTTCACCGTCTTCCAGGGCGGAAGCTGGTCGAACTCCTGGAACACCATCATGCGGTCCGGCCCCGGTCCGCTCACCGCCCACCCGTTCAGACGGATGGCGCCCTCCACCGGCTGAAGGAAGCCGCCCACCGCCTTCAGCAGCGAGGATTTGCCGCAGCCGGACGGCCCCAGCAGGACGTAGCGTTCCGCCTCGAACACCTGGAAATCGACGCGGTAGGTCGCGGTGACGAGGTGGCGGCGCGTCTTGTATTGGAGCGTCACGCCGGACACGTCCAGCAGGGGGCGTTCGGACACGTTGGCAACATCCATGCCGGCGGTGTCCACGCTGTCGGGATAGGTGAAGGCGTTCATCGGATCAGCTCCCGGTTTCGCCGTGCAGGTCTTCGAAGAACAGGTCCCTCCAGGAGGCCGGCTTGTTCCTGATCGCCCCGACCTTGTTCAGGAAGCCGGCGTAGACGCCGATGCGGCTCGGCGCGAGCGTGTACTGGATGTCCTTGTCGCCCAGGATGCCGACGACGAAGGCTTTGTCGAGGTCGCCCTTGTTCTGCGCCAGATAGATGTCCGCCGCCGTCGCATGGTCGGCGTTGATGAGGGCCGCCGCCTCCTTCAGCGCGCCGAGGAACGCCTGATAGGTCTTGGGGTTGTTGGCCCGGAACGCCTCCTTCGCCCAGATCAGGTTGAAGGTGTGCGGGCCGCCCAGCACGTCGTAGGAGCTGAAGACCTTGCGGATCTTCGGGTCGCGGAGCTGCTGGTACTGGAAGGGCGGGCCGGACAGGTGCCCGGTGATCTCGGCGGCGCCCGACAGCAGGGCCGCGTTGGCGTCGGGGTGCGGCAGGGAGACGGTCAGCCTGTCGAGCGCGTCGAACTTGCCCTCCCCGAACGCCTGCTCCGCAGCGATCTGCAGCGTGCGTGACTGGATCGAGACCTTGACCGCCGGCAGGGCGATCTTGTCCTTGTCCGTCAGGTCCTTCAGCGACGTGACGTTCGGGTTGTTGGTGTTGAGGAACAGCGGCATGTTGTTCAGCGCCGCGATGGCGCGGACGTTGGCGCCGCCCCTGGTGCGGTCCCAGATGGTCAGCAGCGGGCCGACGCCGCCGGAACCCAGGTCGATGCTGTCGGACAGGAGCGCGTCGTTCATCGCCGCGCCGCCGCCGAGCTGCACCCACTCCACGCTGATGTCCAGCCCCAGTTCCTTGCCGTGCTTCTCGATCAGCTTCTGGTGGCGCAGCACGTGCAGCGGCAGATAGCCCAGCCCATACTGTTCGGCGATCCGTATCCGGCCTTCCGCCGCAGCCGGACCGGCCAGCCCCAACCCGGCCCCCAGCATGGCCCCCAGCATGGCCCCCAGCATGGCCAAGACGCAGAGCGCGCGGCGGACGACACGACCTGGATGGAACATACGGACCTCCAAAAGTTTTACCTAAACTCTAGTAGGAAAATGACATCACGATTCAACGCATTGATCAACAGGGAAAATCGCAATAATTCACATATATTGAATGTTATTTTTGCGCACAAAATCGCGGAACCGGCGCGCAGGCCCGCCGGCTCCGCGGAGTTCCGGTGCGGCACGGGGGGCGTGGACCCCCGCGCCGAAACCGGCTGGACGTCAGGCGGCGAGGCTCGGCTTGCGGCCAAGCACCCGGGTCACGCTGGGGCGGCCATCCACGCCGACCACCACGTCGCCGGCCACCGTCGTGCGGCGGACGACGCGGGGACGGTCGCCGTAATCGTCCACGGCGCGGTGGATGGTGGCGCGGTTGTCCCAGATCGCCACGTCGCCCGGCGACCAGTGCCAGCGCACCGTGTTCTCCGGGCGGGTGGCGTGGTCGTTGAAGATGCCGACCAGACGGGCGGAGTCGGAGGTGCCGAAGCCGACCAGACGCTGAAGGAAATGGCCGACCAGCAGCGTGCGCTCGCCGGTCACCGGATGCACGGAAACCAGCGGATGCTCCGTCTCGTAGACGGTGGAGGTGAAGATCTCGTTGAAACGCTTCAGCCCGTCCTCGCGGACGTTTCCGCGGTCGCCCACGTAATCGTACTGGTTGGTGTGGATCGCCCGCAGCCGGTCGGCCAGTTCGCGCAGCGGCTCGGGCAGTTCGGCGTAGGCCGCCACCGTGTTGCCCCACAGCGTGTCGCCGCCGCGCTCCGGCAGCTCGTACGGGCGCAGGATGGTGATGCTGGGATAGTCGCCGAGGAAGGTGATGTCCGCGTGCCAGGAACTGGCGCGCTCCCCGCGCGAGCCGTCCACGTCCAGGATGCCTTCGGTCCCGCCCAGCGAGGGAACGGTCGGATGGCCGACCAGCTTTCCCCACAGCCGCCCGAACGCCTCCTGCTGGGCGTCGTCGATGTGGTGCTGGTCGCGGACGAAGATCACCTTGTACTCGTAGACGGCGTCCTGGATCGCCTTCAGCGTGGCCGGGTGCAGGTCGCCGGACAGGGTGACGCCGCGCACTTCGGCGCCGATGTTTCCGTTGATGGGCTTGATGTCGAAACCGGTGGGAAGGCTCATCGGACAGACTCCATTATGACGCGAGGAATGACGGGAAAGCGGTGGACGGACGGAAGGTGAAAGGCCGGCGTCGGGTCAGCTCCCCGCTTCGCCGTGCAGAACAGGGAAGGTGTAGTCTTTCCAGGAGGCCGGCTTGGTTTTGATCGAGCCGACGCGGTGCATGAAGTCGGCGATCACGCCGGTGTTGTGCGGGACTTGGGAATAGCTGATGTCCGGGTTGTTCAGCAGCGCCACGACCTCGTCCTGGGTCAGCTTGCTGCGCTCCTCCGCCAGATAGATACGGGCGGCCTCGGCCTTGTCGCGCTTGATCAGCGCGAAGCCGTCGGTCAGCGCCTTGACCACGGCGGCGGTGAGCTTCGGGTTCTCGTCGTAGAATTTCTGCGTGGCGTAGGACAGCACCAGCGTCGCCTCGCCGATCACGTCGCGCGAGTTCAGGATGCGGTGGATGTTCGGGTGGGCGAGCTGCTGGGACCCGTAGGTCGGGGTGGTGATGTGGCCGGTGATCTCCGTCTTGCCGGAGACCAAAGCCGCGGTGGCGTCCGGCGGGCTCAGCGTCGTGGTCAGCGGCTCGAAATCATACTGGTGGCCCGGCCCGAACTCCTTCTCCGCGGCGATCTGGAGGATGACCGAGTTGATGGAGACCTTCACCGCCGGCACCGCGATGCGGTCCTTGTCGGTCAGGTCGCGGATGCTGCGGACGTTCGGGTTGTTGCTGTTGATCCAGTAGGCCGAGGAGTCCAGCCCGGAGATGGCCTTCACATCGAAGGTGCCGCGGGTCTTGTCCCAGACGGTCAGCAGCGGCGCGATGCCGGCGGAAACGATCTGGGCGTTGCCGCTGAGAAGCGCGTCGTTGGCGGCCACGCCGCCGTTCAGCACGAGCCAGTTGACCTTGACCGGCCCGATGCCCTGCGCCTCGGCGTATTTTTCGATCAGCCCCTGGTTCTTGGCGATCATCAGCGGCAGATAGCCCAGCCCGTACTGGATGGCGACGGTCAGGTCCTTCACCTCGGCCCGCGCGCCGCCGGGGGAAACCAGCGCCACGCCTGCCGCCAGGGTCAGCCCGAGAACGACCCGCCTCGCGGTCGCCCCGGTCCGTTTCACATCCTTTGTCATCGAAGTCTCCCGCAGCGACAGAACCAAGGTGTTTTTGTTCTCACAATCACACCAATTGCGCGACAGGATGTCAATATCAATCTACTAGACAAATAGATTTTTGATTTAGAATATTACAAATGTTTATTGTTAAAAATAGGCGCCGTTCGGATGCCTTCAGAGGCGTGACGCCAGCCGTCAGCCGCGACCGGAAGCCAGCGGCAGGGCGACGCTGATCGTGGTTCCGATACCGGGCAGGGACTCCACCATGATCGGGTGGCCAAGGTGATCCGCCAGAGTCTTCACGATGCACAGGCCAAGGCCAAGGCCGACGACGCCGTCTCCGGCTTCGACACGGTAGAACTCCTCGAAGATGTCGGTCAGGGCGCTCTTCGGAATGCCTCGACCGGTATCGGCGACGTCGATCCACACCTTGCCGTCGTCGGTGCGGCACAGGAGCCGGATCTCCCCCTGGTCGGTGTATTTGATCGCGTTGTCGATGAGGTTGTGGAGGATGCGCGACGCGAGCAGCCGGTCCGTGCGCACCGTCACGCCTCTGCCGCCCCCTTCCATGCGCCATTGCAGCCCCTTGGCTTCGGCGGCCAGCCGGAACGTCGCCTCGGCGTGCGTCATCAGATCGTCCAACGGGACGTCTTCGATCCGGACGGCGATCATGCCGTCGTCCATCCGCACCAGGTCCTGCACGCCGTCCATCAGGCGCTTCACCACGCCCAGGCAGTGCTTCATCGTCGTCACGTAGGCTTCCCCCCGGGCGGTCACCCGGGACGACAGCGCGTGCGTGGCAAGGGTCAGCCCATGGATCGGTTGGCGCAGGTCGTGGTTCAGCGTCGCGAGAAGCCGGGTCCGCGCCGCGTTGGCCCGCGCCACCTCCATGGCCTGGGTCCTTGCGGCCTCTGCCGCCTCCTGCAGCGATTCGAGGAGGCGAACGTTGGACAGCGCCAGGGCCGCCGAGCGGGCGATGGCCCGCAGAAGGGTGACGGTGTCCGCATCGGGCGTATGCAGCGTTGCCCAATACGCGCCGATGGCGGCGATGGGATCGGGCGCGCCGACCGGCACCATGACGAGGCTCCGCACGAAGGTGGGGCGATAGGCCTCGTGAGGGATGCGCGGATCGACATAGATGTCCGGGATGACCGCGGGTTGCCCGGTCAGCATGGCCCAGCCCGAGATGCATGTGCCCATGGGAAACCGCTGCCCTTTCCACAGCGGGCTGATCGCGTCCTCCTCGACGTAATGGCACAGGTCGCCGTCGCGCAGCACGATGGTGACGCCGTCGGCGCCGCTCAGGCGGCGCGCCGCCGTACGCAGGACGGAAACCATGGCCGTCAGGTCACGGGCGAAGAACAGGCGCTCGTTGAGATCGACGATCGCCGCCAGATGGTCGGCGTCGCGCAGGGCGGGCGGTTGCAGGGCATCGGTGTCGGCTGAGGGCATCGGCCACGTTTCCCGGCGGTTCACCACGCCGATACCGGCTGGCGTAAGGGAGCGCACGAACGCTTCATGGCCCGAGTATAATGCACGGCAACCGCCTTAGCAGCACGGAACTCCAGCGCCGGTGAAAGCCCTGCCTGGGCAATGCCGGCCTTCCGGGAGGTTGGGTCGGGAGTTGGAGGGGCATTGATCCGGCGGATCACGCTCCGCATGCGCTTGGGCGGCCACAGCGGGAAAGACGGCGCATAATCAGAGGCTTGCGCCAAAAAAAGTACCGTCAGGAGCCATTCTGCTCCTGACGGCACTGTTATCCACGCGATCGCCGCCCACCGACAACCGTCGAGAGAAGATGAGGGATAAATCTTCCTTGTTCGTGGGTTATGTCTTATTTCAGCGCAACTCCGGACACCCTCGGGCCGGCGTGAATCACTCCCACTCGATCGTGCCGGGCGGCTTCGAGGTGATGTCGTAGACCACGCGGTTGACGCCGCGCACCTCGTTGACGCTAACGTCCAGGGACGTGGTGGGAAATGCGCCCATGAAGGATCGGGCTGGGGCCGGGCGAAGCCCCCACACAGCGT
>NZ_JAUJFI010000108.1 GCF_030849505.1 Azospirillum isscasi | reverse complement strand
GGCCGCGGGCGTCCCGCGCGTCCGCGTCGGCGCCGCGGGCGAGCAGGAACTCCACCATCTCCACCCGGTCGAACATGGCGGCGGTCATCAGCGCCGTCCGCCCGTCCGGCCCGCAGCCGTCCACCGCCGCCCCCTCCTCCAGCAGGGCGCGCAGGACGGCGCCGTCCCCCTTGAAGGCGGCGGCGGCCAGCGGCGTCTGCCCGCGGTCGTTGGCCAGCTCCGGATCGGCGCCGTGACGCATCAGGGTGCGGGCAAGCTCGGCATGGCCGTGGTAGCTGGCCAGCATCAGCAGGCTGTCGCCCTTGTCGTTGCGCAGGTTGGGCGGCAGGCCCATCTCCAGCAGCTCCGCCAGTTCGGCGGTGCATCCCGTGCGCGCCCAGTGGAACAGCTTCCCGGCGAAGGCGATGGTGTCCTCGTCCAGTTCGCTGGCCGGTTCCTTGGCCGGTTCCCTTTGCGGCTCCATGGCGGCTCCCCGGGTCGAAGGTCGGTTCAAACCGGTGAAACAACCGCCATGGCGCTTTGTTGCACCATCTCCTCCCGCGCCTCCTCCAGCAGCCAGCCGCGGAAGGCCGCGGCGGCGGGGCGGTCCTGCATCCCCTCCGGGCAGACGAACCAATAGCTGCCGGACGACGCCTCGATCTCGGGAAAGGGCAGGACGAGGCGGCCCGCCGCCACATCCTCCGCGCACAGCATGCGGTCGGCGACGGTGGCGCCCATCCCGGCGGCGGCGGCCTGCAGCGCCGGGTCCATGGCGTCGAACACCGCGCCCTGCCGCAGCCCCTCGAAGAAGGGCAGCCCCGCCGCCGCCAGCCACGCCCTCCAGTCCTGCCCCTCCGAACAGCCGTCCAGCAGGGGGATGGAGCTGAGATCCAGAGGCGTCCGCAGCCGCTCCGCCAGGGCCGGCGGGCAGACGACGGTCAGCCGTTCCGGCAGCACCTCGACCGCGGAGAGGCCGGAAGGCACCTGCCGGCAATAGGCTATGGCGGCGTCGAATTCCTGCGGGTCGAACTCCAGCCTGGTGCTCCAGGCGACGGTCACCCGCACCTGCACGTCGGGGTGCCGCGCCTGGAAGCGGACCAGCCGCGGCATCAGCCAGCGGATTCCGAAGGAGAAGGCCACCCTGATCCGCAAATCCCGGCCCCGCGCCGCCAACCGCGCCGCCGTCCCGGCGATGCGGTCGAAGGACTCCGACAGCACCGGCAGCAGGGCGCGCCCGTCCTCCGTCAGCTCGACCCGCCGGGTCAGCCGCCGGAACAGGGGAACGCCCAGCCATTCCTCCAGCACCATGATCTGCCGGCTGACCGCGCCCTGCGTCACGCACAGCTCGTCCGCCGCCCTGGAAAAGCTCTCGTGCCGGGCCGCCGCCTCGAAGGCGCGCAGGGCGTGCAGGGGTGGGAGGGCGCGCCGCATGGGATCCGTCCATGAATGAGTTCCACTCATCCATCCTATGAGAAAGCATGGTTTGTCGTCCACGCGCCGCCGCGCGATTTTCCGGGTCCTGGGAACCACCGGTTGGCGGGAGGGCCGTATGACGGGCATGAGCGGAACGCACGACAAGCGCAGGAGCGGAACCACCGCCGGCCCCGCCGCCGCCTCCTGGCTCGTCCGGCTGCATCGCTGGCGGGAGCGGCGGGCGCTGCGCCGCGCGCTGGCCCGCATGGACGCGCATCTCTGGGCCGATCTCGGCTTCGACGAGACGACAGCGCGGGAGGAGATGGAAAAGCCATTCTGGAGGGCGTGACCGGCCCCCGCCTTCGCACCCCGCACCGTCCGGGCTACCCCCTCAGCGTCCGGCCTGTAGTAGATACTTACTGCCAAGCCAACAATCAGTGTCACTAACATTCAGGCTGGAGCCACCCACCGGAACGGAGCCAGCCACCATGGCCAAGGCCATCCACATGATGATCCGGGTCCTCGACGAGGAACGGTCGCGGGACTTCTACGCCCGCGCGTTCGGCCTGGAATGCGCCGACCGCTACGCCTTCGACGGCTTCACCCTGGTCTATCTGCGCAACCCCGAAAACGATTTCGAGATCGAGCTGACCATCAACCACGGGCGCAGCGAACCCTACGCCCATGGCGACGGCTACGGCCATCTGGCCGTCTGCGTGGACGATCTGGACGGGGAGCACCGGCGCTTCACGGCGCTCGGCTACGGCCCCAACCCGATCAAGGAGTTCGCGCGGGACGGCGCGCTCATGGCCCGCTTCTTTTTCGTCCAGGACCCCGACGGCTACAAGATCGAGGTCCTCCAGCGCCATGGCCGCTACCGCTGACACGGCGGTCCCGAAGCAAGAATCATAATGGTTATGGGAGGAAGCGATGCGTTCTTCGACGAACCCCACCCTGAAGCCCCCTATGGACCGGCGCGCCTTCCTGGCCGCGTCGGCCAGCGCCGCCGCCGCGGCGGCCATCCTGGTGTCGGGCGGGACGATCCTCTGCCCGCGGGAGGCGTGGGGGTACGAGACCAAGGCGCTGGCGCCGGAGACCATGCGCTCGCTGATCCGGGTGTCGCGGGACATCTACCCGCACGACCGGCTGGCCGACCGCTTCTACGCCGTCGCCATGAAGGCCCAGGACGAGAAGGCCGCCGCCGACGCCGCCCTGAAGGATCTCTACGAGTCCGGCATGGCGAAGCTCGACCGGCTGGCCAAGGCCAAGCACGACGCGCCCTACGCCGAGGTCGGCTGGGAGGCCGACCGGGTCCGCCTGCTGCACGAGATCGAGGCCGATCCCTTCTTCCAGACGGTGCGCGGCGGGCTGGTGACCGGGATCTACAACAACCAGGAGGTCTGGCCCCTCTTCGGCTACGAGGGAGAGAGCGCGGCCAAGGGCGGCTACATCGACCGCGGATTCAACGACCTCGAGTGGCTCTGACCACCGCTTCGGGAAGGATGTTTCAGCCATGGCAGCGAAATTCGACCTGAACGACGACGGCGTCGTGGTGATCGTGGGCTCGGGGGCGGGCGGCGGCACGCTGGGCACGCAACTGGCGCTGAAGGGCATCAGGACGGTGATCCTGGAGGCCGGCGGCCGCCACAACATGGAGGATTTCCAGAACGACGAGTGGGCCAGCTTCGCCCAGATCTCCTGGCTCGACCCGCGCACCACCTCGGGAAGCTGGCGGGTGGCGCGGGACTTCCCCGGCCTGCCGGCCTGGATCGTCAAGGCGGTCGGCGGCTCCACCGTCCACTGGGCGGGCGCCTCGCTGCGCTTCCAGCCGCACGAGTTCAAGACCCGCACCACCTACGGCGAGGTCGCCGGCGCCAATCTGCTCGACTGGCCGCTGACGCTGGAGGAACTGGAACCCTGGTACGCCAAGGCGGAGGACCGCATGGGCGTGACCCGCACCAACGGCATCCCCGGCCTGCCCGGCAACAACAACTTCAAGGTCCTGAAGGCCGGCGCCGACAAGCTGGGCTACACGGAGTGCCACACCGGCAACATGGCGATCAACTCGCAGCCCCGCGACGGGCGCGGCTCCTGCCAGCAGATCGGCTTCTGCTTCCAGGGCTGCAAGTCCGGGGCGAAATGGTCCACCCTCATCGCCGAAATCCCCAAGGGCGAGGAGACCGGAAAGCTGGAGGTCCGCGCCAACGCCCAGGTGCTGAAGATCGAGCATGACGCCAAGGGCAAGGTGACCGGCGTCGTCTACGCCGACAAGGACGGGGCGATCCAGCGCCAGAAGGCCCGCATCGTCGCGGTGGCCGGCAACTCCATCGAAAGCCCGCGCCTGCTTCTGAACTCCGCCTCCGCCATGTTCCCGGACGGGCTCGCCAACTCCTCCGGTCAGGTGGGGCGGAACTACATGCGGCACATGACCGGCTCTGTCTACGGGGTGTTCGAAAAGCCGGTGCGCATGTACCGCGGCACCACCATGGCCGGCATCGTCCGCGACGAGGCCAAGCACAAGCCCGACCGCGGCTTCGTCGGCGGGTACGAGATGGAAACCCTGTCGCTGGGCCTGCCCTTCATGGCCGCCTTCCTCGATCCCGGCGCCTGGGGGCGGGAGTTCACCTCGGCGCTCGACGGCTACGACCACATGGCCGGCCTGTGGCTGGTGGGCGAGGACATGCCGCAGGAAAGCAACCGCATCACCCTGCACGCCGACAAGAAGGACAAGTACGGGATGCCCGTCCCCAACGTCCATTTCGACGACCATCCCAACGACGTCGCCATGCGCCAGCATGCCCACCGGCAGGGCATGGCGCTGTACGAATCGGTGGGGGCCACCCGGGTCTTCCCGACGCCGCCCTACCCGTCCACCCACAACCTCGGCACCAACCGGATGAGCGAGAAGGCAAGCGACGGCGTGGTGAACAAGTGGGGCCAGACCCACGACGTGGCGAACCTGTTCGTGTCCGACGGGTCGCAGTTCACCACCGGCGGCGCCGAGAACCCGACCCTGACCATCGTGGCCCTGGCGCTGCGGCAGGCCGACTACATCGCCGGCCAGATGGCGAAGAACGCGATCTGACCGCCCGCTTTTTCCCTCCTCCATGTCCGGTCTCTCGGAGCCCCTCTCTTCCGCCTCTCTCTTCCGGGCGGGGGAGGGGGGCCTTCTTTTGCCCTCACGCCGTCTCGCGTTCCTTCTCGGCGGCGTGCAACGGGGCCGGAAGTCCCGCCGGAAGGCCGGCGGCGGCCACCGCGGCAAAATCGGTGCGGGCCTCCCGCTCCAGCTCCTCCACGCAGGGGCGGTGGCCTTTCACCTCCTGGGCGTAGGTCAGGCAGGCGCAGCGCAGCAGACCGGCGAAGTTGCGCCGCTCCACCCCGCGCGCCAAGACTTCATCGTGCAACTTTGACAGGAAACGGCCAAGCGACACACCCTGCATCGCCGCGATTTCCTCCAGCGCGTCCCAGAAGGCCGCTTCCAGACAGACGCTCGTCGAATGACCGCTGAGGCGGACCCGCCGGGTTACCATGCGGAAGCGCTCGGGGTCCTGACCGGCGAAAATTCGGCACATCCCTTGTCTCCTCCCAGACTGCCGCGATTCATTGAATGCACTATGCGCTGAAAATCTGTAACACGCACCAACTTCCCGAAATCACGGCCCCCGCAGGTTGAGAATGGGGAAGTCGACGTCGATGAATCCGCGCGACCCCAAAAGATCCGACGACGCCAAGTCTTTCCCATCTCCCTCCCCCGCCCGCTGAAATAAGCGCTTACCCCGGCCAACCCGCCGCGAAAGGACTAGCTTTGAAAATTCGGGGAACGGTTTTGCCCAGCGCATTTCTGTCACGGAACCCACCCTGCCCGACCCCGTTATTGGTTTCCGGTTTTCGACGCCAATCCGCTGCGCCGCAAAAATCCAATGTATTCGTGGCGAACCTCCGGCGACACCACTGAAGAGAGGACGGAAGCATGAGTTGGGCCGGCCAACACCAGTTCCCTATCGGCAGAAACCGAAAAAGAACCCGTCAGACCGCCGACTCTCCACGCTCCACGAGCACCAGTTCACCCCAGCAAACCCTGATCTGCTTTTCACACCTGCGCTGGAGCTTTGTTTACCAGCGCCCGCAACATCTTATGTCGCGGTTCGCACGCGACCACCGCGTGCTGTTCGTCGAGGAACCGATCCGCAACGACACGCCCGAGCCCTGGCTGGACGTGCGGGAGGATGAGGGCGTCCATGTCCTGGTTCCCCGCCTTCCCGCCGGCCTGGACGGCCACGAGGCGGAAACCGCGCAGCGCCGGCTGCTCGACCGCCATCTGGCCGAGGAGGGCGTGACCGAGCCGATCCTCTGGTACTACACGCCGATAAGCCTCGGCATCTCCGGCCATCTGCGCGGGGCGCTGGTCGTCTACGACTGCATGGACGAGCTGTCGGCCTTCCACGGCGCCCCGCCGGAGCTGGTGGAGCGCGAGCGGCAATTGCTGGCGCGGGCCGACGTGGTGTTCACCGGCGGCGTCAGCCTGTACGAGGCCAAGCGCGGCCTGCACCCCAACGCCCACCCCTTCCCCAGCAGCGTGGACGTCGCCCATTTCGCCGCCGCCCGCGGCATCGCGGAGGAGCCCGCCGACCAGGCGGCCATCCCGCATCCGCGGCTGGGCTTCTACGGCGTCATCGACGAGCGGCTGGACATCGCCCTGCTGGACGCCGCCGCCGCCGCGCGGCCCGGCTGGCAGTTCGTCCTGGTCGGCCCGGTGGTGAAGATCGACCCGGCCCGGCTGCCCCGCCGCCCGAACATCCATTACCTCGGGCCGAAGAGCTACGACGACCTGCCCCATTATCTGGCGGGCTGGGACGCCGCCCTGATGCCCTTCGCGCGCAACGAATCCACCCGCTTCATCAGCCCGACCAAGACACCGGAATATCTGGCCGCCGGACGCCCGGTCGTCTCCACCTCCATCACCGACGTGGTGCGCGGCTATGGCGGCAGCGGCATCGTGCGGATCGCCGACGCGCCGGAGGACTTCGTCGCCGCCGCGGAAGCCGCCCTGGCCGACGCCGCGGACCCGGAACGGCTGCGCGCCACCGCGGACCATGTCCTGCGCGACATGTCCTGGGACAAGACCCAGAGCCGCATGAGGGCGCTGATGGAGCAAGCCCGCCAGCGCGGGCGCGCCGCCCCCCCGGCCCACCGCCCGGCGCCCGTCATCCACGCGGCCAAGCACGCCAACGGGCGCGCGGCGGGCCGCCGGTCCGGTTTCGACTATCTGATCGTCGGGGCGGGCTTCGCCGGCAGCGTTCTGGCGGAACGGCTGGCGGCGGGGCTGGACAAGCGGGTGCTGCTGATCGACCGGCGCCCGCACATCGGCGGCAACGCCTACGATCACTACGACGACGCGGGTGTGCTAATCCACCGCTACGGCCCGCACATCTTCCACACGAACTCCCAGCACGTCGCCGATTACCTGTCGCGCTTCACGAAGTGGCGCCCTTACGAGCACCGTGTGCTGGCGCGGGTGGACGAACAGCTCGTCCCCATCCCGATCAACCGGACCACCGTCAATCGCCTGTATGGCCTGGACCTCGACGAGGCCGGCGTCGCCGCCTTCCTGAAGAGCCGGGCGGAGCCGGTGGCCGATGTCCGCACGTCGGAGGACGTGGTGGTTGGCGCGGTCGGACGGGAGCTGTATGAAAAGTTCTTCCGCGGCTACACCCGCAAGCAATGGGGCCTCGACCCGTCGGAGCTGGACAAGGCGGTCACCGCCCGCGTGCCGACGCGGACCAACGACGACGACCGCTATTTCGGCGACAGCTTCCAGAACATGCCGCTGCACGGCTACACGCGGATGTTCGAAAACATGCTCGACCACCCGAACATCAAGGTGATGCTGAACACCGATTTCGACGACGTGCGGGACGAGCTGGCTTATGACCGCGTCGTCTTCACCGGCCCCATCGACGAGTATTTCGGCCACCGCTTCGGCAAGCTGCCCTACCGCTCCCTGACCTTCCGGCACGAGACGGTGGACCGGGAGTGGTTCCAGCCCGTCGCCGTGGTCAACGAACCGTCGGAGGCGGTGCCCTACACCCGCGTCACCGAATACAAGCATCTGACCGGGCAGCGGCACCCGAAGACCAGCATCACGTATGAATACCCCTCCGCTCAGGGCGATCCCTACTACCCGATCCCCCGCCCGGAGAACCAGGAGCTGTTCCGCAAATACCAGGCGCTGGCGGACGGCACGCCGGACGTGATCTTCCTGGGCCGGCTGGGCACCTACCGCTACTACAACATGGATCAGGTGGTGGCGCAGGCTCTGGCGGTCTACGCCCGCATCGAGAGGGAGGAACCGCAGAGCCGCGGCCTGACCGCCGCCGCGCGGGCCTTCGGCTCGCTGGGCGCGGAGCGGGACGTGCGGGTCGCGGGGATGGGGGATTAGGGGAGCGCCGGCCCCCCTGCCCCCACCCGAACGCCCCCAAGACACAAGAGTCCCCCATGCACACCCCCACCCTGTTCGACGGCTTCTTCCTTGGCGGCTTCGAATGCTCGACGCACCGGCGGCACGACGGGCGCCGGTTGGACCTGATCGCGGCGACCGGGCACGACCGGCTGGCCGCGCAGGACTACCGCCGCATGGCCGCCCACGGCATCCGCACCGTGCGCGACGGCGTGCGCTGGCACCGGATCGAGACCACGCCGGGCCGTTACGACTGGTCCAGCCTGCTCCCCATGGTCCGCGCGGCGCGGGAGGCCGGCGTCGGTGCCGTCTGGGACCTCTGCCACTATGGCTGGCCGGACGGCATCGACATCTGGCGCCCCGCCTTCGTGGAGCGCTTCGCCCGCTTCGCCGGAGCCGCCGCGGCCCTGCTGCGCGACGAGGGCGTGGAGGCGCCCGCCTACTGCCCGGTCAACGAGATCTCCTTCTGGGCCTGGGCCGGCGGCGACATGAAGCGCTTCAACCCGATGGCCGAGCGGCGCGGCTTCGAACTGAAGCACCAGCTCGTCCGCGCCAGCATCGCGGCCATCGACGCGATCCGCGCCGCCGACCCGCGCGCCCGCATCGTGCAGGTCGATCCGGTCATCCACGTCCTGCCCCGCCCCGACCGCAAGGGCGACGCCGGGGCTGCGGAGGCCGCGCGGCTGGCCCAGTACGAGGCGTGGGACATGATCGGCGGCCACGCCTGGCCGGGGCTGGGCGGCAAGCCGGAGTATCTGGACGTGATCGGGGTCAACTATTACTCCGACAACCAGTGGTTCCTGAAGGGCGGCACCATCGGGCGGGACGACCCGCGCTACCGCCCCTTCGCCGACATCCTGGCGGAGGTGCACCAGCGCTACGGGCGCCCGGTCCTGGTGGCGGAAACCGGAGCCGAGGGGAACGCCCGCGCATCCTGGCTCGACTATGTGACGGAGGAGACGGTGACGGCCCTGCGCGCCGGCGTGCCGGTGGAGGGGATCTGCCTCTACCCCATCCTCGACTATCCCGGCTGGACCAACGAGCGCCATTGCGAGACCGGCCTCTACGGCCTGTGCGGCGAGGACGGCGGGCGCCGCCTCCACCAACCGCTGGCCGACGCTCTGGCGCGCGGGCAGGCCCGCATCGGCGCTCTGCTCGGCCAGCCGGAATTCCAGGCGGCGCAATGAGGCGGCACGACAAGGACGCCATCCCGGACCGTCCGGGCCGTTTCCTGCTGCGCTACATCCGGCGGCGGCCCTGGTCCTTCGGCGGGCTGTTCTCGGTGATCGTGGCCGCCGCCGGCTGCGCGGTCGCCGTGCAGTACGGGATGAAGCTGCTGATCGACGCCATGGCCTCCCCCGACCGGGCGGCGGCGGACGTGTGGACTCCGCTCGGCCTGTTCCTGGGCTTCATCGCGGCGGAGAACGTGCTGTGGCGGCTCGGCGGCTGGCTCGGCTGCCGGACCGTGCTGGCGACCGGGGTGGACATGCGGCTGGACCTGTTCCAGCACCTGACCGGCCATTCGATGCGCTACTTCTCAGAGCATCTGGCCGGGTCGCTCGGCAACCGCATCGCCGCCACCGAGGCCGCGGCGACCACCATCTTCCGCACCCTGACCTGGAACATCGTCCCGCCGGTCACCGATTTCCTGGGGGCGGTGCTGGTGCTGCTGACCATCCATTGGGGCATGGCGGCGGCGCTGGTGCTGTTCGCCCTGGTGGTGGCGGTCGCCATCGTCGGGCTGGGGCTGCGCGGGCGGGCGGTGCACCACGCCTACGCCGAGCAGTCCGCCCGCACCAACGGCGAGCTGGTGGACGTGGTGTCCAACGTCTGGACGGTGAAGGCCTTCTCCGCCCGCGGGCGGGAGCGGGAGCGTCTCCACCGCGCCTTCGACGTGGAGGCCGGGGTGCACCGCCGAAGCTGGATGCATCTGGAAAAGACCCGCGTCGTCCATGACGCCTGCCTGTGGGTGATGGCCGGGTCGATGCTGCTGTGGGCGCTGCTGCTGTGGCGGGACGGCACGATCACCACCGGCGACGTGGTGATCGTCAGCGCGCTCACCTTCCGCATCCTGCACGGCTCCCGCGACCTCGCCTTCGCGCTGGTCAACGCCACCCAGCAGGTCAGCGCCATCGACGAGAGCCTGCGGGTGATCGCCCGCCCGCACGACGTGCTCGACCCGGTGCCGGCCCGGCCCGCCGCGCCGGGCGGCGGCGCCATCGCCTTCGACGCCGTGTCCTACCGCTATCCGGAGGGGCGCGGGGTGCTGGAGGATTTCAGCCTGTCCATCCCGGCGGGGCAGAAGGTCGGGCTGGTCGGGCCGTCGGGGGCCGGCAAGTCCACCCTCATCAGCCTGATCCAGCGGCTGGACGACGTGCAGCGCGGCGCCATCCGGATCGACGGCCAGCCGCTGACCGATCTGGCCCAGGACGACCTGCGGGCCAAGATCGCCGTGGTGCCCCAGGACATCGCCCTGTTCCACCGCCCGATCCTGGAGAACATCCGCTACGGCCGCCCGGACGCCAGCGACGAGGAGGTGTTCGAGGCCGCGCGCCACGCCTTCTGCGACGGCTTCATCCGGCAATTGCCGGAGGGCTACGGCACGCTGGTCGGCGAACGGGGCGTGCGGCTGTCGGGCGGACAGCGGCAGCGGCTGGGAATCGCCCGCGCCTTCCTGAAGGACGCGCCGATCCTGATCCTGGACGAGGCGACCTCGGCGCTCGACACCCAGTCGGAGCAGGAGATCCAGACCGCACTGGCCGACCTCGCCCGGGGGCGGACGGTGGTCGCGGTGGCGCACCGCCTGTCCACCGTGTCGGCCTTCGACCGGGTGCTGGTGCTGGTGGACGGGCGCATCGCGGAGGACGGCCACCCCGCGGAATTGCGGCGGCGCGGCGGTCTGTTCAACTCCCTGTGGCAACTCCAGGCGCGGGGCTTCGCGGCGGAGTAGCCGCGGTGCGTGGCACGGAAGCCGCATCGGCCGGAACGGCTAGGGAAGGCCGCCCTTCGACGGGCTATCTTTCCGGGCGTCGTGTGTTAAGACACCAGACGCAACCTCGCCGCGGCCCGAAAGCCCAATGAAAGCCCCGATCGACGCCGAAACGTCAAAGACTCCGCCCGTCATTCCGTCCAAACACGTCGGAGCCGGCGCATGACGGATCGGCCGGCGACCGGCGGCGACCTGGATTTTCTTTCCGGCGGTGGCGAGATGGGGGAGCGGATGCGCGCCCACGACTGGGCGTCCACCGCGCTCGGCCCGCCGGAAGGCTGGCCGCAAAGCCTGCGCACGATCGTCAGCGTCGTCCTGTCCTCCCGTCAGGCGATGTTCGTCGCCTGGGGGCCGGAGTTGTCCTTCCTCTACAACGACGGTTACGTGCCGCTGTTCGGAACCAAGCACCCGGACGCGCTGGGCCGCCCCTTCGCCGCGGTGTGGTCGGACATCTGGCCCCAGATCAAGCCGCTGGTGGACCGCACCCTGGCCGGCGAGGCGTCCTGGTACGAGGATCTGCTGATCCCCATGGAGCGCCGCGGCTTCCGCGAGGATGCCTGGTTCACCTTCTCCTACACCCCGGTGCGGGGCGAGGACGGGCGCATCCCCGGCATGTTCTGCGCCGCCGTGGAGACGACCGCCCAGGTGCTCGCCGCCCGGCGCACCGCCTTCCACCTGGAGTTGGAGGGCCGGCTACGCCAGCTTTCCGACCCGTTCGAGGTGGCGGCGGCGGCGGAAGAGGCCCTGGGCCGTCATCTGGGCGCCAGCCGCGTCGGCTATGGGGTGGTGGACGAGACCGCCCGCTTCTTCACGACGGAGCGGAGCTGGACCGACGGCACCGTCGATCACCACGCCGGCACCCATGACCTGCTGGCCTTCGGGCCGGAGCTTCTGGACACGCTGCGCAGCGGCGTAACGGTGACCATCCACGACGCCGCGGCGGACCCGCGCTGCGCGGCGCCGGACCGGCAGGCCGCCTTCGCGGCGCTGGACCTCGCCGCCGTCATCACGGCCAGCCTGGTGAAGAACGGGCGGATGGTCGCCGCCCTCTACGTCCACCACCGGAATCCGCGGCAATGGCGCCCCGACGAGGTGCGTCTGGTGGAGGAGGTGGCGGAGCGCACATGGTCCGCCCTGGAGCGCGCGCAGGCGGAGGGGTCGCTGCGCCGCGCCAACGCCCGGCTGGCCGCGGAGGGGGAGCAGATGCGCGCCCTCTTCCGGCAGGCGCCCAACTTCATGTGCGTGCTGCGCGGCCCGGACCATGTGTTCGAGCTGGCCAACGACTCCTACCGGCGGCTGGTCGGCGACCGCCCCCTGATCGGCAAGCCGGTGCACGAGGCCCTGCCGGAGATCGCCGGCCAGGGATTCTTCGAGCTGCTGGCCCGCGTGTTCGACAGCGGGGAGCCCTTCCTCGGGCACGCCCTGCCGGTGCGGGTGGTCCGCCACCCCGGCGCCCCGGTGGAGGAGCGCTTCATCACCTTCGTCTACCAGCCGATCAAGGACGCCGATGGGCGGGTGACCGGCATCTTCTGCGAGGGCAGCGACGTCACCGAGGCCAAACGGGCCGAGGACGCGCTGCGCGACCTGAACGCCACGCTGGAAAAGCGCGTCGCGGAACGCACCGCCGACCGCGACCGCATTTGGCGCCTGTCCACCGACGTCATGCTGGTCGCCGGTTTCGACGGCACCATCGGCGCCGTGAATCCGGCCTGGACCAGCCTGTTGGGCTGGGCGGAAGAGGAGCTGGTGGGGCGCAGCTTCTTCGCCTTCGTGCATCCGGACGATCTGGAGCGCACACGGGGCGAGGCATCGCGGCTCGGCGCCGGCCACATCGTCCCGCGCTTCGAGAACCGCTACCGCCACAAGGACGGGCGCTATCTCTGGCTGTCCTGGATCGCCGTGCCGGACGACCGCTTCATCCACGCCGTGGGCCGCGACGTCACCGCACAGAAGGAGGCGGACGCCGCCCTGCGGCAGGCCGAGGACCAGCTTCGCCAGGCGCAGAAGATGGAGGCGGTCGGCCAGTTGACGGGCGGCGTGGCCCACGATTTCAACAACCTGCTCCAAGCGCTGGAAGGCTGCCTGTCGATGATCGGGCGCCGCACGGAGGAGCCGCAGGTCCATGCCCTGCTCGACGCCGGGCAGCAGGCGGTGGGGCGCGGCGCGAAGCTGGTGCAGCAGCTCATGGCCTTCGCCCGGCGGGACAGCCTGCGCCCGGCGTCCATCGGCGTGCGGGAGCGGATGCACGCCATGTCGGCTCTGCTGGAGCGGGCGCTGCGCGCCGACATCGCGCTGGATCTCCGCTTCGCCGAGGAGCTCTGGCCCGTCGAGGCGGACCCGACGCAGTTCGAGCTGGCGGTCATCAACCTCGCCGTCAACGCCCGCGACGCCATGCCGGCGGGCGGGCGGCTGACGGTGGAGGCGGTGAACACGGTCCTGCCGCACGGCGATCCGCGGGGGGTGGAGGGGGACTTCCTGCACCTGTCCGTGTCGGACACCGGCTGCGGCATGACCGCCGCGGTGGCCGCCCGCGCCTTCGAGCCGTTCTTCACCACGAAGGACCTCGGCAAGGGGACGGGGCTTGGGCTGGCCCAGGTCTACGGCCTCGCCCGGCAGGCCGGCGGCACCGCCTGGATCGACAGCGCGCCGGGCCGGGGCACGACGGTGCATCTGCTGCTCCGCCGCTCCGGCATGGCGCCGACGCCGGTGGAGATGGCGCCTTCCCCCGCCGGCCTGCTGCTGCCGGACGGGCCGCGGCGCAACGGCTGCGTGCTGGTGGTGGAGGACGACCCCATCGTCGCCATGACCGTCAGCACCGCGCTGGAGGACGCCGGATTCGCCGTGCTGTCCGCCGCCACGGCGGAGGAGGCGCTGCCCTTCCTGTCGGGCGACGGGGTGGACGTGCTGTTGAGCGACGTGGTGATGCCCGGCGGGATGAGCGGCATCGACCTCGCCCGCGAAGCCCGCGAGCGGCGGCCCGGCCTGCCGGTCATCCTGGCCACCGGCTACAGCGAGGACATCGCCCGCGCCACCGGCATTCCGGTTCTGGCGAAGCCCTACCGGATCGACGATCTAGTCGGGCGGATCGACGCGATCCTGGCGGACGAGGCCGGGGAATGAAAAAGGGCGGAGCCCCGCGTGAGGCTCCGCCCTGGCAGACCGGATGTGGGATCAGATGTGGTCGGAGGACAGGATGGCCTCGGCGTCGCCGCCGGTGCCGCGGCCCGGCAGGACCGCGTTCAGGACGACGCCCATCAGCGCCGACAGCGCCATGGAGGAGACGACGAAGCCGCCGTCGCCGAACTTCAGCGACGCGCCGCCGATGCCGATCACCAGGATGGTCGAGGAGATCAGCAGGTTGCGCTTGTCGCCCAGATCCACCTTGCCCTCGATCAGCGTGCGGATGCCCGACGAGGCGATCACCCCGAACAGCGCGATGGACACGCCGCCCATCACCGCCGTGGGAATGCTGGACAGGAAGGCCGACAGCTTGCCCACGAAGCCCAGGATGATGGCCAGCGTCGCCGCCCCGCCGATCACCCACACGCTGAACACGCGGGTCACCGCCAGAACGCCGATGTTCTCGCCGTAGGTCGTCGCCGGGGGACCGCCCAGCGCGCCCGCCACCATGGTCGCCACGCCGTCGCCGAACACCGAGCGGTGCAGGCCCGGATCGGCGATGAAGTTGCGGCCCACCACGCGGCTCAGCACGATCTGCCCGCCGATGTGCTCGGCGATGGTGACCAGCGCCACCGGCGCCACCAGCAGGATCATCGCCCAGGCCGACACGCCTTCCTTCATGCCGGAGAACAGCAGGTGAAAGTCCGGCATCCGCAGGAGGGGCGCGGCGGCGACCGGCCCGAAGTCCACCATGCCGAAGACCACACCCAGCACATAGCCGGTCAGGATGCCCAGCAGGATCGGCACCACGGTGAAGAAACCGCGCAGCACGATCGAATAGAGGAAGATGCTGCCCAGCGTCGCCAGCGCCAGCAGGAAGTGCGGCAGGCTGTACTCGCCGCCGCCCGCCGTGTTCTGCGCCATGCCCACGGCGACCGAGGCGAGGCCGAGGCCGATCACCACGATCACCGGCCCGACCACGATGGGCGGCAGGATGGCCAGCAGCCAGCGCACGCCGAAGGCGCGGATCAGCAGGGCGACGGCCACATAGACGGCGCCCGCGGCGCAGGCCCCGACCAGCGCACCGCCGGTGCCGCCGATCTGGGTGGCGGCGACGATCGGGCCGATGAAGGCGAAGGAGGAGCCCAGATAGGCGGGCAGCCGCCATTTGGTGAAGGCCAGATAGATCAGCGTGCCCAGGCCGCTGGTGACGAGCGCCACCGACGGGTCGAGGCCGGTGAGGATCGGCACCAGAACGTTCGCGCCGAACATGGCGAACAGGTGCTGGAGGCTGAGCAGGAGGAAGGTGGCCGGCGGCGGACGGTCGTGAACGTCCAGCACCCGGTCGCGCGGTGCTGTCATGAACTGCGGTTCCCGTAACGGTGGTTGCGGGGAAAGGGTTACTCCGCGGCGGCATGCCCGGTCAAACGCCACCATGCGGAATTTTTCGGCGAACCGCCCACCCCATGACCCTGCTTCCGCCCCGCCCGGCCCCCGCGGGCGGGACCGCGCCCGGCGGCAACTCCGTTAAAGTGAAATCATTCATTCGTTGCCTAACCATCGCCCTTTCGTTAGTATGGGATTTAATAAAAATTCCCATTATTGGACGTGAAGCTGCGCGCCTGCTCGTGTCGTGAGGGCGGCGCGCCTGTTTTTAGAGTGGCGGACCGCATGGCTGACGAACTGTTCGTTCAACTCACCGACACCCTTTCGTCGGCGAAGACCGTGGAGGAGCTGACGCGGCCCCTGCTGTCGCTGCTGGAGCTGGTGACGGAGCTGGAGGCCACCTACCTCACCCGGATCGAGCTGGAGCACGGCATCCAGCGCATCCTCTTTTCCCGCAACACCAAGACCCTGAACATTCCCGAAGGGTTGGCCGTTCCGTGGGAAGGCACGCTGTGCAAGCGGGCGCTCGACGAAGGAAAGCTCTACACTGACGACGTGCCGAGCTGCTGGGGCGACTGCGAGGCCGCGGCGGCGCTGGGCATCCAGACCTATGTCAGCACGCCGGTCCGTCTGGACGACGGCAGCCTGTTCGGCACGCTCTGCGCCGCCAGCTCGGACAGCAAGCCGCTGACGCCGAAGGGGGAACAGGTGCTTCGCCTGTTCGCCTCGCTGATCGCCCTGCATGTGCAGCGCGAACAGCTTCTGGCCCAGTTCCGGGAATTGAACGCGACCCTGGAATCCTATTCCTACACCGACGCGCTGACCAGCCTGCCGAATCGGCGCGCCATCGTCACGGAATTGCGCCGGATGTTCGCGCTGGGCGGACGGGCCAAGCAGACCGTGCTGATCAGCTTCATCGACCTCGACGGCTTCAAGGCCATCAACGACACCTACGGGCACGAGGCCGGCGATGAATTCCTGATCGAGGTGGGGCGGCGCATCGCCCCCGGTCTCCGGGCGGGCGATGTTCTGGGCCGCCTCGGCGGTGACGAGTTCATCATCGTCGGCATGGGCGCCACGCCCGGCGCGGAGGGGGACGCCGCCGCCGAAGCCCTGCGGGACCGGGTGGCGCCGCTGATCCGCGGCCCCTACAGCCTGAGCGGCTGCTCCTTCGACTATCCGGGGGCGAGCATCGGGGTGGTCAGCGCCGACCCCGCCTCCACGACGCCCGACGACGCGCTGCGCGCCGCCGACGCCGCCATGTATGTCCAGAAGAAGATCCGGCGGGCGGTGGCCTGCTGAAACAGGGCGGCCGCCGCGGACGGAACCGCTGAGACCGAAGGCGTCGGATCTTCAAGGGGGCACCGCGGCCAACCCGCACCACCCGCTCCGGTGGATTTTCGGACAATTTTTCGTCCATGACGTGCGCATCGCTTCCCCATAAGCCCCAGAAGCTGTATAGAATACCCCGATAATCCGCCTGGGGAGGGGAAAGCCGATGTTCAATGTTGCGCCGCCGAGCCGCCGTACGTTCCTGGTCGGTGCCGGTCGTTTCGCCGCCGCATCGGCGCTCACCAGCGTCCTTCCGTTCCCCGCCGCCGCGGAAGCCGGCAACCGGCGGATCGCCGCCTCGGCGCTGAAGGATCTGGCCGGGGCGGTGCAGGGCGGCGTCGTGCTGCCCGACGATCCGTTCTTCGGCGACTACGCCCGCCCGAACAACCTGCGTTTCCGGACTCTTCCGACCGCCATCGCGCGCTGCGCGAGCGAGAAGGACGTGCAGGCCTGCGTCGCCTGGGTGAGGAAGCACGGCGCGCGCTTCGCCGTGCGCAGCGGCGGGCACAACTACGCGGGCTTTTCCACGACCCCCGGCCTGCTGATCGACATGACGCCCCTCAGCACCATCACCGCCCTGCCCGGCGGGGACGGGCTGGTCAAGGTGGGCGGCGGCGCCCTGAACGGCATGGTCTATCAGGCGCTCGAACGGCTGAACCGCACCGTCACCCACGGGCGCTGCACCACCGTGGGCGCGGCGGGGTTCCTGCTGGGCGGCGGCATCGGCTTCAACATGCGCATGTTCGGCATGGGCTCGGACCTGTTGCAGTCCACGAGCATCGTCACGGCGGACGGCGCCCTGCATTCCGACATCCAGGAGAGCGGCGCCGGCAGCGACCTGTTCTGGGCCTGCTGCGGCGGCGCCGGCGGGAATTTCGGCATCAACACGTCCTTCACCCTGCGCACCTTCCCGGTGGAGACGGTCACCTTCTTCGACGTCGCCTGGACCGCGGATGTGGACGAGGTGCTCTACACCCTGCTGACGCGCCTGGCGGAGGCGCCGCCGGAGTTCGGCAGCAAGATCAGCGTCACCAAGCCGGCGCGCGGCAGCGGCAGCCAGCAGCTCACCGTCTCGATCCTCGGCCAGTTGCACAAATGCGGCACGACGGTCGAGGCGATCATCGGCCCCGTTCTGGAAAAGGCGTCGAAGAAGACGATCACCCCGGACATGCCGTACTGGCCGGCGCAGGATCTGCTCAGCGAGTTCACCTACCCCTACTTCTACCAGGAGAAATCCTCCTACATGAAGGCGGCGGACATCACGCCCTCATCCGTCGCCGCCATGATCGGGATGGCCCGCCTCATGCCGGGCACCTGCATGGCCAACGCCTTCAAGTTTTTCCAGGTCGGCGGCAAGGTCAACGCCACGCCCGCCGGCGCCACCGCCTACGTCCACCGCGGCTACGACTGGCTGTTTTCCTCCGAAGTGAACTGGTGGGACCGCAAGGACCCGAAGTCGCTGGTGGACGAGAATCTGGCTTGGCAGGAGCGGTTCTACGCCGCCGTCAACACGGCCACCAAGGCGGTGGGCGCCTTCCAGAACTTCCCCGACCCCTCCCTGAAGGACTGGTCGAGCGCCTATTACGGGGGCAACTACGCCCGGCTGCGGCAGGTGAAGACCGATTACGACCGGACCGACCTGTTCACCTACCGGCAGGGCATCAAGCCCCTGTAAGGGGGCCGCCGGCGAAGAATCCCGGCGCAAAGGCCACCTTCACCTGTTATCGTTGCAGGAAGCCTCTCGCGCCATGGGGGTACGGGCATGGATGACAACAAGCTGATCGCCTACATCGGCCGGCTGAAGGAACAGATCGCCACCCTGCGCTCCACCGACTTCACCACGCCGGAGGAGCGCGTGTCCTGCGAGGCCGTGGCCGACAGCCTGGAACTCGTCGTGCGCGAGTTGACGGACCTCATCGAGATCCGCTGACCCGCCTCACGCCGGTTCGTAGAAACGCGCCAGTTCGGACGCCGGGACCGGGCGCCCGATCAGGTAGCCCTGGAGCTGGTTGCAGGACTCGTTCTTCAGCAGGGTGCGCTGCTCCTCCGTCTCCACCCCCTCGGCGGTGACGGCGATGTCCAGGCTCTTCGCGAGCGCCAGGATGGTGCGGATGATCGACAGGGATTCGCGGCTCTCCGCCATCAACTGGACGAAGGAGCGGTCGATCTTCAGCTTGTCGAAGGTGAATTTCTGAAGGTAGCTGAGGCTGGAATAGCCCGTGCCGAAATCGTCCAGGGCGATGCGCACCCCGGCAGCCTTCAGGGCGCTCAGCGCCGCCAGGGCGCGTTCGGTGTCGTCGATCATCACGCCCTCGGTGACCTCGATCTCCAGCCGGTGCGGCGCCAGCCCCTCCTCCTCCAGGATGGCGAGGACGGTGGCGGGAAGGTCCGAATGGCGGAATTGGATCGGCGACAGGTTGACCGCCACCTTGACCGGGGCGGGCCAGGTCCGGGCGTCCCGGCAGGCGGTGCGCAGCACGAACTCGCCGAGTTGCATGACCAGCCCGCTCTCCTCGGCCAGCGGCACGAATTCCGACGGCGGGATCATGCCGCGCACCGGATGCTTCCAGCGCACCAGCGCCTCGAAACCCAGGATGCGGCGCGTCCGGCAATCCTCCAGCGGCTGGTAGTGGACGCAGAGCGCGCCGTCGGCCAACGCCTGGCGCAGGTCGCGCTCCAGGCCGCGGCGGGCCTGAAGCCGCTCGTCCATCGCCGCCTCGAAGAAGCGGAAGGTGCCCCGCCCCTCCGACTTGGCCCGATAGAGGGCGGTGTCGGCGTGCTGGAGGAGCGGCTCGGCTTCGGCGCCGTCCTGGGGGAACAGGGCGATGCCGATGCTCGCCCCGACCGTCATCCGCTGGCCGTCCAGGTCGGCGGGGGCGCCCAGCGCCTTCACCAGCCGGTCGGCCAGGGCCAGCGCCTCGCCCGGCTGGGCGATGCGTTGCAGGATGGCGAACTCGTCGCCGCTCAACCGCGCCACCGTGTCGTGGCCGGAAACGGCGTCGAGAAGCCGGCGCGCCATCTCCTGCAGCAGCCGGTCGCCGGCGGGGTGGCCCAGCAGATCGTTCACCGCCTTGAAGCGGTCCAGGTCGAGATAGTGTACCGCCACCCCAGTCCGCTCCGCCCCGGTCCGCTCTACGCTGGCCAGCGCGACGTTCAGCCGGTCGAGGAACAGGGAGCGGTTCGGCAGGCCGGTCAACAGGTCGTGGTTCGCCATGTGGCGGATGCGCTCCTCCGCCCGCTTGCGTTCCCGGATGTCGCGGACGGCGACGACGCGGGCCGGACGGCCCTCGTGCGTGATGTCCTGCCCGTGCGCCTCCACCATCACCGGCGTCCCGTCGGCGTGCAGCAGATCCACCTCCACCCGGTTGGAGGTCGGTTCGGCCAGCCTCGTCTCCACCTCGGCGCGGCGGTTCGGCGCCACGAAGCGCAGCATGGACTGGCCGATGAAACGGCCCGGCGGCTCGCCCAGCAGTTCCGCCATGGCGCGGTTGACGTCCAGGATCACGCCCCCGCGGTGGATCACGATGCCTTCCGTGGTGGCGTCGGCGAGCTGGCGGAACCGCTCCTCGCTGGCGCGCAGCCGGGCCGCCTCGTGCGCCGCCCGGTCGGCCAACCGCTGGTCCACGATCGCCCCGGCGAGGCCCAGCGCCATGACCACCGTCGCCGCCACCGCGATGGCGACCGCCAGCAGGCCCGGCGCCATGATCTGGTCGGACATGTCGTGCAGCGGATCGGGGATCAGCGTGACGCCGGCCATTCCGGTGAAATGCAGCCCGCAGATGCCCAGCGCCAGCAGAACCGCCCCCGTGGCGAGCCCCTTCAGCGATCCGGTCCGCAAGGCGGCGGTGAAGCCCGCCCCGCCCAGCAGCACGCCCGACGCCAGCGCCGCCACGGCGTAGCCCGTGTCGTAATGCAGGTTGGCCGGCACCTGGAGCGCCGCCATGCCGGTGAAATGCATGGCCGTCGCCGCGGCCCCGGCGATGGCGCCGCCCAGCGGCGCGGCAAGCCGCCCGCCGCCGATGGCCCGGCGGATGCCCACCGCGGCGCCGCCCATGT
>NZ_JAUJFI010000107.1 GCF_030849505.1 Azospirillum isscasi | reverse complement strand
CGACGGGTCGGTCCCGGTGAGCCGCCCGGTCCGCCGTACCCCCCTGGTGCGCGCCGTGGCGGTGGCCGCCGGGCGTGCCGTGGCGGAGGCCACGCCCGCCGCCCCGTCCGCCGAATCCCCGACAACGCCCGCGCCCGGCACCGCCGCCGAGGCGGAGGCCCTCGGGCGGCTGATCCTGGTGGCGGAGGACAACGCCATCAACCGCAAGGTCCTGCACATGCAGCTCACCTCCCTGGGCCACACGGCGGAGATGACCAACGGCGGGGCGGAGGCGCTGGCCGCGCTGGAGCGGCGGCGCTACGCCCTGCTGCTGACCGACATCCAGATGCCGGAGGTGGACGGGTTCGAGCTGACCCGCCGCATCCGCGCGGCGGAGCGCGCGACCGGCGCCCATCTGCCGATCGTCGCTCTGACCGCCAACGCCGCCCCGGCGGACATCGACAGCTACCGCGCGGCGGGCATGGACGAGGCGCTCAGCAAGCCGGTGGATCTGGCGAAGCTCGGCGCCGCGCTGGCCCGCTTCCTGCCGCCCGCGGGGCCGGCCCCGGCGGCGGTCCTGCCCGTGGCAACGCCCCTTCCCCCGCCGGTACCGGACGATCCGCCCGTGGCCCTCGACGTGCTGCGCCAGATCTGCGGCGGCGACCGGGCGCTGATGGACGAGCTGCTGGGCGACTTCGCCGGCATCGGGCGCCACATCGCGGACGGGATCGCCGCCCCCGTCGCGGCGCGGGACGGGGCGGCGGTCCGCGCGGGCGCCCACAATCTGAAGGGCTGCTCCCGCAACGCCGGGGCCAAGCCGCTCGGCAACGCGGCGCAGGCGCTGGAACAGGCCGTCGCGGAGGACGCCGCCTGGGACCGGGTGGCCGCGCTGGCCGCGGCGGTGGAACAGGCGATGCGGGAGGTCGAACGCTTCGTCGGCGCGCTGCCGCCCCACTGAACGCCCCCGGCATATCCCTTTGTCCATTCGAAGAGGCGCCCGATTGGGGTATGGTCCCCGCGACCCGTCACGCCGCGAGACGCGCATGAACCGCCGCCAGTTCTCCAGCCTGCTGTTCTCCCTGCCGGTGCTTCCCTACGCGGCCCCCATCGCCGCCCAGGACAAAGCTCCCGCCCTGGGGGAGGAGCTGACTCCCTTCGGCGCGGTGCGCGGCGCCAGCCGGACGCGGGCCATCCCGCCCTGGAAGGGAGGGCTGACCCGTGCCCCCGGCGGCTGGAAACCGGGAAGCCATCTGCCCGACCCCTTCGACGAAGACGGGCGCTGGTTCACCGTGGGGCCGGCGGATCTGGAGCGTTACAAGGTCCGGCTGTCCGGCGGCCTCCAGGAAATGCTGGCCAAGTACCCGTCCTTCGAGATCCCGGTCTTCCCCAGCCGGCGCAGCGCCGCCGCCCCCCAGCGCGTCTACGACGAATCGATCGAGAACGCCAAACGCGCCAGGCTGGGCGAGAACGGTCTGGCGCTGAGCGGAGCGCGGGTGGGCGTGCCCTTCCCCATCCCGGCCAACGGCGTGCAGGCGATGTGGAATCACATCCTGCGCTGGCGCGGAAATTCCTTCAGCCGCACCGGGGCGACGGTGTTGCCGGAAGCCGGCGGCATCCACACCGCGGCGGTCTACCGCGAGGACTGGCAGTCCAGCTACGCCGCCGGGATCGACGGCGGGCGTCCCTTCCACTACCGCCGCACCACCCTGATGCCCAAGGCGGAGGCCGGGACGACCCTTCTGCTGCACGGCACGCTGAACCCCATCCAGGCCGGCTTCGCCGCCTGGTTCCGTCCGGGGGAGACCGGCAAGCCCGTCCGCGCGCCCGATTTCGTCTACGACACCCCGGACCCGGCCAGCGGCGGCATCCGCACCGCCGACATGCTGGACATGTTCAGCGGCCCGCTGGACCGGTTCGATTTCGCGCTGGTGACGCGGCGGGAGATGTATGTGCCCTACAACGCCGCCCGGATGAACACGGCCAATCTGGCGCCGGTGGATTTCCTGTGGCTGGGCCACCCCAACCCGCAGTTCCTGCGCTACGAGATGCACCGCGTCTGGATCGTGGAGGCGCGGGTCAAGCCCAACTTCCGCCACGCTTTTCCGGAACGCACCTATTATCTGGACGAGGATTCCTGGCAGATCGTCATGGCCGACCATTACGACGCCAAGGGCGATCTGGTCCGCTATGCGGAGGCGCACGGGGTTCCCTACCCCCAGGTGCCCGCCTTCGCCCCGGCGCTGGAGATCACCTACGATCTCTCCGGCGACCGTTATGTGGTCAATGGTCTCGACAACCAGCTCGCCCCGCCGGATTTCACCAAGCCCCTGCGGCCCGAGGACTTCGCCCCCGACACGCTGGAGCGCAAGCGGCGGCGCTGGTAAGGGCGGCGGTTGAAGGCGGTCAGTGCCGGACCGGACCGGCCACCCACTGGCTGACGATGGTTTCCGCCTGGAAGGGCGGGGTTTCCGGATGGTGGTAGCGGAAGACGGTCACCGCGGCTTCCAGCGCGTAGCGCTCCGGCTGGCCGCAGTCGCACAGGCCGGCGTAGCAGCGCTGGACCGCGTCGCGGCAATTCAGGCTGACCGTCGGGTAGGGGTCGATCGTCAGCCAGCGCGTGTCTTTCATCGACGCTCCCCGCCTTCCCCAGAGTTGCCGTCCGTGGCGCCGCCGTCGACAGAAACGCCGTCGAGCGGAACGCCGTAGATTTCCAGCCGGTGACCGACGATGCGGTAGCCCAGTTCCCGCGCGATGCGCTCCTTCAGCGCCTCCAGCTCCGGGCTGGCGAATTCGATGATCCGCCCGCTGCGCGTGTCGATCAGATGGTGGTGATGGTCGGTGGACGCCTCTTCATAGCGGGCGCGCCCGTCGCCCAGATCCACCTTCTCGATCACCTGCGCGTCTTCCAGAAGGCGCATGGTGCGGTAGACCGTGGCGATGGAGATGCGCGGATCGATCAGGACGGCGCGGCGGTGAACCTCCTCCACGTCCGGATGGTCCTCCGACTCCGACAGGACCTGGGAGATGACCCGGCGTTGGCCGGTCATCTTCAGTCCCTTTTCCAGGCACAAGGATTCGAGCCGCGACGTCATTGCCCCACCGCCTTTGCCATCCGTTTCGGCGCCGTTGTACCCGCAACGGGAGGCGCCATGCTGCAGCGCCCATCATAATACTGAAATTCATTCGCAATCTTATACCCTGTTTTTTTATCCGGGAATTCGCGCGACAAAAGGCCGCAGCCGTTCGAGCACCGGGGGCAGTGGGGGGGTGCACCGCCGCCGGCCTTGCTCCGCGGCGGCTCCCGGCGGATGATCGGTTGTGCAACAAGAATCCCAGGATTAGGGGGAACAAGGATGAAACGAACTGCACGGACCGCGGGCGCCGCTCTTCTCGCCGCCTGCGCCGCTCTCGCCACCACGCCCTTCGCCGCGGCGCAGACTCCCGGACAGCCCCAGGCCCAGGCCGCCATGAAGGATGCCGACGGCAAATCGCTGGGCACCGTCACGCTGACCCAGTTTCCGCAGGGCCTGCTGATCCACGCCGAACTGGACGGGCTGAAGCCCGGCTGGCACGCCGTCCACATTCACGAGAACGGCGCCTGCGCGCCCAACTTCGCGGCGGCGGGCGGCCATTTCAACCCCGGCGGCGGCAAGCACGGGATGGACACCGCGCCGATGCACGCCGGCGACCTGCCGAACTTCCTGGTGGACGCCGGCGGCAAGGGCGGGTTCCAGTTCCTGTCCCACGCGGTCACGCTGGGCGACGGCCCGGCCAGCCTGTTCAAGCCCGGCGGCACCGCCTTCGTGGTCCACGCCCAGGCGGACGACTACACCAGCCAGCCGGCGGGCGCCTCAGGCGACCGCGTGGCCTGCGGCGTGATCGCCAAGCCGTAAGGCGGCCTTCCCTATCCCTGGCGCTCTCCCCTGGCCGCACCGGTCCGGCAAACGGACGGGTGCGGCCAGGGGCGGGACATTTCCTGTCCGGAACGGGGCCAAGGCCCTTGTTTGCTTGCCAAAAGCCGCCCCACCGCCTATGTGTGTCCGGTCGATTTTGCTTTGGGGCTGCCGGCTCCTCGTTGTCCCGGTACCGGCGCCGATCGCGCCTTCCCACGGTGAATTGATGGCTCCGCGCACTCCCGCGGCGGAGCGCCCCAAGCCACGCCGCCTCCCGGCACCGTCCGGGCACGGCCCAGGTGCAGCCTCTGTTCACGTGACCAGGACCCTCCCCGTATGACCGAATTCAGTGGCCTCGGCCTGATCGAGCCCCTTCTGCGCGCCGTCGCGGAGGAGGGTTACCAGACCGCCACGCCGATCCAGGCCGGCGCCATCCCCGTTCTTCTGGAAGGCGGCGACGTGCTCGGCCTCGCCCAGACCGGCACCGGCAAGACCGCCGCCTTCACCCTGCCGATCCTCCAGCGGCTGTTCGAAAACAAGAAGCGCCTGCAGGCCAAGGTGCCGCGCGCGCTGATCCTGACGCCGACGCGCGAGCTGGCGCTGCAGATCGGCGAGAGCTTCCGCACCTATGGCCGCCACCTGCCGATCCGCCGCACGGTGATCCACGGCGGCGTCGGGCAGAGCCCGCAGGTCGCCGCACTCGCCCGTGGCACCGACGTGCTGGTGGCCACGCCGGGCCGCCTGCTGGACCTGATGGCCCAGAAGCAGTGCGTGCTCGACCAGGTCGAGATCTTCGTGCTGGACGAGGCCGACCGCATGCTCGACATGGGCTT
Source organism: Azospirillum isscasi (assembly GCF_030849505.1). GTDB lineage: Bacteria > Pseudomonadota > Alphaproteobacteria > Azospirillales > Azospirillaceae > Azospirillum > Azospirillum isscasi. The sequence goes on along the minus strand of NZ_JAUJFI010000107.1, from coordinate 16,058 downwards.
CATCCGCGACGTGCGGAAGGTGGTCGCGGTCCTGCCGAAGCAGCGCCAGACCCTGCTGTTCTCCGCCACCATGCCGGAGGCCGTGGTCGAGCTGGCCCACAGCATCCTGACCGACGCCGAGCGGATCGAGGTGGCGCCCCAGTCCACCACGGTCGAGCGCATCGCCCAGCGCGTGCTGTTCGTGGACCGCGCCGACAAGCGCCGCCTGCTGGCCGACCTGCTGCAGGACGACGCCATGGGGCGGACCATCGTCTTCGCCCGCACCAAGCACGGCGCCGACCGCATCGCCGACCATCTGAAGAAGGCCGGCGTCCCGGCGGACGCGATCCACGGCGACAAGTCGCAGTCGGCCCGCGTGCGCGCGCTGGAGTCCTTCCGCAGCGGCGACCTGAAGGCGCTTGTGGCGACCGACATCGCGGCGCGCGGCATCGACATCGACGGCATCACCCACGTCATCAACTTCGACCTGCCGAACGAGCCGGAAAGCTACGTCCACCGCATCGGCCGCACCGCCCGCGCCGGCACCGACGGCAGCGCCGTGTCCTTCTGCGACGCGGAGGAGGTGGCGTACCTGAAGGCCATCGAGAAGACCATCCGCCAGCCGGTCCCGGCGGACCACGACCATCCCTACCACGCGGCGGTGGTCGCGGCGATCCACGCCTCCTCCGCCAAGCCGCCGAAGCCGGCGCCCAAGCAGCCCCGTCCGGGCCGCGGGCAACAGCCGGGCGGCAACAAGCCGCAGGGGCAGAAGGCTCAAGGCCAGAAGCCGCAGGCGCCGCAGGGCGCGCGGGTTCAGGGCGCCACCGGCGAGCAGCCGCTGAAGGCCAAGGCGTCGGTCAACCAGCAGAACCGCCACAACCGCCGCCCCACCCCGCATGGCGGCCAGCCGGGCGGAAACAAGCGGTCCGCGGCGTGAAGCTTTCTGGTGCGCGGCGGAGCCATCGTTCCCCGCGCACCGCCCGGTTCGCCGCGCCCGGCTCATTGATCGGCCCGCCACGCGTCGGGGCAATGCCCTTGCCGTCCTAACGCGGATGCGATCCGCTTTGGACCGCGACGGCGGCACCGGCCGCACATACGGCCGAAGCCCGCCTTTTTCGCTCATCTGCATTTTCCCGTTCCGCCGGACGCCGGCAACGACCCGCAGCGTCACCCGAAAAAGCGGGCGAGGTGGCGAGGACCGCCGGGTAAAAACTGCAATCCCTGTTCCTACTATGGATTGAGCCTGAATCGAGATATTATGGCTCGAGACAAAGGCAGAAGGGCCGGTCGCACAGAAATTGTCATCCCGATAAAATCACCAAGCAAGAGCCATTTTGTAGAGGAAGAGAGTTATGCCGATGAAAATCTCAGCACAGGAAGGCTCTTCTGTTTCCGCAGAATGCAGAAATACTGCAGACAAATTCGTGTGTGCGATATGCTTGGGAACAGATTTTAATTTTATCGAGAAACTCTCTATTGGCTGGTGGATAACCGATGACAAGGAGCTGGCGCGCGCAAAAAGGAGCACCAGCATTGGCAATTGTCTGACCTGCGGACACGTACAGGCTGTTGGTCCGTTTACGCCCGAAAGTGTTTCTAATCTGTATGCGCCGAGCGATGAAAAACCAACAGAATTGAGCGATCTTCTTTCGAATAGAGCACCTTCGCCGTATGCCAACCTTTTCGATTTTTGCTATCCCGATCTCGATTTAAGAAAAGTGACCAAGGCCGCTGACTTTGGATGCGGCTCTGGCTGGCTATTGGCTGCCCTGCACGACAAATACGGCATTCCTTGCCATCGGTTGTACGGCATCGACTTCCAGCCCAGCGCCCCAAAAGACTTCATGACAATTCACACCGACATCAACTCCGCATCGTTATCGGGCAGGAGCATCGAAGGACTTCCAACGGATTTGGATTTCGCATCATCCTACATGACTTTGGAGCATGTGATCGATCCGCGAGCGGTTCTAAGATTAATCGGCCGGCACCTGAAAGCCGACGGCTATCTCTATGTTATGGTGCCGGATGCCGAATCGGCAGGGAATCCCGCTCGAAGCGGCGATGTCCCGTTGGTCCATGCACACCACCTGCACTATTTTACGAAATCGTCCTTGGCCGCCCTGGCGGTAACAAGCGGATATCAAGTCGTCCGAACGGAAAGCATAGAAAACGAAACCTGCCCAGGCCTCGTAGCGCTTCTTCGGAAGGGCGGAGGGTTCGGCGCGGCACCAGCCGTCAGCCTCTGTCTGCGGTCGACAGAAGCAAGATACGAAAAAGCAGCATCGGTGATTGAGAAGGCTTTGGACGGCGGTGGAATTCTTCGCCTTTGGGGCGCTGGGAACGACCTCACAATCCTGCTGAACCGATCAAATGCATTGCAGCAGGCGATGGTCTCGAAGGTTTCTGTTCGCTTGTATGACTCGTCGCTGCACGGACACACCTTCTGTGGCCGCCCTATCGACAATTCGGAGGTTATAGCCAAAATCAAGGGTGATGACTGGCGAATCATCCTCACACCCATGCAGGAATGCATCAGAAATTCGATGAAGGCATTCGCCGAAACACACGGATTCCATGAGAAGGTGATCGATCCATACCTGTGAATCAGCAATCATCAGAGAAAAATTCCCTGATAATTACTTCTGAACTGGAAAACCATCACCGCCCGCGGCAGTCTGTCCCCGCTGGCCCGAATCGGACGGATCGCGTCGTTCTGGAAAAAGCCCTCCGCCCATCGGGGAGGAGGGCCAACGCAAGCGATGCCGCCGGCATCACCGCGCGAAAATCTGCCCCATGTCCTGGAAGCTCTTGAACTCCAGGGCGTTGCCGCTCGGGTCCAGGAAGAACATGGTGGCCTGCTCGCCCACCTGACCCTTGAAGCGGATCTGCGGCTCGATCAGGAACCTGATCCCCTCGGCCTTCAGCCGGTCGGCCAGCGCGTGCCAGTCGTCCCAGGCCAGGATCACGCCGAAATGGCTGGCCGGCACCTCCTCGCCGTCCACCGGGTTGGTGGCGCGGCTGCCGGCCTCCTCCGTCACATGCGCGACGACCTGATGGCCGTAGAGGTCGAAGTCGATCCAGCGGTCGGATTCCCGCCCCACCCCGCAGCCCAGGATGCCGGCGTAGAAGGCCCGCGCCTCCTCCTTGTCGCGGACGGGGAAGGCGAGGTGGAAGGGCGGAACGGGTTTGCTGTCGGTTGCGCTCATGCTCACGGGGGTCTTCGCCCCCCTCCCTGTTGCTGTTTACCCGACCAGTTTAATCAGGCAAACGCCGTCCTGTCTCGGGATCGAACAGGTGCAGCGCGTCGGGCGGCGCACCGACCCGCAGAGTCTCGCCCTCGCGGCAGGACGGCAGGCCGGCGACGCGGACCAACAGCCCCTCCCCGTCCGGCAGGCGGCCATAGACCACCGTGTCGGCGCCCAGCGCCTCCACCAGCTCGACGGTGACGATCAGCGGCCCGTTGCCGGGGGTGACGGCCAGATGCTCCGGCCGCACGCCCAGCTTGACGGGGCGCCCGGCCATGCCGGGCCGCGGGCTCGGCAGGAGGAAAGCCGTGCCGCCGGGCAGAACCACCCCCTGCCCGCCAGCGTCGAAGCGCGCGTCCAGCACGTTCATCGGCGGCGACCCGATGAAGCCCGCCACGAACAGGCTGGCCGGGCGCTGATAGACCTCCAGCGGCGTGCCGACCTGCTCCGCCACCCCGTGATTCATGACCAGGATGCGGTCGGCGAGCGTCATCGCCTCCACCTGATCGTGCGTCACGTAGAGACTGGTGATGCCCAGCCGGTCCTGGAGCCGCTTGATCTCCACCCGCATCTGGGTGCGCAGCTTGGCGTCCAGGTTGGACAGCGGCTCGTCGAACAGGAAGGCGGCGGGCTCCCGCACGATGGCGCGGCCCATGGCGACGCGCTGGCGCTGCCCGCCGGAAAGCTGGCTGGGGCGGCGCTCCAGGAAGCGGTTCAGCTCCAGGATCTCCGCGGCCTTCGCCACGCGCGCCCGGATCTCGTCCTTGGGCAGCCCGCGGATCTTCAGCCCGTAGGCCATGTTGTCGAACACGCTCATGTGCGGGTAGAGCGCGTAGTTCTGGAACACCATGGCGATGTCGCGGTCCTTGGGCTCCAGCCCGTTGACCACCCGCCCGCCGATGGCGATCTCGCCGCCGGTGATGCTCTCCAGCCCGGCGACCATGCGCAGCAGCGTGGACTTGCCGCAGCCCGAGGGGCCGAGCAGCACGAGGAATTCCCCATCCGCGACCGCGATGTCGATGCCCTTGATGGCCTCGACGGAGCCGTAGGACTTGCGGACCCGATTCAGATCGACCGTTGCCATGATTCCTATTTCTCGCTGTCCACAAGGCCCTTGACGAACCAGCGCTGCATCAGCACCACCACCGCCACCGGCGGCAGCATGGCCAGCACCGTCGTCGCCATGATCAGGTTCCAGTCGGTCGCGGCCTCGCCGTTGCCGATCATCTTGGTGATGCCGATGACCACCGTTTCCATGTCCGCGCTGTTGGTGATCAGCAGCGGCCACAGATACTGGTTCCAGCCGTAGATGAAGAGGATGACGAACAGCGCCGCGATGTTGGTGCGCGACAAGGGCAGCACCACGTCCACGAAGAAGCGCAGCGCCCCCGCCCCGTCGATCTTTGCGGCCTCGACCAGCTCGTCCGGGATGGTCAGGAAGAACTGCCGGAACAGCAGCGTCGCCGTGGCCGAGGCGATCAGCGGAACGGTCAGCCCGGCGTAGCTGTCGATCAGGCCGAGGTTGGCGACCACCTCGTAGGTTGGGATGATGCGCACCTCCACCGGCAGCATCAGCGTGATGAAGATCATCCAGAAGAAGACCATGCGCAGCGGGAAGCGGAAGAAGGCCACCGCGTAGGCCGAAATGATCGAGATGGCGATCTTGCCCAGCGCGATGACCAGCGCCATGACGAGGCTGTTCCACATCATGATGCGCACGGGCGTGTGCATGACGCGGTTGCCCTGGGATTCGCTCCAGGCCGAGGCGTAGTTGTTCAGCATCTCCCCGCCGGGCGTCAGCGGCAGGTTGCCGCGCCCGATGGTGGCGGCGTCCCAGGTGGAGCCGATGACCGTCACATAGATCGGGAAGGCGAAGACCAGCACGCCCAGCATCAGGATGAGGTGCGGGACCAGGTCCATCAGGCGTCCGCCGGAGCGCGGGGTGGCGCGGTCGGGGGTCATGAGTAATGCACCTTGCGCTCGACGAAGCGGAACTGGATGGCGGTCAGCGCGATGACGATGACCATCAGGATCACCGACTGCGCCGAGGAGCCGCCCAGGTCGTGGTTGACCACGCCGTCCTGGTAGACGCGGAAGATCAGCGTCTCCGTGGCCTTGCCCGGCCCGCCGTGGGTCAGGGCGTGGATCGTGCCGAAGGTCTCGAAGAAGGCGTAGACGACGTCCACCACCAGCAGGAAGAAGGTCGTCGGCGACAGCAGCGGGAAGGTGATCGTCCAGAAGCGGCGCACCGCCCCGGCCCCGTCGATGCTCGCCGCCTCCAGCACGGAGCGCGGGATGGCCTGGAGCCCGGCCAGGAAGAAGATGAAGTTGTAGGAGACCTGCTTCCAGCTCGCCGCCAGGATGACCATGGTCAGCGCCTGCCCGTCGTTCAGCCGGTAGTCCCAGGCGTAGCCGAGATCGTTCAGCGCGCGGCCCAGGATGCCGATGTCCGGGTTGAAGATGAACATCCACAGCACCGCCGCCACCGCGGGGGCCAGCGCGTAGGGCCAGATCAGCAGCGTCTTGTAGGCCGCCGCCGCCCGGATCTTCGAATCGGCCAGCACCGCCAGCCCCAGCGCGGAGGCCAGCGACAGGACGGTCACCGACACGCTGAAGACGATGGTGGTCTCCACCGTCTGCAGATAGTTCGGGTCGCTCAGCACCGCCGCGAAATTCTCGAACCCGACGAACTGGCTGCGCAGGCCGAAGGCGTCCTGGAGATGGACCGACTGCCACAGCGCCTGCGCCGCCGGCCAGATGAAGAAGACCAGCGTCACCGCCACCTGCGGCGCCAGCAGCAGGTAGGGCAACGCCCTGTTGTCGAAAATCACGCGACGTTGCATGAAAGCCTTCGGTTGTCTCCGGTTCCTTCGCCCTCTCCCGCCCCGGGAGAGGGAAGGGACCCGCGCGAAGCGTGGGAAGGGTGAGGGTGCCGGCAAGGATCAGTTTCTTGATCGTCGTACGACTCTCACCCGGCCCTTCGGGCCACCCTCTCCCGGGACGGGAGAGGGGAACGAACCGCCGCGCCGCTCAGTTCTTGTTGGCGCGCTCGAAGTTGCGCAGGACCGTGTCGCCGCGCTTCACCGCGTTGTCCAGCGCCTGCTGCGCGGTCTGCTGGCCCTGGAAGGCCCGCTCCATCTCCTCCTGGATGATGTTGCGGATCTCCGGCAGGTTGCCCAGCCGCAGCCCCATGGTGTTCTCCGTGGTGGCCGTGCGGGTGAGCTGCACCGCCGGCACCTCGGCGCCGGGGTTCTTCTCGTAGAAGCCTTCCTTCTTCGCCAGCTCGAAGCCCTGGAGCGTCACCGGGACGTAGCCGGTGTCCATGTGCCACTTGGCGTCCACCTCCGGGCGGGCGAGATGGCTGAAGAAGGCGGCGACGGCCTTGTACTCGTCGGCGGTGCGCTTGGGCGAGGTCATGACCCAGAAGGCGGCCCCCCCGATGATCGAGTTCTTCGGCGAGGAGATGGCGTCCGGCCAGTAGGGCAGCGGTGCGGCGCCCCAGGCGAACGTCGCCTCCTTCACGATGCGCCCGCGCAGGCCGGAGGAGGCCTGGATCATCGCGCACTCACCCGACGGGAACAGCGAGTCCGCGGCGTTGTCGCGCCCGCCGTAGCGCAGCGCCCCTTCCTTCTGCAGGTCGATCAGCGTCTGGAGATGCTTCACGAAGAACGGGTCGTTGATCTTCAACGTGGCGCCCAGGCCGCCGAAGCCGTTGGCTTCCGACGCGAAGGGCTTGTCGTGCAGGGAACCGACCTGCTCGAACTGCGTCCAGGTCGGCCAGGAGAAGGTCATCGGGCAGGTCACGCCCGCCGCCTTCAGCTTGCGCGCCGCGTCGGCCACCTCCGGCCAGGTCGCCGGGGGCTTGTTGGGGTCGAGCCCGGCCTTCTGGAAGGCGTCCTTGTTGTAGAAGGTGATGGTGGTGGAGCTGTTGAACGGCAGGGCCATCATCTTGCCGTCCTTGGAGCTGTAATAGCCCCGGACCGCCGGGATGTAGGCCGCGGCGTCGAATCCCGACCCGGTCTCGCTCATCAGCTGGTGCACCGGCTTGATGGCCGGGCCGGCGGACAGCATGGTGGCGGTGCCGACCTCGAACATCTGCACGACATGCGGGGCGTTGCCGGCGCGGAAGGCGGCGATGGCCGCCTGCATCGTCTCCGGATAGCTGCCCTTGAAGGTCGGGTTGACCTGGACCTTGTCCTGGCTGTCGTTGAAGCCCTTCACCACCTGTTCGAGCTGGCCACCGAGCGGCTGCGGCAGGCCGTGCCAGAATTCGATGACGGTCTTCTGCTGGGCATGGGCGGCGCCGGTAAGGCCGGCGGCGAGCGCGAAGGCGGCCGTCGGGACGGCAAGCTTGCGGCGGGTCGGCATGGTGGTCTCTCCCTCAACCAATCGATTGCGTGATCCTGCTGACATGCAGGGCGCGGGTTGCGGTCCCGCGACGGTCTTTTGAAGATTTGATGACTCGTCCGGCGTGCGCGTGCGCCGACGCGCCGCATCCGCTCCTCGCGGTTGCAACGTTTGCCGCGCGGGTTTGCCGCGCGGGGGCGCAGGACAGGATTCAGGACGGTGGCGGGCGCCGCGTCGGCATCGAAGATTGTCCTCCCTGGACGTGTGGTTCTGTTTTTCCACAGCCTCAAGGATAGAGGGGATCACTGTCAATCAGCCGTACGTACCAATACCGACGTAGCACCGTGGCCCTATTTCCGGGCGAGCGCCCAGACCGCGGCGTCATCCCGGCACAGGGAGCCGGCCAGTTGCGACAGGTCGCCGCCCATCAGGCCCGAGGAGCGCAGCAGGCAGTAGGAACGGCTCGGCGCCGAGAGATAGAGCGCCGCCGAAGGGGAAGCGACGGAAGGTGCGGGGTAGAGAGCGGCGGGCGGCGGGCAGTAATAGGGCTGCGCACCGGGGTTGTAGCCGGGAACCAGCCGATCCAGACCGGGCCGGGGGCCGAAGACGCAGCCGTGCTTGTCCCACTCCAGGCTCGTCGTCTGCGCGGCGGCGGGCAGGACCGCGACGGCGGCCACCGTCATCCCCGCCAGAAGACCGGCCAGCCGGCACCCTGCGTTGCGGCCCATGTTCCCTCCGATCCAAGGCCGCACCGAAGGCTCACCCAGAGCACGACGCTGGGCGGCGCGGCGGGCCGTGAACGGCCCTGGCCTTGGAAGGGAATTATGCGCGCTCCGGCGGCGTCCGGCGCGGCGCCGATGGGCGGGGCTTCAAGCGCAAGCGTGGGCGCTGCTACCTGTTCGTTCGGCGGGATGGAAGGAAAGCAGCCCGCCCCCTTACGCCGCACTGCTCTTCTCGGCCGGCAGCGCCTCGGTGCTGTCGGCGGACAGCGGAACCTCCACCGCGAAGACCGAGCCCTTCCCGGGCACCGAGCGCAACGAGACCGGCAATCCCAGCAGCGCCGCCAGACGCCGCACGATGGCGAGGCCGAGCCCCAGCCCGTGCCGGCGGTCGCGGGCCGGGTTGCCGAGCTGGTGGAAGTCGTCGAAGATCGCCGCCTGGTCGGCGGGGGCGATGCCGATGCCGGTGTCCCACACCTCGATCCGCAGCGCCCCGCCGCGCCGCCGGGCGGCCAGAAGCACCCCGCCCGACTCGGTGAAGCGCAGGGCGTTGGACAGGATCGGGCGCAGAAGCTGCTCAAGCAGCACCGGGTCGGTGCTCACCTCCGCATCCGCCGGACGGACGTTGAAGCGCAGGGCCTTGGCGTCGGCCTCCGGAGCGAATTCGTTGAGCAGGCGGCCCAGCGTCTCGTCGATCGGGAAGCTGTGCACCTGCATCCGGACCAGCCCGGCCTCCAGCTTCGACACGTCGAGCAGGGCGCGCAGAAGCGTCTCCGCCGCCTCGATCGACATCTCCAGCTTCTCGCCGAGATCGCGCGCGCCCGGATCGGTCAGGCGCCCCATCAGCAGATGGTGGAACAGGTGCATGGCCTGGAAGGGCTGGCGCAGGTCGTGGCTGGCCGCGGACAGGAAGCGCCCGATGGCGGTGCGTCCCTTCTCGGCCTCCAGCCGGACCCGCTCCGCCTCGGCCTTGGCCCGCTCCGCCTCGGCGCGGGCGGCAACCAGAGCGGCGGCGTCCGTGTCGGCGATGGCGGCGACCGAGGTGACCGCCCCATCGGCGTCGCGCACCGGGCTCAGCATCACCTCGCCTTTGGGCAGCAGGCCGAAGGCGGTCACCGGCGCCCCGGTGAGGACGGTGCGGCGGACCTGCGCCTCCAGTTGGGCGACGATGGCCGCTGGAATGCCCAGATCGGCCAGCCCCTTGCCCTCCACCTCCTCCGGCAGGCAGCCGAAGGTTGCAGCAAAGGCCTGATTGACCACGAGAAGCCGCGCGTCCAGCCCAAGCAGAGCGTGAGCCGTGCCGTTGGCGGAGAGCAGAGCCTCAAGCCGGATCATACGATCCGTCATATGACTTTCGGTTGAGTTCTTGCTGGGATACTCGGCCACGACTTCACCGCAAAGGCTGGAATTACACCATATTTATCTTGCCACTTGGGCACCGGAGTCAAATGTCACATGCAAGACTCACTTGGGACAAATTCCGTTTGAATGTGAAAGAGCACGGCCCCATTGGCCCCGGCGGGCCGCGCGGTTTATAAATCAGGTATGTTCTTCCGCCGCAAAATCCAAAGCCCGAAAGCCCAGCCTCCCCGCCCCAAGGCCCCGCGCGCCCTGACGGTCGCCGGACTGCCGATGCCGCTGGAGCTTCGGGAAAGCGCCCGCGCCCGCCGGATGACCCTGCGGGTGGACGCCGGGCGCGGCCTGATCCAGGTGGTGATCCCCGTGGGCGTGCCGGAGGCGGAGGCCCTGCGCTTCGTCGGACGGCACGACGGCTGGGTGCGGGCGCGGCTGGCCGCGCTGCCGCCGCAGCTTCCCTTCGCCGACGGTGCGGTGGTGCCTTATCTGGGGATCGACCACGTCATCCGGCACAGCCCCGACCTGCGCGGGGCGACTCGGCGGGAGGACGGCGCGATCCTGGTCGGCGGCCGGGCGGAGCATGTCGCCCGCCGGGTCCGCGACTTCCTGATGGCGGAGGCGCGGCGCGAGTTGGCCGAGCGGTCGCGCGCCAAGGCCGCGCAAATCGGCGCGCGGGTCGCCGCCGTCACCGTGCGCGACACCAGGAGCCGGTGGGGAAGCTGCTCCGCCACCGGGCGGCTGTCCTTCTCCTGGCGGCTGATCCTGACGCCGGAGTCCGTGCTGGATTACGTGGTCGGGCATGAGGTCGCGCATCTGCGCGAGATGAACCACTCCCCGCGCTTCTGGGCCTTGTGCTTGCAATTGACCGGCGACGTGCAGACGCCCCGCCTCTGGCTGAAGGCCAACGGCGCGCGGCTGCTGCGCTATGGCGAAGGGGGCGGCGAGGGAGATGGCGAGGGGGCGGAGATGGTTTCATCTGCAAATGACGGCCATGCCGAAACGCCGTGACGGGGTTGCGCTTGCGCTCTGGTAGAGTGCGCCTCCCCAACCGCGCCCGCCCTGCCTGACTGCCCCTGCCCGACCCTCTCCATGCCCCGCCCCGATTCCCTGACCGTCCGCGTGCTGCTGACGGCGCTCGTCGCCTTCGGCCCGCTGTCCACGGACCTGTATCTGCCCTCCCTGCCCACGCTGGTCACCGTGTTCGGCACGGACATCGCGACGGTGCAGCTCACCCTGTCGGTCTTCCTGGCCGGTTTCGCGGTGTCGCAGCTCGTCTACGGGCCGGTGTCCGACCGGTTCGGGCGGCGGCCCGCCCTGCTGGGCGGCATCGCCGTCTATCTGGTGGCGAGTGCCGCCTGCGCGCTGACCGACGACATCGGGACGCTGATCGTCGCCCGCTTCTTCCAGGCGCTGGGCGCCTGCTGCGGCCCGGTGGTGGCACGGGCGGTGGTGCGCGACGTCTTCGGGCGCGACCGGGCGGCGACCGTCCTGGCCTATATGGCCATGGCGATGACCCTGGCCCCCGCCGCCGGCCCCATCCTGGGCGGCGTCCTGACGGAATGGTTCGGCTGGCGGAGCAACTTCCTGCTGCTGACCGGCTTCGCCGCGCTGATCCTGGCCGCCACCTGGGCCTGGATGGGGGAAACCAACGCCAACCGGGACGAGACGGCGCTCCAGCCCGACCGGCTGCTCGCCAATTACGCGCTGCTGCTGCGCGACCGGACCTTCGTCGGCCAGATGCTGACGGTGGCCTTCGCCTACAGCGGCATCTTCGCCTTCATCTCCGGTTCCAGCTTCGTGCTGATCGGGCGGCTGCACCTGACGCCCGCGCAGTACGGGGCGAGCTTCGGCGCGGTGGTGCTGGGCTATGCCGTTGGGTCCTTCCTCGCCGGGCGGCTGAGCGCGCGGCTGGGCGGGCCGCGGATGATCCGCACCGGCACGGCGGTTTCGCTGGCCGGCGGCCTGCTGGGGGTGGGGCTGGCGCTGGCCGGAGTGCTGCATCTGGCGGCGGTGGTGGCGCCGGTCTTCCTCTTCATGCTGGGCGCCGGGCTGACGCTGCCCAACGCCATGGCCGGGGCGGTCGGCCCCTACCCGATGATGGCGGGGCTGGCCTCCTCGCTGGTCGGCTTCGTGCAGATGAGCGTGGCGGCGCTGATCGGCGTGGCGATCGGGCACACCCACGCGGACAGCCAGCTTCCCATGATGGCCGCCATCGGGCTGGTCGCGCTGGGGGCGGTCCTGGCCCACCGGTTCCTGGTCAGTCCTCGGGCTTGACGGGCTCCGGCATCCAGCGCATGGCGTAGGAGAAGACGATCATCACGGCGAGGCACAGCGCCAGCGCCATGCCGGCCAGCACATAGAAACCGGCGCCGCAGGCGATGCCCAGCGCGCCGGCCATCCAGATGACCGCCGCGGTGGTCGCCCCGCGCACGGTGGTGCCGGCGCGGAACATCACCCCGGCGCTGATGAAGCCGATGGCCTGGGCCACGCCCTGGATGACGCGGGTCGGGTCCATCTCGCCCCCGCTGCCGCCCGCCCGCCCGGCCATCCCCCAATAGAGTTCCAGCGCCACCAGAGTCGTCACCGCCGCGCTGATGGCGACCAGCGTGTGGGTGCGCAGGCCCGCCGCCTTGCCCCGGATCTCGCGGTCGAAGCCCAGCGCGGCCCCGCAGACCGCCGCCGCGGCCAGCCGGGCGGCGATGTCCCAGACCGGAATGGCCGTACTCAAGTCCATGTTTTTCCTCCGTATTTTTACGTTTTGGTGACGCTTGCCACTTTTTTGCGCCCGACCGCATTTTTCTCTTTAAAAGGCGGCCCGTTCGATCTATGTAACCGCAACTCGCAAGCGCACGTGCCGCTGGCCCGCCCCTCGTCCTTTTCGAGATGTGGTTATGCAACGACGTAACGCGTGATCCCCGACCGTCCCTTAAGCAAGGCGGCGACTTGGAGGTTACGATGGTTCATGTTGTTGTGGGTGGGCGTCGGCTCACCCGTCTCCGACTTTTCCCGGTTCTGTCCAGTCCGGTCCTTCCCCGCAAGGCAGCACGGCAGTCCAGTATGGGCGGCCTGAACGCCTGACCGTCTTTTCTTTTTGACCGGTCAGCAGCGTTCGGCCGCTCCGCCCCTGCTTTTTCACAATTTGTCCGACACCTGCATCTTGCGTCCGGGAGACTGAGATGACCGAGAAGATTGCGCGCTTTTTCGAAGAGCAGCGTCCCCAGACCCCGTGCCTCGTCGTCGATCTGGACGTCGTGGAAGCGAACTACCACGATCTGGAGGAAGCGCTCCCCGACGCCAAGATTTTCTACGCCGTGAAGGCCAACCCGGCGCCGGAGGTCCTCAGCCTGCTGACCCGCCTGGGCTCCGCCTTCGACACCGCGAGCGTGCCGGAAATCCAGATGGTGCTGGCCGCCGGCTGCACGCCGGAACGCATCTCCTACGGCAACACCATCAAGAAGGAAGCCGACATCCGCCGCGCCTTCGAGCTGGGCGTGCGCCTGTTCGCCTTCGACAGCGAGGCGGAGTTGGAGAAGATCGCCCGCGCCGCCCCCGGCGCCCGCGTCTTCTGCCGCATCCTGACCTCCGGCGAGGGCGCCGAATGGCCGCTGTCGCGCAAGTTCGGCTGCGACCTCGCCATGGCGCGGGAACTGCTGCTGAAGGCCCGTGACATGGACGTCGTGCCCTACGGCGTGTCGTTCCACGTCGGCTCGCAGCAGAAGGACCTGATGCAGTGGGACCACGCCATCTTCCAGGTGGCGCAGCTCTTCCGCGAGCTTGAGGTGCTGGGCGTCGATCTGGGCATGATCAACCTGGGCGGCGGCTTCCCCACCCGCTACCGCACCGACGTGCCGGAGACCACCGCCTACGGTCAGGCCATCTTCGAGTCCCTGCGCACCCACTTCGGCAACCGCCTGCCGGAAGCCATCGTGGAGCCGGGCCGCAGCATGGTCGGCAACGCCGGCATCATCGAGAGCGAGGTCGTGCTCGTCTCCCGCAAGTCGGCCAACGACGTGAAGCGCTGGGTCTATCTGGACATCGGCAAGTTCAGCGGCCTGGCCGAGACGATGGACGAGGCCATCCAGTACCCGATCCAGGTGATGGGAGACGACGGAGAGGGCGAAGCGGAAGCGGTTGTTCTGGCCGGCCCGACCTGCGACAGCGCCGACGTGCTGTACGAGCGCGCCGAGTACAAGCTGCCGATGGACCTGAAGGCCGGCGACCGCGTGCGCATCCACGCCACCGGCGCCTACACGACCACCTATTCGGCGGTCTGCTTCAACGGCTTCGCCCCGCTCCAGCAGATCTGCATCTGACGGTCCGGCGGTCCGGTTGAAGAAAAGGCCCCTCCTCCTTCGGGAAGAGGGGCCTTTTCTTTTGGGCCGTATCCTGCGTGGACAAGGGTGGCGCTGACGGCACCCGAAGACGAAAGCCGGATGCGAAAAGGGCCGCCCTGTCAGGGGCGGCCCTTTACTTTGCGGTCTCCCGCAGCCGGAACGGCGGCATCACGCCTTCCAGAACGGCTTGCTGATCTCGCCTTCGACGTCGATCTGGGAAATGCCGATGTCGTGCAGCATCCGGTCGTCCAGCCGAGCCAGCTCGCGGCGGGTGATGGCGCGCTGCCGCCACAGGGCGAACGTGTCCAGAACGCTGTCCAGCACATACGCCACCGGAGCAGCCCGCAGGGTGCGGCCGAAGGGGGCCGTGCGCAGAGCGATTGCCATGGTGGTCATCCTATCTTCTGAAGGTCCCGAGGGGGCCTGCCGGAAGTGGCCGCCGCGCCCTCGCTTTGTGAGAAAGAATATTACTCATCCCGCGCAAACCCGCCACCGCCATGTGGGTATGTGAGCCGTGTGCTTTCTCGATAGCTGTCGTAGGAATATCACCGATGCAGGAATAATGGGCCAATGCACAGTTTTTGTGCGTCACAAATTGTGCAGAACACCAACAGACAGGGACGGAAAGGGCGGCGCTGGACAGGCGCCCCGGCGCGGCCTACCTCTGGTCCCGACAGCCGCCCGACGTGAGTCCCCGCCATGATCGACACCATCGCCTTCGACGGCGACGACACCCTGTGGCACAACGAGTCCCTGTTCTCGATGACCCAGGACCGCTTCCGCGCCCTCCTCGCCAACCATCTCCAGGAGCCGGCGGACATCGACCGGCGGCTGTTGCAGGCGGAGCGCGAGAACCTCCGCGTCTACGGCTACGGCATCAAGGGATTCGTCCTGTCGATGATCGAGACGGCGGTGGACCTGACTGACGGGCGCATCGGCGGGCGGGACATCCAGAGCCTCGTCGAGTTCGGCAAGGCGATGCTGGAACACCCGGTCGATCTGCTGGACGGGGTGCAGGAGGTGGTGGAAGGGCTGTCCGGGCGCTACCGGCTGATGCTCGTCACCAAGGGCGACCTGTTCGACCAGGAAAGCAAGATCGCCCGTTCCGGTCTGGCCGAGCGGTTCGACGCCATCGAGATCGTCAGCGAGAAGGACCCGGCCACCTACCGCCGCCTGCTCGACCGGCACGGGGTGGACCCGGCGCGCTTCGTGATGGTGGGCAATTCCGTGCGTTCGGATATCCTGCCGGTGCTGGCCGCGGGCGGCCACGCCGTCCATGTGCCCTACCATGTCACCTGGGCGCACGAGGAGGCCGAACCGCCCGCCGAGAATTACCGCCGCATCGACAGCCTGCACGGCCTGCCGCCGCTGCTGGCCGCCTGGTGAAGGGGAGACCGTGATGAGCTTCGCCCTGCTGACCGATCCCGCCCGCCCCGCCGTGGAACCCGAAACCGGCGGCCCGGCCCCTGACCGCGTCCTGTCCGGCGCGCCGGTCTTCACGACTTGGAACGAGTACGAATCGCCGGACGGCAAGCGCTTCGCCGGCGTCTGGCGCTCCACCCCCGGCTCCTGGCGGATCGCCTACGACGAGTGGGAGTATTGCGAGATCCTGGAAGGCACCAGCACCATCGCCCACGCCGACGGGCGCCGCTGGAGCGTCGGCCCCGGCGACCGCTTCACGCTGGAGCCGGGCTTCGAAGGCGTGTGGGAGGTGGTGGAGACCACGACGAAGCGCTACGTGGTGATCCTTCCCTGACAGGGGTTGCGCGTGGCGGTGCGTTCGGCACAAGCGCACCCCCCTCACCCGAACCCTTTCACCGGAGGGGAGAGGGGACATCAGCCGAGCAGATGGACGACGCCCAGCTCGGCGCGGTTCAATACGACGATGGCCTTGCGCCCGATCTCCACGGCCAGCACGCCGAGCGCCATGATCGAGACCGCCAGGACGATCCGCGCGATGTCGCGCGCCCAGGCGCGCCGCTTGCGCCGCCGGGCCGCCAGATGGGCGGCCAGCTTCTGCCGCAAGGCGCCGCCGCGGCGCCCGTCCTTGCGGTCCAGCGCGCCGCTCAGCAGCG
>NZ_JAUJFI010000106.1 GCF_030849505.1 Azospirillum isscasi | reverse complement strand
CGCCCGCCCCCGCCCCCACACCGGCCTCCGCCGCCCAGACCCCCGCCGCGCTTGCCGACGCGGTGCTGCGGGGGGACCGCCGCGCGCTCGCCCGCGCCATCACGCTGATCGAATCGACCCGGCGCGACCACCGCGCCCAGGCCGACGCCCTGCTGGAGGCGCTGCTGCCCCACACCGGCAACTCGGTGCGGGTGGGCATCTCCGGGGTGCCGGGGGTGGGCAAGTCCACCTTCATCGAGGCGTTCGGGCAGCACGTCATCGGGCTGGGCCACAAGGTGGCGGTTCTGGCCATCGACCCGTCGTCGCAGCGCACCGGCGGCTCCATCCTGGGCGACAAGACCCGCATGGTGGACCTGTCGCGCGAGGCGAACGCCTTCATCCGCCCCTCGCCGGCGGGCGCCACGCTGGGCGGCGTGGCCCGCCGCACGCGCGAGGCCATGCTGGTCTGCGAGGCCGCGGGCTTCGACGTGATCGTGGTCGAGACGGTGGGCGTCGGCCAGTCGGAGACCGCGGTGGCCGACATGGTGGACCTGTTCCTGCTGCTTCTGCTGCCCGCCGGGGGCGACGAGCTTCAGGGCATCAAGAAGGGCATCGTCGAACTGGCCGACCTCGTGGTGGTCAACAAGGCGGACGGCGACCTCGCCGCCACGGCGCGGCATACCGTCGCGGATTACCGCCACGCCCTGACCCTGCTGCGCCACGGCGACTGGCGGGTGCCGGTGCTGAGCTGCTCCGCCATCGCCAAGGCCGGCATCGACGCGGTGTGGGACACCATCGGCGCGCACAAGGCCGTCATGGAGGCGTCCGGCGTCCGCGCCACCCGCCGCGCCGAACAGGCCCGCGCCTGGCTGTGGAGCGAGATCCGCGAAACGCTGGTGGACGCCTTCAAGGCGCATCCCGCCGTGCGCGCCGATCTGGCGGATCTGGAGGCCCGCGTGACCGGCGGCGCCGTCACCCCCACCGCCGCCGCACGCGGGCTGCTTGAAAAGTTCCTCGGGCGCCCGGTGGAGTAGGCCCATTCGCTTATGCTGCACCGCAACATTTTTTGTTGCGCTGTGATTTTCCCGTGCCTAAGGTGGCATGGGCGGGAAAGGAGCGCCTTCGCGGCGCTTGGGCGAGGGGTTTGCCCGCAGTCTCCTGGGGTACGAGCCGGAGTTGACTTGTCCGACACCGCCTCCGCGTCGAGTCGTCAACGGGAGACTTTTGGACATGACCGCCAATTTTCTTGATCTTTTCGAGCGTTTCAGCCCGCTGGCCCTTGGGGCGCTGGGCAAGGCGGGCGCCGGGACCTACGCCGCCCGCTCCACCCGAGTCGCCGGGGTGGTTCAGGACGGCTATCGCCGCCTGCTGGACGGCGTGACCGCCGGCATCGGCGAGACGACCCACATCGCGGGTGAGTTCGCCAAGGTGCGCAGCCCGGCGGACCTCGTCGCCGTGCAGCGCGAGTGGGCGGCCGTCGCCCAGGCCCGCGTCGTCAACCAGGTGCAGACCGTCCTGGACGTCTCCTCGAAGATCGCCGCCGAACTGACCGTGGCGGCTTCGGTGGCGGCCCCCGTGGTGACTCCAGCGCCGAAGGCTGCCCCGAAGGCCGAATCGCCCGCGCCCAAGGCCGCTCTGGTCGCGGCGCCGGTCCCCGCTCCCGCTCCCGCTCCTAAGGCCGAAGCCCCCAAGGAGGCCCCGAAGGCTGAGGCCCCGAAGGCCGAGGTGAAGGCCGAGCCCGCGAAGGTCGAGGCGGCTCCCGCCCCGGCCTCGAAGAAGGCCCCGGTGGCCCGCAAGGCCCCGGCCAAGGCCGCCGCTCCCAAGGCCGAGCCGAAGGCCGAATCGCCCGCCCCCAAGGTGGAGGCTCCGAAGGCCGAGGTGAAGGCCGAACCCGCGAAGGCCGAGGCGGCCCCGGCCCCGGCCCCCGCGCCGAAGGCGGAAGCCCCCAAGCCGGAGCCGGTGAAGGCCGAGGAAAAGAAGGCCGAGGAAAAGAAGGCCGAAGCCCCCAAGGCGGACGCCCCGAAGGCCGCCGCTCCCGCGGCCCAGTGATTCACCGGATCGCGGTCCCCGCCGGCCCGGGGACCGTCGGTCGGGCGCGCGCCCGTCTCTTCCTTCCTTGACGGGCGCGCGCTTGTTCGACTATAACGCCGCCTCCTTCGGGCGGAATGCTGCCCGGGACCGGGTTTCATTTGCTAAAATAAAGGATCAGTCCGATGGCACGTCGGTGCTCCGTGACCGGTAAGGGCACGCAGTTTGGCAACAACGTCAGCCACGCCAACAACAAGACCCGCCGCCGTTTCCAGCCGAACCTGCAGGAAACCTCGCTGCTGAGCGATGCTCTGGGTCAGATGGTGCGCCTGCGTATCTCCACCAACGCGATCCGTTCGATCGAGCACAAGGGCGGCCTTGACGCCTTCCTGCTCGACGCGAAGGACGAGGTCCTCAGCCTGGATGCGCGCCGCCTGAAGCGCCGCATCGCCAAGGCCCAGGACAAGCAGCAGGCCGCCGCGGCCTGACGCTGCCCGCTGGAAGCGCCCGAGCGCTTCCGGCGATTCTGGCGATGACACCGCGGGGCGGCAAACCCTGCGGTCGGGCGCAACGCCCCACGCCAGGACGACTCCGACTCTCGGTTGTACCGAACCCCGGTTGAGAGTGTCGCGTGCGAGGCCGAAAGGCTTCGCGCGCGTTTTGTCGTTGGTGCGCTTGCCCCCTCCCTAAACCCTCCCCCGTTTTCGCAGGAGAGGGGACGTTTCCCCCTCTCCTGCGAAGCGGGGGAGGGAAGGAGGCCATGCGCAGCATGGGAAGGGTGGGGGCAAGGGCGCCCCCTTCACTCCACCGAATCGGGATCGTCCGCGTCCACCACCCGGCGCGCGACGTCGTAGGCGAATCCGGCCCGTCCCAGCGCCGCAAGATCCTTGTCGCGGAACTCCGCCCGCTTCTCCGGCAGGCGGTAGGGGCCGAGCCGGCGGCGGCGGGCCAGCGCCAGGGCGGCGGTCAGGTTCAGGTCGCCCTCAACCTCCTCGTCCAGCGACTCCAGCGCCCGGTCGGCTTCGTCGCGGCCGATGCCCTTGGCGGACAGCTTCTCGCGGATGGCCCGGGTCGAGGCGCCGCGGCGGTGCAGGCTGGCCGCGCGCATCTCCGCATAGGCCACGTCGTTCAGCAGGCCGCTGCGCAGGTAGCGGGCGATCAGTTCCTCCACCCAGCGGGCGCCCTCCGCGGGGTCGGTGCCGTGGGCCTGGGCGGAGCGGTCCACCTTGCGCATCAGCACCCGCCGCAGGCTGGCCGACGAACTGGCGAAGCGCTGGAGATAGTGCAGGGCCGCGTTCTCCAGATACTGGGCGGTCACGCGGCGCGGCGGCTTGCGGGCCGGCGGCTGGTCGCGCGTCATGGCTGTCTCCCGTCCGGGGGCGGTTGCCGGAACGGGCGGCGCGTCCTAAAGTCCGGTCCGTTCCTGTGAATCGTGGTGCGATGACTCATCCTCTCCCTCCCATGCCCCGCCGGGTCGGCGCCGTCAACTGGGTCGGCCTGTGGACCCTCTACGCGCGTGAAGTGCGCCGGTTCCTGAAGGTGCACCAGCAGACCGTCTGGGCGCCGGTGGTCACGACGCTGCTGTTCTACGCCGTCTTCGCGCTGGCGCTGGGCGGTGCGGTGCGGATGATCGGGTCGGTGCCCTATCTGGAATTCCTGGCCCCCGGCCTGATCATGATGGCGATGGCCCAGAACGCCTTCGCCAACACCTCGTCCTCCGTGGTGATCGCGAAGGTCCAGGGCAACATCGTGGACATCCTGATGCCGCCGATGGCCCCGCTGGAGCTGGCCTTCGGCTTCGTCATGGGCGGGGTGACGCGCGGCCTGCTGGTCGGGCTGGTCACCGGGCTGGCGATCTGGGCCTTCGTGCCAATCCGCGTCGCCCATCCGGAGTTCGTCGTCTTCCACGCCCTGATGGCCTCGATGCTGCTGTCGCTGCTCGGGCTGGTCGGCGGCATCTGGTCGGAGAAGTTCGACCACATCGCGGCGGTCACGAACTTCGTGGTCACGCCGCTGTCCTTCCTGTCCGGCACCTTCTATTCGGTGGAGACGCTGCCGCCGGTCTTCTGGTGGATCGCCCATTTCGACCCGTTCTTCTATATGATCGACGGCTTCCGCTACGGCTTCATCGGGCGGTCGGACGGCACGCTGGGGATCGGGATTCTCGTCATGCTGGCGGTCAACGGCGGGCTGTGGTGGCTGGCCTGGCGCATGCTGAAGACGGGCTACAAGCTGAAGGCGTGAATCCGCAGGCCCTTCGCTGCCAATCCGTTGACAGGACGAAGTGATCTCTCGATATTCGTCGTTCCCTGGCGGGCATGGGTGTCCGCCGGGCTTTCCTCATTCGGAGGTTTTCGCTGTGATTCCGGTCGTCATGCCCACATATGCCCGCGCCGACATCGTGTTCGAGCGCGGCGAAGGTCCGTATCTGTACGCGACCGACGGGCGACGATTCCTGGACTTCGCCGCCGGGGTCGCGGTGAATGTTCTCGGTCACGCGAACCCCTATCTGGTCGAGGCGCTGACCGTCCAGGCCAACAAGCTGTGGCACACCTCCAACCTGTTCCGGGTCGCCGGGCAGGAGAGCCTCGCCACGCGGCTGACCGCCGCCACCTTCGCCGACACCGTGTTCTTCACGAACTCGGGCGCGGAGGCGTGGGAGTGCGGCGCCAAGCTGGTGCGCAAGTACCATTACGAGAAGGGTGACAAGGGCCGCCATCGCATCATCACCTTCGAACAGGCTTTCCACGGGCGCACGCTGGCCGCGGTGTCGGCGGCGCAGCAGGAAAAGCTGATCAAGGGCTTCGGCCCGCTGCTCGACGGCTTCGACCTCGTGCCCTTCGGCGACCTGGAGGCGGTGCGCGCGGCCATCACCGACCAGACCGCCGGCATCTGCGTGGAGCCGATCCAGGGCGAGGGCGGCATCCGCGCCGGTTCGGTGGAGTTCCTGCGCGGCCTGCGCGAGATCTGCGACCAGCACGGGCTGCTGCTGTTCCTGGACGAGATCCAGTGCGGCATGGGCCGCACCGGCAAGCTGTTCGCCCATGAATGGGCCGGCATCACGCCGGACGTCATGGCGGTAGCCAAGGGCATCGGCGGCGGCTTCCCGCTGGGCGCCTGCCTCGCCACGGAGAAGGCCGCGTCGGGCATGACCGCCGGCACCCACGGCTCCACCTACGGCGGCAACCCGCTGGCCACCGCGGTCGGCAACGCCGTTCTGGACAAGGTGCTGGAGCCGGGCTTCCTCGACCATGTGCTGCGCGTCGGCGGCCTGCTCCAGGACCGTCTGGCCGGGCTGGTGGCGGAGAATCCGTCGGTTTTCACGGCCGTGCGCGGCCAGGGGCTGATGCTGGGCCTCGTCTGCGGCCCGGCGGTCGGCGACGTGGTGGCGAAGCTGCGCGCCAACGGGCTGCTGTCCGTTCCGGCGGGCGACAATGTGGTGCGGCTGCTGCCGCCGCTGAACATCGGCGACGCCGAGGTGGAGGAGGCCGTGGCCATCCTCTCCAAGACCGCGAAGGAGTTGGTGTGATGTCCGCCGTTCGTCATTTCCTCGACATCGACCGGCTGGACACGGCGACCCTGCGCCAGATCCTGGACATGGCCGCGACCATCAAGAAGGACATCCCGGCCTACCGCTCGCTGTTCGCGGGCCGCACGCTGGCGATGATCTTCGAGAAGCCCTCCACCCGCACCCGCGTGTCGTTCGAGGTGGGCATGCGCCAGCTCGGCGGCGACGTGGTGCTGCTGAAGCCCGACGACATGCAGTTGGGCCGCGGCGAGACCATCGGCGACACCGCCCGCGTGCTGTCCCGCTACGTGGACGCGGTGATGGTCCGCACCATGGGCGAGGAGCGCGTGCACGAGCTGGCCGAGTTCGCCTCGGTGCCGATCATCAACGGCCTGACCGACCAGTCGCACCCCTGCCAGATCATGGCCGACGTGATGACCTTCGAGGAGCACCGCGGTCCCATCGGGGGGCGCACGGTGGCCTGGATCGGCGACGTGAACAACGTGGCGGTGAGCTGGGTCCACGCGGCGGTGCGATTCGGCGTGGAAATCCGCCTCGGCTGCCCGGAGGTCTACGGCCCGACGCCGGAACTGCTGGACTGGGTGAAGCGCGAAGGCGGGCGGATTACCGTCACCACCTCGCCGGAGGAGGCCGTGCGCGGCGCCGACTGCGTGGTCACCGACGCCTGGGCCTCCATGCACAACACCGACGTGGACGAGCGGGCCGCGGTCCTCGGCCCCTATCAGGTGAACGAGGCGCTGATGGCGTTGGCCGCCCCCGACGCCCTGTTCATGCACTGCCTGCCCGCCCACCGCGGGGAGGAAGTGACCGACGGGGTGATCGACGGCCGGCATTCGGTCGTCTGGGACGAGGCGGAAAATCGCCTGCACGCCCAGAAGGCCATACTGGCATGGTGCCTCGGCGCCACTATCTAAAAGCACTTGGAAATTGGGCTGATGGCCCGGCGCCGCCCCCCGTGACGAACGGGATGGCGGCGCCGGGCCGTGGCCTGTCGTAACTTCGAGGACATCATGGACGATCCTTCCGTCCACCCGATCACCGACGATCTCGTTCTGCCCTTCCAGATCGAGGCGTCGCGGCTGCGCGGCCGCATGGTGAAGCTGGGCCCCGCGCTGGACGAAATCCTGACCCGCCACGCCTATCCGGAACCGGTCGCCCGCTTCCTGGCGGAGACGATGACGCTCGCCATGCTGCTGTCCAGCATGCTGAAGTACGACGGCATCTTCACGCTCCAGACCAAGGGCGACGGGCCGGTTCGGTTGATGGTGGCGGACATCACCTCGGTCGGCGACATCCGCGCCTACGCCCAGTTCGACGAGGAAGCGCTGGCCAAGGCCGCCGACGACGTGGCCATCGCACCGGCGCCGGCCCTGCTGGG
Source organism: Azospirillum isscasi (assembly GCF_030849505.1). GTDB lineage: Bacteria > Pseudomonadota > Alphaproteobacteria > Azospirillales > Azospirillaceae > Azospirillum > Azospirillum isscasi. Next base: position 14,231 of record NZ_JAUJFI010000106.1, on the reverse strand, counting down.
CAAGGGCCACATCGCCTTCACCGTGGACCAGGGGCCGAACACCGAGCGCTACCAGGGCATCGTGGAGCTGTACGGCAAGACGCTGGCCGACTGCGTGCAGCATTATTTCCGCCAGTCGGAGCAGATCGACACCGGCCTGACCGTCGCGGTGGACCAGGAAACCCTGCCGGATGGCGGCAAGGGCGCCTGGCGGGCCGGCGGCATCATGGTGCAGCGCCTGCCGCAGGACGCCACGGAGAAGGTGCTCGGCTCCGGCGACGAGGATGCCTGGCGCCGCGCCATGGTCCTGCTGTCCAGCACCACCGGCGACGAGCTTCTGGACCCGGAACTGGCGGCCAGCGACCTGCTGTTCCGCCTGTTCCACGAGGACGGCGTGCGGGTGTGGCAGCCCAAGGCCCTGCGCTTCGGCTGCCGCTGCTCGCGCGAGCGGGTGTCGGACATGCTCTCCCGCCTGCCGCGGGACGAGGTGCAGGATCTGAAGATCGACGACGGGCGGGTCGAGGTGGTCTGCCAGTTCTGCTCCACCGCCTATCATTTCGACGACGCGGACCTCGACCGGGTCTACGGCGCGGCGAAGTAAGGGGGCCCAGGTTCCGGATGCGCTCAGGAGACGGCGCGGCTATAGTGCCGCGCCGTTTTTCGTTCTTTCGACGTCCTGTCCAACCGGAGCGATCATGCCCACCCGCCGTTTCGTTCTCGCCGCCGCTCTCGCCACCATGGCCCTGACGGCCTGCCAGAGCACGCCGCCGCGTCCGGCGCCCCGGCCCATCGACTATTCCAACTTCGGCCCGATCGTGCTGAACGCGGGCAGCATCGACGTGGTGGACGCGCACCGTCCCGCCGGCACCGCCATCGACCAGCGCATCCCCCTGCCGCCCGCCGAGGCGGTGCGCCGCTGGGCCGGCGAGCGGCTCCAGGCCGCGGGCGGGCCGGGCCGCGTGCGCGTCACCATCCGCGACGCGGGCATCGCGGAGGTCCAGCTTCCCAAGACCGGCGGGGTGAAGGGCTATTTCACCAACGATCAGGCCCAGCGCTACGACGGGCGGATCGAGGTCGAGATCGGTGGCGAGGTGCCGGGCGAGACCACCTTCCGCGGCACGACCAAGGCGGTGGTCACCCAGTCCACCACGGTGCCGGAGAACATCTCGCTGGCCGACCGCGAGGCGACCCTGCAGGATCTCGTCCGCCGCATGATGGACGATCTGAACGCCCGGCTGGACGCCGGCATCCGCAAGGATCTGGCGCCGATGGTGCGGCGGTAAAGGATTTGGCAGACGGGCACTTGCCCCTTCCCTGACCCTCCCCCGCTGCGCAGGGGAGGGGACGGAGGATGGGCTGTCGCGGTGTCAGTCCGCGGCATCCCCGTCCGTTGAGGACAGCAGGCGGGCCACGGCCTTGCGCAGCTCGTCGTTCAGGAAGGGCTTGTAGAGCACGGCGTCCGCCGCGAACATCTCGGCCATCTTCAGGGCGTATCCCGCCGGCAAATTCGGTGCTCCGCCGGACATGGCGAGCACCTGGGTGCCGGGATTGAGCCTGCGGGCGGCCTTGATGACCTCCACCCCATCGGCTTCGGGCATCAGCACGTCGGTGACGATCAGGTCGAAGGTGGCGCCGCCGTCCAGCAGACCGATGGCGATCCGGCCGTTCTCCGCCTCCACAACCTCGTGGCCGGCCTCTTCGATCACCTCCGTCACCGCCAGACGGACGGCGGCCGAATCCTCAACGACCAACACCTTCGCCATGAACCAGATTCCCATGTGTCGTTGCGCCCGGTCCGCCGGGCGGGGCGGTGGGCAGGTCGATGATGAAGGACGTTCCGCGTCCGGGGGTGCTTTCGACCAGGATGTCGCCGCCCCCGTTCCTTACGATACCATAGACGACCGAAAGCCCAAGCCCCGTCCCTTTGCCGACCGGCTTGGTGGTGAAAAAGGGATCGAACACGCGCTGGCGCGTCGCCTCGTCCATTCCGGTGCCGGTGTCGGTCACGGTCAGGCGCACATAGTCGCCTTCGCCGAGCTGCCGGCGCGACGCATCCCGTTCCTTCAGGGTCAGGGAACTGGCGGAAATGGTCAGGGCGCCCCCCTGCGGCATGGCATCGCGGGCGTTCTGGATCAGGTTCAGAAGCACCTGGGTCAGCTCGGTCGCGGTGATCGTCACCGCATCCAGGCCGGATTCCAGCCGCGTCCGCATGTCAATCGTCCCGGGCATCGAGGGGGCGGCAAGCTCCAGGGCGGAATGCACCGCCTCCTCCAGGTTGCCCGGCGGCGACTCGGCGACCTCGACGCGGGCGAACTGAAGGACGTCGCGCATGATCGTGCGCGCCTTCACGCCGCTGTCGTGGATGGCGTTCAGGTAGGTGTGCAGCTTGCGGTCCTCCCCGGCGCGGTTGCGCGCCAGATCGGACAGGCTGATGACCGGTTGCAGCAGGTTGTTGATCTCGTGGGCGAGGCCGCCGACGAGGCTGCCCAGCGCGGCCATGGTCTGCTTCTGCCGCGCCGCCTCCGCCGACTGGCGCCGCGCGCTGATGTCGCTGGTGGTGCCGCGGTAGCCGAGGAAGTCGCCGTCGCCGTCGTAGCGCGGCACGCCGCTGACCATCACCCAGCGCGCGGCACCCCCCGGCGAGGCCAGCGGGAAGGACAGGCGGCGGAAGGGCTCCCGCCGGTGCAGCGCCTCGGCCAGGGCGGGGAAATCCTCCTCAGGGCGGTTGCGGTCCAGAAGGTCGGCGTGGGTGAAACCCAAAAGCTCCGCCCCGCCGCGCCCCGTCGATTCCTGCGCCCGCGGCGACAGGGCGGTGAAGCGCCCCCGCCCGTCCGTTTCCCAGAACCAGTCGTTGGAGCATTCCAGAAGCGCCCGCCAGCGCGCCTCGCTCTCGCGCAGTTCGCCGGTGCGCGTGGCGATCAGCGTCTCCAGCCCGCTCAGATGGTCGCGCAGGGCCTCCTCGCTGCGGCGCATCCGGTAGAAGGCGAGGTCGTAGGGGTTCTGCAGGGCGGTCACGATGATCGCCCGGTAGAGCAGGTAGAAGGACAGGATCTTGATGAAGTGGCCCAGCGAGTTCAGCGGGCCGTGCGGGTCGGTGTAGAGCGTGAAGATCAGCTCCTGCGGGGCCAGCAGCGCGATGCCGCCGAAGGTCAGGCCGAACACGGTCGGCTCGAACTGCCTGCGCCGGCGCCACAACAGCAGGCAGGCGACGACCGCCGCGGCGCTGAACGTGTATTCGGCGCCCACCTTGAAGGGCGTCAGCCCGACGCCGGGAACGAAACTGTCCGGCATGATGCCGAAGGTGAAGATCGACAGCAGGATGCACAACACGGCGGCGGCCTGGACCAGCAGCACGTCGCCCGTGCGCAGCTGCGTCTCGACCAGCAGCGGGGCGGCCAGGAAAACGGTGGCCTGAAGGCCGCGGGCGGCGATCCAGAGCTGGGTGGACAGGTTGGGGCCGCCCTGCGCGAAGACGTTCATGCCCGGAAAGGCGATGGCGTGCAGCAGGTCCAGCAGCGCCATGCCCGGCATGGACAGGCCGACGAAGGCGAGGAAGGGCGACTGGTTGGTGTCCTGCGTGTTCCAGGCGATCATGAAGATCGTCAAGGAGATGGCCACGGCGAACAGCTCCACGCAGAGGTGGAACAGCAGGTAGTTGTGATGCATCACGACGGCCATCACCGCCATGAAGAGCAGCACGGCGGCAAGGCCGGACAGAAAGGAACGGTCCGCCAGCCCGCGGGGAGATGGCAGGCGAACGGTGGACGGCGGGGTCCCGTTCATGGATCGGTCGGCTCCGCGGTGGACGGGAGGGGGGTGGCTCACGGATGGCCCGGTCAACCGGCCATGCAACGCCGCTAACCCGATCAACACACCAAATCCCGTCGCGGTGCAAGCCGGACGTTGCGCTTCTCAACCGGACGCGGCAATTCCACACAGCCGGCGAATCCATGCAGCCGGCAATTCCTGGCAGCCGATGGTCCGGAACACCCTTGCGCAGGGGTGACGGGCCGCGGTGCCGGGGATCAGCCTTCCTTGGCGGGCTGGGCCGGGGGCAGGTCGAAGGGCGTGCTGACGAAGGGATCGCCGCGGCCATGGCCGGCGCGGTCGTGACCCTTCTCGGTCGCCGCCTTGCGGTAGTAACCGACGATGAAGACGCGGACCGCGTTGGCCAGCGACACGGCGACCCCGCGCGCCCGGCGGGATTGCGAATCGAGGCGGTCCTTGAGGTCGCTGCACAGTTCATCCACCGTCAGGTCTTCCCGATGGCAGATATCGTCCAGCGCTTCCCAATAGGACGGCTCAAGCCGAAGCTGCGTCGGACGACCGAACAGCTTGACGGTGCGCGCCACCAGAGGGATGACGCTCAGCGGCGATGGCGCGTTGGACGCCTGTGAATCCTGACCCGACATAGCCCTGTATTCCTTGACTGTCAGCCATGTTTTATGCACCGAAGCCAATATAGCGCGATTGAAAAAATTTGCGACGATAAAACTCATCAGATGTGCGGGGTGGTCTTACGGCACGTCATCGGATTCCCCGGCCATATCCTTCAGCGTGTTCAGATTGATGATCACGATAAAACCTTTGGAATAGGTAATAGTACCAGAATTGCGCAGAGCACGCAGACTCTTGTTGACCATCTCCCGGGTGACACCCAGCATTGCCGCAAGCGCTTCCTGGGACACCGGCTGGTTGACGCGCAGACCCGCAGGGGTTCGCTGCCCATAGGTGTCCGCCAGCAGAAGGATACGCCGTGCCAGCCGGCGCGGCACATCGTGGAAAACCGCATCCTCGATGTTCTCCGACACCCAGCGCAGCCGTTCGCACAGCACGCCCATCATCCGGATGCACAGGGACGGGTGCCGCTCCAGGAAGGAGATGAATTCCGGACGGTCGATGCGGAACAGCTCCGATGGGCGCAGCGCGGTGGCGCCGGCGGTGCGGTTCTTCCCGTCGATCAGCGCGATCTCCCCCAGCACGTCGCCAGGGTTCAGAATGTTGAGCAGCATCGTCTTTCCATCCTCCGAGGAGGTGGAGATGGCGATCTGCCCCTTCATGATGGCGTAGAGGCAATCGCCGGGATCGCCCTTTTCAAAGACGGTCTGGTTTTCCTGGAACCGCGACACCCGGCCCAGCGCGACAAGCTCCTGCATCCGGGCGTCGTCGAGAACGCCCAACATGTGGTTGCGCCGTAAAATACCGGCAACATCCTTAGGTAAGGCCATGGGCGTTCACGGTCCCGATTGCGCGCCGTCCGACCGTTCATGGCACCCGGCGGGCGGCCAGTCCAGAGGATTCCCCCGTTTTCCGCTAAAGCACGGCGTCGCGCAGGGCGCGGTCCCACAGGGCGGTGTGCTCGAAATGGAAGCGCGCCGCGGGGGCGGGCGCTCCGGCGGCGGCCCAGCGGCGCATGGTCTGGAGCAGCTCCACCGCGTCCTCCCGTTTCTGGTCGAAGCGTCCGCCGGGCAGCCAATGGCGGAAGTCGGCCAGCTCCTCCTCCGGCATCCCCTCGGCGGCGGCCAGGCGGAGCATCCGGCCATAGCCGCGCTCCCGGTAGGGCAGGGCCTTGGCGATGGCCTCCAGCCGCCGCGCCGTGGCGGCGGGGACGACGCCCCCCTGCACGGCGTCGGCCAGGGTGCGGCGGATGTTCACCATCGCTTCGGACAGGCTGGGGTAGCCAAGCTCGGCGGGGCCGTGGATCACCGCCACCTCGTCGTCGTCCTCCAGCCGTCCGTCGCGGAAGGCTTCGAAGACGGCGCCGACGCCGATCATGCCGAAGGGATGCAGCTCCGCGGCGCGCAGCGCGCCCATACTGGAGGCCCCGAACACCGCGACGCCCCGGTGGATGGCGTGCAGGATTTCCTTGTGCCAGACGGACGGGACGTTCTCGAAGAAACCGTCAACGATGCCGATGGCCCGCGGCCTGCGCTCGCACAGCCGGATGATGTCGCCCTGGGCGACCGGCGGCAGATAGGCGGCGTCCAGCAGGCGGGCCGCGTCGGCGCGGGGCAGGGTGGGGCCGAGGAAGACGTAAAGGCCGTCCGGCGTCTGCATGGGAGTCTCCGCCTTCGCTCTCTTATATATAGGTATCAGACGCCGGCCACGGCGCGGGCCCGCGCGCCCATCACATAATCCGGGGAAGAGTCCAGCCCTTCCAGGCCGGGGATGACCATGCGGACCACGGCGATGCCGAATTCCGGCTTGGTCAGGTCCACCGCCACGGCCTCCTCGATCCCGGCGGCGCGCAGCCGGTCGAGCTGGACCGCCAGATCCTCCTCGACGGTGCGCCCGGCGAGGCTGGGGATCGCGCCGGCGTCGCGGCGCCCGGCGCCGCCGGTGATCAGCGCCTTCCAGCGCGCGTGCCGCGCCGGGTCGAGGTGGCGTTCGTATTCGGAGCGGGGCATGTCGTCGCGCGCCCCGGCGATGAAGGTCAGCCGGCTCTGCGCCGCCTCGGTCAGGGCGCGGGACAGGGCGACCTCCGGCGCGGCGTGGCAGCCCATGCCCATGGCCGGGCGGATGGAGTGCTGCGGCGTGTCCTCCATCGTCGCGATGCGGCAGAGGAAGGCCGGCAGGCCGATGTCGCTGGTGATGTCCCACAGCCCGACCGCGACGCCGGCGTCGCCGAACCGGTCCAGCAGCGACCGGCAGACGGGATCGGCGACGGTGGCGGGGTCGATGCGGGTCGCCGCCTGGGCCTCCGGGGATTTCAGGCGCCACAGGGTCGCGGCGTCGCGCTCGACCAGCTCGGCCATCGCGTGGGCGGTCGCCTCGGCGAGGCTGTTGCCGGAGGCCAGCCCGTTCGACCCGGCAAGGAAGCAGCCGGTCCCCGGCGGCATCGGCAGGGTGAAGTTCAGGTGCACCGTCTCGAAGGGCACCCACGCCCGCCCGCCGCCCAGCAGTTCGTCGCCCTCGATCCACAGCATCGGGGTGTGGGGGGTGAAGGCGCTGGTGGACAGGCGCGGCAGGCGGGCCACGTCCACCACCCGGTGGGTCCAGCGCAGCTCGTCGTAGCTGGCGTATTTCAGGGGCAGGGCGATGCGTTCGGCGTGGAAGCTCTCGATCGACTCCATGACGCCCGACGCCTTGGCGGCGGCCAGGGTCACGCCCTTGCCCTGGGCGACGGAGATGGAGCGGGAATTCGGGCGGGCCACCATCACGACCGGGATGCCGACCGTGTCCAGCCCCGTGACGTTCGCCACCCGCGTGATGCCCATCACGGGAAGCAAGGGGGCGACGCGGGCCAGAGTCTGTTCCGGGGCGGCGATCCGGTGGGTGCCGGTGGTGTGGGTTTTGAGAGGCTGGTCGGCCATGGCCGGGTCCCGGGCGGTGCGGCGGATGTCGTCGAGGGGCATGGGGACGGTCTCCGCTGTGGGATGCCCGCGATGAACCGGAACGGAAACCGGCGAAGGAAGAAGGGATCGGGCGGGACCGTGGCGGGCCGGTCAGGGAAAAACGCCGGCCGCCACGGCCCGAATACAGGCCCGATGAACAGGGTCGTCCCGCCGTCAGAGGCCCGGGGTGATCGCGTGGCGGGCGGCCTCGTGGTCGTCGCCGTTGAAGGCGCGGCGGTCGCCGATGCGGGCGGAGGCGGTCAGCGCGGCGGCCTGCTCGGCGACCTCGGTCACGCCCTGGGCGGACACGGCGAAGAGGCGGCCGTCGGCGCCACGGACGAGGGCGGTCTGATCGATGATGGCGGTCATGGGGGCGGCTCCTGGCCTGGGGTTTCACGACACCGCGAATACCGCGGTATGTCGGAACCTTGGCCGGGATGACCCGCCTGGACTGTGAAGAACTTCACATGCCGGACGGGTCATCCCCGGGTAAAAATCGCCTACACGCGCACACACGCATGTTTCGTCTCCGGAGAAAATCCGGAGATCCGGGAAAATTCGCCAGGCCGAGAATCGCCAAGCCAAGCCGAGACAGGAGCGTACCGATGAAGTTGGACCGCCGCATTCCCCGCAGCCTCGACGAGATGGCCGACCTCAGCTCGCTCACCGCTCCGCCCGCCGTGGTCACGCGCTCGCTGACGGTCGGGGGGCGCCGCGCCAGCCTGCGGCTGGAGGCGACGATCTGGGACGGTCTGAAGGACATCGCCAAGTCCCAGGGCAAGTCGCTGGAGGCGCTGTGCGCCGACATCCACGACACCCGGACGGAGGGCATCCCCTTCGCCACCAGCGTCCGGGTCTATGTGCTGAACCATTTCCGCAGCACCGACGCGGGCTGCATCACGCTGGTGGCCTGACGCGCTTCGGGTGGAGACGGGGCGGTCCTTCCGCGGTGGTGTGAAACCGCCGCGCGGTGGACCGTGCGCCGGAACGGTGCTGTACGCTACGTCACCGCGCCGGACGCGACGAGGCAGCGGCGGAAGGTCCGGCAACGCTCGGCAAGCGGCCTCATGGAAAGCTGGCGGCTCATCGTCTCGGCGGCCGTCAGATGCTCCATGGCGTCCGGAAACCGGTCGGTGGCGGCAAGGGCCTGGGCCAGCGCGAAGTGGGACCAGCCCTGTTCGGAGAGTTGCCCGGCTTCGGTGGCGATCCCCAGGGCCTTGACGGCGCAGCCGACCGCGGTGTCGTGCTGCGCCGTTTCCAGGGCCAGGTCGGACATCCAGTTCAGAATCCGCGGCCGGGGCAGCGAGTGGTTCAGGATGTGCGCCTGTTCCAGGCTGGCGTTCAGCAGGCGCGCCCCTTCCGCCGCCCCGCCGGACCGCGCGATGGCATAGCCCAGCGCGCCCAGCGTGATCGGCTGGAAGATGTGCAGGCGCGTCGCCTCCGTGATCGTCACGGCGTCCTTCAGCAGCGGCAGCGCCGCGGTGAAGCGCTGGCCGATGATGTGGACCAGCGCCAGATGGACCTTCACCGACGACACGGAGAAGGCGTGCCCGACCTCCTCCGCGATGTCGAGCGCGTGGAGCATCACCCGGACGGCCTCGTCGTCGCGCCCCAGCTCGGCCAGGCAGCGTCCCTGATAGGCGGCGGTGATGGCGACCGCCACCGCGGTCAGGCCGAACCGGGCACGCGGGGCGTGGGCGAGCGCCAGGCTGCGGGCCAGCTCCAGCTTCTCCCGGGCCTCCGGGAAATGCCCCTTGTCCACCAGCATCCCGCCCAGCCGCATCAGCCCCTGGATGCGCAGTTCCACCGTCCCCCGGTCCCCCAGATGGTCCAGAGCGCTGCGGCTGAGCGCGATGGCCCCGTCCAGAACGCCGTAAACCCACTGGAAGGACGCCTTGAGCGAGGTGGCGCGGGCGTAGCGGATGCGGTCGCCGATGCCCAGCGCCATGTCCCGCGCCTTCTCCAGCGGATCGCCGGCCAACTGGCGGCCCTGCGGCAGCAGGACGAGGGGGATGGCGATCCACAGGTCGATCCGCCGTTGCGTGTTGCGGCGGGTCTCCGGCAGATGCTCCAGGGCCTTCAGCGCCTGCTCGTAGAAGCGCCCGGCGTCGAAATGCTTGCAGCGCATCTCCGCCCGGCGCCCCGCCCGGCGGCCGTAGGCGCAGGCGAGCGGCCAATCCTCGGCGTAGAAGGCGTGGTGGGCGATCAGTTCGGCCCGGTTGGGCAGGTTGCGGTCGGACCGCCGGCGCAGCGCGTGCAGGACGCGCCCGTGCAGCGGCTGGCGCTCCCGCTTGGTCAGGGTGGCGTAGGCGACCTCCTGCACCAGCGCGTGGCGGAAGGTCAGCTCCAGGTTCGGCAGCAGGCGGGAGCGGGCGAAGAAGCCGCTCTGCTCCAGCCGGGCCAGCACCGCCGGCAGTTCGGCGGCGGGGATGGGGGATACGGCGCGCAGCAGGCCCACATCGACCGAGGTGCCGATCACCGCCGCGTGCATCAGCACCCGCCGCGGGCCGGGTTCCAGCGCGTCGATCCGCGAGGCCAGAAGCCCGTGCACCGTGGCCGGCAGGGCCACGCGGGCGTCCGCCTTGCCCAGGCTGTAGCGGCCCGGACTGCCGACGATGGCGCCGGTCGTCTCCAGCGTGCGCAGCGATTCCTCCAGATAGAGCGGCACGCCCTGGCTCTGCGCCGCCACCCGCGCCTTCAGGTCGGCCAGCGACGGGCTGTGGCCCAGCCAGTGGTCGAGGAACTCGTCGGCCTGGAGCGGCTCCAGCGGCTCCAGCGCGACCGCGTGGATGTGGTCCGGCGCGGTCCAGCCGCCCGGCGTGTCCAGCCGTGAGGTGACCAGCACGAAGACCCGGGCGTCCTCCACCCCCTCGGCCAGGGCGTCCAGCAGGCGGTTGGTCAGCCCGCGCGTCCAGTGCGCGTCCTCCACCAGGATCAGCAGCGGACGCTCCACCGACAGCCCGCGGACCGCGGCGACCAGCCCCTCGACGCTGAAATCCGCCTTCTGGGCCGGGTCCAGGCCCTGCCACAGCGGATGGACGGAGGGCTGCCCCAGCAATTCCCGCATCGCCTCGCCGGCCAACTCGCCGCCGTTGCGGGCGGCGGCGGCGGTCAGGCGCGCCACCGCACCCCCGTCCGCGGCCCCGCAGACGGACAGGGCGAGGCAGCGGGCCGCCGCCTCCAGGTCGTCGGGGTCGCCCAGGCGGCGGATCGGGAATTGCGGCCAGATGGTCGTGGTGAAGGCGGTGGCCTCCGGGCTGCGCATCAGCTCCCCGGTCAGCCGCGACTTGCCGATTCCGGCCTCCCCGGTCAGGAGGACGCAGGCCCCGTCGCCCCGCTCGGCCCGCCGCAGCGCGCCGGTCAGCACCGCCAGTTCGGGCCGGCGCCCGACGAACAGGTTGCCTTCGGCGGACAGCAGGTCCATGGCCGTGCGCCGCATCGCCCGCGCCGCCTCCAGCGCGAAGGCGGCCACCGGCTCCGCCGTGGCGGACAGGCGCAGCACGCCCGCCGGGCGGACGGTCAGGCCCGTGGGCACGAGGTCCAGCGTCTCGCGGCTCAGCAGCACGCTGTTGGGCGCCGCCCGCTGCTGCAGCTTGGCGGCGACATGCACGGTCTCGCCCACGGTGCGGTAGTCGGTCCACACACCCGTCTCGATGATCTGGGCCACCACCTCGCCGGAGCTGATGCCGATGCGCATCTTGAACTCGTCCGAATCGATGGCCGACCGGGCGATGTCCTGCGCGGCGAGGCAGGCGCGCAGCGCGTGGTCCTCCTGCGCGGAGGGGGCGCCGAACACCGCCATGATGCCGTCGCCCAGCACCTGGGCCACCGTGCCGCCGTAGCGCTCCACCGCGTCGGTCAGGATTTGCAGGATGGTGAGAAGGGTCTGGTCGGCCTCCTCCGGGTCGCGGCCCGACACCATGCTGGAGGATTCGACGATGTCGGCGAACAGGACGGTCACGACCTTGCGTTCCGCGCTGTTGCGGCGGGACGAGCCACCGTCCGCCGGGTCCGCGGAGGGCGGCGGCTTGGGTTTGGGCTTGGGCATGGGTATGGGCATCGCTTGCAATCCGCCCAACTCCCTGTCCGTTCCGGCCATCGAAGCCCCCCTGCGGAGCGTCATCGGCATATTAGAGGGTGCAAATTCAAACGCGCAGACATTCAAAACAAGGGATCGGCAATTTCGTTCTGAACGCGGCAGTCTAACATATGTTGGTATGTTTTCCCGTACAATCGGCAAGCGGCGGCCTGCCTGTCCGCCGTGCCGGCGCTCCTTCGGCGCACGGATTTGGTGTCGTGGAGAAAATTGGGGCTTGCCTTCGCCGCCGCCGGGGCGTATACGGGCGCTCCTTCGCTGGAGCGGCGCGGGCGTAGCTCAGGGGTAGAGCACAACCTTGCCAAGGTTGGGGTCGAGGGTTCGAATCCCTTCGCCCGCTCCATTACAAAACGCGGATGGTACGAAAAAGGGCGGCCTCGGGCCGCCCTTTTCGCTTTTCCGCTTTACCACAGAACCCGCGACAACTCGTAGAAGACGGCTCCCACGACGGCGGTCGCCGGCAGGGTGATGACCCAGGCCATGACGATGCCCTGCGCCAGGCCCCAGCGGACCGCGCTGGTGCGGCGGGCGGCGCCGACGCCGATGATGGCGCCGGTGATGGTGTGGGTCGTGCTGACCGGCACGCCCAGCCACGTCGCGGCGAACAGGGTGATCGCCCCGCCCGTCTCCGCGCAGGAGCCCTGGACCGGCTTCAGATCGGTCAGCTTGGACCCCATGGTCTTCACGATGCGCCAGCCGCCGAACAGCGTGCCGAGCCCCATCGCCGCCTGGCAGGTGATGACCACCCAGAAGGGGACGTGGAAGGTCGGCCCCAGCAGCCCCTGCGAATAGAGCAGGACGGCGATGATGCCCATGGTCTTCTGCGCGTCGTTGCCGCCGTGCCCCAGGCTGTAGAGCGCGGCGGAGCCGATCTGCACATGGCGGAACAGCCGGTCCACCGCGAAGGGGGTGGTGCGCCGGAACAGCCAGGACACCGCCACCATCATCACGCTGGCCAGCAGGAAGCCGACGACGGGCGAGACGACGATGGCCGCGGCGGTTTTGGCCAGACCGGACACCACGATGGCGTCCAGCCCCGCCTTCGCCACGCCGGCCCCGACGAGGCCGCCGATCAGCGCGTGGGACGAGCTGGACGGGATGCCCAGCCACCAGGTGAAGACGTTCCAGACGATGGCGCCCATCAGCGCGCCGAAGATGACGTGCGGGTCCACCACCCCCGCCCCGACGATGCCGGTGCCGATGGTGGTCGCCACATGCAATCCGAAGAACAGGAAGGCGATGAAGTTGAAGAAGGCGGCCATGGCGACGGCGGTCCGCGGCGACAGCACGCGGGTGGACACCACGGTGGCGATGGAGTTGGCCGCGTCGTGCAGACCGTTGAGGAAATCGAAAAGGAGGGCGACGCCGATCAGCCCGATCAGGATGGGCAGGGCGAGGGTAGCGGCTTCCATGGGTTTCAGACCTGTTCGACGATGATGCCGTCGATGGTGTCGGCCACGTCCTCGCAGGCGTCGAGCACGCGTTCCAGCAGCTCGACGATCTCGCGTTGAAGGGCGTGGCGGTGGGTGATGGGGGCGTCGAGCCCGCCGCTCTCGTCGCGCAGCCGGTGCTTGGCCTCGCGCAGGAGCCGGTCGCCTTCGCTCTCGATCCGCGAGACCTCGGCGGTCATCGCGTGGAGTTGCTCGACGTGCTTGGGGATGTCGCGGAGCAGGGGGATGCCCGCGTTCAGCCGGGCGGTGCAGCGCACGATGGCGTCGGCCTGGGCGTGCATCTCCGGCGTGTAGTCGGTGAAGCCCGCCTCCACGAGGTGACGCGCGGTCTCCTCGATGAAGTCGAGCACGTCGTCCATCCGCTTGCCGAGTTCCTGGATGTCCGAACGGTCGAAGGGCACGATGAAGGTGCGGTGGACGGCGAGCTGGATTTCCTTCTCGATGGCGTCGGCCTCGCTTTCGACCTCGCGGATGGTGCGGAACCGCTCCTCCAGGTCCTGGCCGCTGGTCATCATCGCCCGCAGCGCCTCGGCGCCGGTGGCGACCGTCCGGGCGTGTTCGGCGAACAGGTCGAAAAACCGTTCTTCGCGCGGCATCAGGGCCCGGAACAGATTCAGCATGCGTGGTTCTCCAAATAGCACCCGCCCACGACACGGGGACTCGCGCGAGCCTCAGCGTCGCGGCTGGTGTAACATTCCCGGCGCCCGTGGGGAGTCACAAAAGTGTCATGCCGGCCCGGCTTGCGGCGAGATTTCACGGGGGTGCCCGGCGGAAAGACCGGTGATTTGCCGCGGCGGCCCGCTTATCCTGCCGCCGACGGTTCGGCAGGGGGGAGGCGGACGGCGCGTGGCGGGGGAAACACAGATCGGCCTGACGGCGGCCATCGTTTCGGTGAACGTCACCTCGGTGAATGGCGCTGAGCCGCGCGTGGTGACCGTGCGCAGCGGCTTCGAGATCCCCGAATCGCACCGCCGCGGCGACGAGCCGCCGCCCCACCGCGACGCCCTGCCCGGCGCGCCCTTCGATCCCGAACGCTTCCGCACCCTTCAGGACGGCCTGCGCGCGGTGGCCGAGGACCGGGCGGGGCTGGCGCTGCGCTATGTCGAGCAGCTCTACAGCTTCGGCGACCGCTACCGCGACCCGCACGAGCTGTTCGGCGGACCGCGCTCGCTGGTGGTCGGCTATCTGGCGCTGCTGCGCGAGGCGCCGCTGCGCATCGACGGGGCGGAGTGGCGCGGCCTGTACGAGTTCTTCCCCTGGGAGGACTGGCGCGACTCGCCGCCGCCGCTGCTCGATTCGGTGATCCGTCCGGCGCTGGCCCGCTGGGTCGCCACGGCGCCGGACGAGCCCGCCCGCGCCCGCCGCGGCGAG
>NZ_JAUJFI010000105.1 GCF_030849505.1 Azospirillum isscasi | reverse complement strand
CGCGGGGCCTGGACGTGCGGCTGCTGTCCGGCGACCGCCGCGGCGCGGTGGCCGCCGTGGCCGCGCAACTGGGCATCGAGGACTGGCGCGCCGGCCAGACGCCCGCCGAAAAGACCGCCGTTCTGGACGGGCTCGCCGCCGAGGGCCGCAAGGTGCTGATGGTCGGCGACGGGCTGAACGACGCCCCGGCGCTGGCCGCGGCCAGCGTGTCGATGTCGCCCTCCACCGCGGTGGACGTCAGCCAGACCGCCGCCGACGTGGTGTTTCAGGGCCGCCGCCTGCGCCCCATCCTGGAGGCGTTCGAGGTGTCCCGCCGTTCCGGGCGGCTGGTGCGCCAGAATTTCGCCATCGCGCTGGTCTACAACCTGATCGCGGTGCCGGTCGCCATTTCGGGCATGCTGACGCCGCTTCTGGCCGCGCTGGCCATGTCCTCCTCCTCTCTGATCGTTATCGCCAACGCGCTCCGGCTCAGCCGCGGCGCGGTGACCAAGGACCTGACCGATGACCGAGCTTCTCTATCTGATCGCGATCGCGCTGAGCCTGGGGCTGATGGGCCTGGGGGCGTTCCTGTGGGCTCTGAAGTCCGGGCAGTTTGACGATCTCGACGGGGCGGCCCACCGCATCCTGTTCGACGACGAGCCGCCGCGCCCGAGCGCCGAGCCGTCCGCCCCGCCGAAGGGGCGCTGAGGGGCCGCGCATAAGGGCATCCGTATGGCAATTCGGCAACGGCCCGTGCGAGCACCGTTGCGAAACAGACCGATTATGACGATTATGGGCGCGATGTACGGCTAAGGGCTGGGTCATGCCATGCCACCCTTCGACATGGGACGCGCCCGCGAAAAGGGCGCGGCGAATGAGATGAATCCCTGCGGGGCCTGTCCCGTGCGCAGCCTGACCGTCTGTGCCGCCCTGGACCCCGAGGAACTGCGCCGTCTCGCCGACATCCTCCAGACCGCGCGTGTCGAAGCCGGCCAGACGCTGTTCAGCGAAGGCGACGCGGCGGACGCCCTCTACAACGTCACCGCCGGCACCGTGAAGCTTTACAAGCTGCTGCCGGACGGGCGCCGGCAGATCACCGGATTCCTGGTCACCGGCGACTTCCTGGGGCTGGCCGTCAACGAGAGCTACGCCTACACCGCGGAAACCGTGACCACGGCGACTCTCTGCCGCTTCCCGCGCAAGAAGATCGACGCGCTGATGGACGAGTTCCCGAAGATGCAGCGCCGCCTCTTCTCCATGGCCTCCAACGAACTGGCGGCGGCGCAGGACCAGATGCTCCTGCTGGGCCGCAAGACGGCGAAGGAGAAGATCTGCTCCTTCCTGCTGATGCTGTCCCAGCGCGCCGCCCGGCGCGGGCACAAGGAAAACCCTGTCTATGTGCCGATGAGCCGGGCCGACATCGCCGATTATCTGGGCCTGACCACCGAGACGGTCAGCCGCACCTTCACGCAGCTGAAGACCGCCGGGGTCATCTCGCTGCAGGAAGGCAACAAGGTGCTCATCAGCGACATGGACGCCATCTACGACATGGCCGAGGGCTGCTGAGCCTCTTTTCGGACACGAAACGATTGCTTCGGCGTTTTTCGTGGTCTGATATGTCGCATATCGGGCAAAATTCGCATCTTTCGTGCGATCCGGCTCTGGCGGGCGGCGCCCGCGCGGGCTAACATCCGCCGCCCGACCGGCCGGAACCAGGCAGAACAAGCACCAAGCACAACAAGGCCGGCCGGCCCAAAAAAGAACGGCTGCGACAGCCTCCCCTCAGGAACCGAACCCCGATGACCGAACCCGATACAAAGCGCGTCACCGACGAAGAAGCCCTTCTGCTGCACTCCTCCGGGCGTCCGGGCAAGCTGGAGATCTCGCCCACCAAGCCGCTGACGACCCAGCGCGACCTGTCGCTGGCCTATTCGCCGGGCGTGGCCGTTCCCTGCCTGCGCATCGCGGAAGACCCCAGCACGGCCTACGACTACACGGCCAAGGGCAACATCGTCGCCGTCATCTCCAACGGCACGGCGGTGCTGGGTCTGGGCGACCTGGGCGCGCTCGCGTCCAAGCCGGTGATGGAGGGCAAGGCGGTCCTCTTCAAGCGCTTCGCCGACGTGGACGGCATCGACCTGGAGGTCGACACCAAGAACGTGGACGAGTTCGTCAACTGCGTCCGCTTCCTGGGGCCGAGCTTCGGCGGCATCAACCTGGAGGACATCAAGGCGCCGGACTGCTTCATCATCGAGGAGCGCCTGCGCGAGCTGCTGGACATCCCCGTCTTCCACGACGACCAGCACGGCACCGCGATCATCGCCGCCGCCGGCCTGATCAACGCCTGCGACATCACCGGGCGGAACATCCGGGACGTGAAGATGGTGGTCAACGGCGCCGGTGCGGCGGGCATCGCCTGCGCCGAGCTGTTCACCACCATGGGCGTGCCGCGCGAGAACATCACGCTGTGCGACACCAAGGGCGTGGTCTACCGGGGCCGCACCGACGGCATGAACCAGTGGAAGTCGTCCTTCGCGGTGGAGACGGACAAGCGCACGCTCCAGGAGGCGGTCGCCGGTTCGGACGTGTTCGTCGGCCTGTCGGCCAAGGGCGCGATGACGCCGGAGATGGTCAAGTCGATGGCGGCGAAGCCGATCATCTTCGCGCTGGCCAACCCCGATCCGGAAATCACCCCGGAGGAGGTGAAGGCCGTCCGCTCCGACGCCATCGTGGCGACGGGCCGCTCCGACTACCCGAACCAGGTCAACAACGTCCTGGGCTTCCCCTACCTGTTCCGCGGCGCGCTGGACGTGCGGGCCACCACCATCAACGAGGCGATGAAGGTCGCCGCCGCCAAGGCGCTGGCCGCGCTGGCGCGCGAGGACGTGCCGGACGAGGTGGACGCCGCCTATTCGGGCCGCCGCCTGCGCTACGGGCCGGAATACATCATCCCGGTGCCCTTCGACCCGCGTCTGATCGTGACGGTCCCCGCCGCGGTGGCCCAGGCCGCCATGGAAACCGGCGTGGCGCGCAAGCCCATCGTCGATCTGGCGGGCTACAAGAATTCGTTGCGCACCCGTCTCGACCCCACGGCGGACAGCCTCCAGCTCATCCTGGAGAAGGTGAAGGCCAACCCGCGCCGCGTCGTCTTCGCCGAGGGCGAGGAGGAGCGGACGATCCGCGCGGCGCTCGCCTACCGCGCCGCCGGCTTCGGCACGCCGGTGCTGATCGGCCGCGAGGAGGTCATCAAGGAGCAGCTCGCCGCGATGGGCCAGTCCGGCGTCTCGCTGGAAATCCACAACGCCCGCATCTCCGACGCCAACCGCCGCTACAGCGACTATCTGTACCGCCGGATGCAGCGCAAGGGTGCCCTGCTGCGCGACTGCCAGCGCATGGTGAACCAGGACCGCAACGTCTTCGCCGCGCTGATGGTGGCGCAGGGCGACGCGCACGCCATGGTGACCGGCATCACCCGCACCTTCGGCGTGGCCTTCGAGGAGATCCGCCGGGTCATCGACGCCAAGGCGAACGAGCCGGTCTTCGGCCTGCACGTTTTCCTGACGCGCAACCGCACGGTGCTGATCGCCGACACCACGGTGCATGTCCGGCCGAACGGCCAGACCCTGGCCGACATCGCCATCGGTGCCGCGGCCAAGGCGCGCCAGATGGGGCATGAGCCGCGGGTGGCGCTGCTGTCCTTCTCCAACTTCGGCCAGCACCCGCACCCGAACACCGACCCGCTGCGCGAGGCCATCGAGATCCTCGACAAGCGCCGCGTCGATTTCGAGTATGACGGGGAGATGTCGGCGGACGTGGCGCTGGACTACCAGCTCATGAAGCGGGTCTACCCGTTCTGCCGCCTGTCGGGTCCGGCCAACGTGCTGATCATGCCGGGCCTGCATTCGGCCAACATCACGGCCAAGCTGCTGAACAAGATGGCCGGCGGCCAGATGATCGGCCCGCTGCTGATCGGCTTGGACAAGCCGGCGCAGATCGTCACCATGGGCGCCTCGGTCAACGATCTGGTCACCGCGGCGGCGCTGGCGGCCCACGACTCGCTGCCCTGGTAAGCGGGGGAGCGCTCTTCGGACGACGCGCGGGCCGGGCGATGATCCCGGCCCGCGCGTCGGCTTTTTCCGCGCGTTAATCTTTTGTGACGCCCGCTCATCGGCTTGCGGGATGGTGTAAAAGCGGAGTTCCGTCCCCGAAACCGTCCGTCCGACGCACGGAAAGCGCCGATCATGCCCGCAAAGCCGATGCCGCCCCTCCGGTTGATCCTTGCCGCCGCCCTTGTGCTGGTGCCGCTGCTGCCGGCCCTGTGGTGGCTGTGGCGGCAGGGGACAATCGGACCGCTGGTGGCGGTTCTGGGCGGTCTGGCCGGGCTGGGCGGGGTGGCGCTGATGCTCCAGGTCTATTTCCGCGACCTGCGGACGGTGGCCGACCACGCCGCACGGCTCGCCGCCGGCCCGGCGGAGCCGCTTCCACCCCTGCCCGTCACGGCCTCCGGCCCGGTGCGGGCGGCGGCGGCGGCGGGGGTGCGGCTGCACCGGGTCATGGGCGCCCGCACCGAACTGGCGCTGACCCAGCTCGAAGCCAACGAATCGATCATCGAGGCGCTGCACGACCCGCTGGTCCTGGTGGGAGGGGCGGAGCGCCAAGTGGTGCGGGCCAACCAGGCGGCGCGCGCCCTGTTCGGCGACCGCATCCTGGACCGCGACCTCGCGGCCTCGCTGCGCAATCCGGCGGTTCTGGAGGCGGTGGACGCGGTGCTGAAGGGCGGCGCCTCCCGCATCCTGGAATTCAGCCTGCCGGTGCCGGTGGAGCGCATGTTCGAGGTGCGGGTGAAGCCCTTCCAGCGGCGCGCCCCCCGTCCGATCCCCGACGAGGACGGGCTGCTTCCCCCCGCCGGGGCGGGGACGGGGGCGGTGCCGGGGCGGATGGTCATCCTGACGCTGCACGACATCACCGCGCTGCGCCGGTCGGAGCAGATGCGCGCCGACTTCATCGCCAACGCCAGCCACGAGCTGCGCACGCCGCTGTCCTCGCTGCTGGGCTTCATCGAGACGCTGCGCGGCCCCGCCCGCGACGATCTGGAGGCGCACGACCGCTTCCTGTCGATCATGCAGGATCAGGCCAGCCGCATGGCCCGCCTCGTCAACGACCTGCTGTCGCTGTCGCGGATCGAGCTGGACGAGCACATGCCGCCCGCCGGGCGGGTCGATGTGCTGGACCGGCTGGACGGGGTGATGGCCGCGCTGGAGCTGAAGGCGGCAAGCCGCCGCATCCGCCTGGCGCTGGAGGCGCCGGACGGGCTGCCGGCGGTGGTCGGCGACGAGGACCAGCTCACCCAGGTCTTCCAGAACCTCGTCAGCAACGCGATCAAATACACGCGCGAGAACACCGACGTGACCGTCGCCGTCTCGCTCGCCGACGGCATGGCGGTGGGGGTGTCCGGCCCGGCGGGCCGCGGCGGGCGGGGGCTGCCGATGGTCGCCGTCGCGGTGCGCGACCAGGGGGAGGGCATCGCCCGCACCCATCTGCCGCGCCTGACCGAGCGCTTCTACCGCGTGGACGCCGCGCGGTCGCGGGCCATGGGCGGCACCGGGCTGGGGCTGGCCATCGTGAAGCACATCGTGAACCGCCACCGCGGGCGGCTGACCATCGAGAGCGCCGTCGGCGTGGGCAGCACCTTCACGGTCTATCTGCCCGCCGCGTCCGAAGAGGCGTCCGAAGGCGGCGCCGCCGCGGAGCCGGTGCGGCGCCAAGCCTAGAGGTTGCGGTTGCCCCGTCCGGCGTGACCGAAAGTGGGCGTCGTCATGAAACTGTCATAAAACCGTAATCAGCGAGTCGCGGACCCCGACTAGTGTCCGCCCCGCAAGCCGCCCGCCCCCTGGGGGAAGCGGCACGGGGTCGGACCAACGCGTTCCCCGGTAAAGAGGCAACCGGACCATCGGAGGGATCACCGTGAATTCCAAGAAGCTCGCCGTCACCGCCGCGGCGGTCGTCGCCATGACCGCCGCCTTCGCGGGGGCCGCGAACGCCCAGTCGCGCGACCAGATCCGCGCCGTCGGCTCCTCGACCGTGTTCCCGTTCACCACGGCGGTTGCCGAAGCGTTCGGCAAGGGCGGCAAGTTCAAGACCCCGGTCGTCGAATCGACCGGCACCGGCGGCGGTCTGAAGCTGTTCTGCGCGGGCGTCGGCCCGCAGCACCCGGACGTCGCCAACGCGTCCCGCCGCATCAAGAAGTCCGAGGTCGAGCAGTGCGCCGCCAACGGCGTCGCCCAGATCACCGAGCTGAAGATCGGCTACGACGGCATCGCGCTGGCTTATTCCAAGCAGGCCCCGCACACCGACCTGACCACCGAGATCCTGTGGAAGGCGCTGGCCAAGGAAGTGCCGGTGGACGGCAAGATGGTCGCCAACCCCTACAAGAAGTGGTCGGACATCGACGCCAAGCTGCCGAACAAGGAGATCGAGGTCCTCGGCCCGCCCCCGACGTCCGGCACCCGTGACAGCTTCAACGAGCTGGTGATGCTCGAAGGCTGCAAGAAGGTGGCCGCGGTGAAGACCATCGTCGCCGACGAGAAGGCCCGCGAGAAGGCTTGCCTGTCGATCCGCGAGGACGGCGGCTACGTCGAGGCCGGCGAGAACGACAACCTGATCGTCCAGAAGCTGACCGCCAACCCCGACGCCTTCGGCGTGTTCGGCTACAGCTTCTACGACCAGAACCGCGACAAGCTGCAGACCGCCAAGATGGACGGCGTCGAGCTGTCCCCGGAGACGGTCGCCTCGGGCAAGTACGAGGTCGCCCGCTCGCTGTACGTCTACGTGAAGAACGCCCACGCCGGCGTCGTCCCGGGCATCCGCGAGTTCGTCGCCGAGTTCACCTCGGAGCGCGCGATGGGCGAGGACGGCTATCTGGCCGACAAGGGTCTGATCTCCCTGCCGAAGGCGGAGCGCGACGCGGCCCGCACCTCGGCGACCAACCTGACCCCGCTCCAGCTCTGACCGGCTGACGGAACCGGCGGTCCTCCTGAGGGGGGCCGCCGGTTTCCCGTTTGTGGTAAGAGCCCGTTTTCAGCCCATTTCCGGCGGTTTCGCATGCAGCTCACGGTACTGCTCATCATTCTGGCCCTGCTCACAGTGATCGGTTACCAGATGGGCCGGTCGCGCGCCGTCGCCTCCGTCGGCGGCCGCATCGTCGAGCTTCATTCGGTGCCGTCCTACCACGGCTTCTACGTCGCGCTCTGGGCGGGGCTGCCGGCCCTGCTGCTCTTCGCCTTCTGGGGCGCGTCGGAAGGCTGGCTGGTCATGCAGATGGTCCTGGCCGGCCTGCCGGACCGTCTGGTCCAGGGCGACGCCCAGGCGATCGGCCTGCTGCGCGCCGACATCCTGAACCTCGCCCACGGCGTCACCACGGGCCGCGAGCCCGATCCGGAGGTGGTCGCCGCGGCGGAGCGCTATGTGCGGCTGCACGCGCTCGGCGACTGGAGCCTTCTGGTCATCGGCTGCTGCATCGCCATCGGCGGCCTGCTTTACGCCCGCGGCCGGATCGACCCCGACCTGCGCGCCCGCAACCGGGTGGAGCGCACCGCCAACATCGCGCTGGTCATCTGCTCGCTGGTCGCCATCCTGACCACCATCGGCATCGTGCTGTCGCTGCTGTTCGAGGCGATGCGCTTCTTCGCGGTGGTCAACCCGCTGGAGTTCCTGTTCGGCACGCACTGGAGCCCGCAGATGGCCATGCGCGCCGATCAGGTGGGGTCCAGCGGCTCCTTCGGCGCGATCCCGCTGTTCGCCGGCACGCTGCTGATCACCGGCATCGCCATGGCGGTGGCGGTTCCGGTCGGGCTGATGTCGGCCATCTTCATGTCGGAATACGCCAGCCCGGGCCTGCGCACCTGGCTGAAGCCGATCCTGGAGATCCTGGCCGGCATCCCGACCGTGGTCTACGGCTTCTTCGCCGCCCTGACCATGGCGCCCTTCGTGCGCAACGTCGGCGGCAGCCTGGGGCTGGACGTCAGCTCCGAATCGGCGCTGGCCGCGGGCATCGTGATGGGCGTGATGATCATCCCCTTCGTCAGCTCGCTGTCGGACGACGTGATCAACGCCGTGCCGCAATCCTTGCGCGACGGTTCCTACGGGCTGGGCGCCACCAAGTCGGAGACGATCCGTCTGGTCGTGCTGCCCGCCGCCCTGCCGGGCATCGTCGCCGCGGTCATGCTGGCGGTCAGCCGCGCCATCGGCGAGACGATGATCGTCACCATGGCCGCCGGCCTGACCGCCAACCTGACCGCCAACCCGCTGGACGCCGTGACCACCGTGACGACCCAGATCGCCACGCTGCTGGTCGGCGACCAGGAGTTCGACAGCCCCAAGACGCTGTCGGCCTTCGGGCTGGGCCTCGTCCTGTTCGCCGTGACCCTCACCCTCAACATGGTCGCCCTCCGGGTGGTCCAGAAGTATCGAGAGAAATATGACTGACCTCGTGGAACAGGATACGCGGGCCATGTCGATCGCCGTCACCAAGTCGCGCTACCAGAGCGAGGAGTTCTCCGCCCGGCTGCGCCGCCGCTACGCCGCGGAGCGCCGGTTCCGGATCGCCGGCATGCTCGCCGTCGGGATCGCCTCGCTGATGCTGGTGGTCCTGCTGGGCTCCATCGCCAGCAAGGGCTACTCGGCCTTCTGGCAGGCGCAGATCCGGCTGGAGGTGACCCTGGACAAGCAGCAGGTGGAGGAGCGGAACTACACCGCCATCCTGCGCCAGGCGCTCTACGCCCAGGTCCCCGCGGCCACCGACCGCGCCACCCGCCGGTCGCTGAACGACCTGCTGTCCTCCGGCGCGCCGTACGAGCTGGAGGCGATGGTCAATGCCAACCCGTCGATCGTCGGCACCACGCAGACGGTCTGGGTCCGCGCCGACGACGAGATCGACCAGTTCATGAAGGGCTTCATCCGGCGCGACGTGCCGGAGAGCGAGCGCCGGCTGAACGACGTCAAGATCGCCGCCATCGACGCGCTGGTCGCCAAGGGCTCCATCCAGAGCAGCTTCAACACCACCCTGTTCAGCGCCGGCGACAGCCGCGAGCCGGAACAGGCGGGCATCTGGGGCGCCATCGTCGGCTCCGCCCTGACGCTGGTGGTGACCATGCTGCTGTCGGTGCCGATCGGCGTCGCCGCCGCGGTCTATCTGGAGGAGTTCGCGCCGAAGAACCGCTGGACCGACCTGATCGAGGTGAACATCAACAACCTCGCCGCGGTGCCGTCGATCATCTTCGGCCTGCTCGGCCTGGCGGTGTTCCTCGGCTTCTTCGGGATGCCCCGCTCCGCCCCGCTGGTCGGCGGTCTGGTGATGGCGCTGATGACCCTGCCGGTCATCATCATCGCCTCGCGCGTCGCCCTGAAGGCGGTGCCGCCGTCGATCCGCGAGGCCGCTCTCGGCGTCGGCGCCTCGCCGCTCCAGACGGTCACGCACCACGTCCTGCCGCTGGCCCTGCCGGGCATCCTGACCGGCACCATCATCGGCATGGCCCGCGCGCTGGGCGAGACGGCACCGCTGCTGATGATCGGCATGGTCGCCTTCATCGTGGACATTCCGGGCGGCCTGACCGACAGCGCCACCGCCCTGCCGGTGCAGATCTACATGTGGGCGGACAGCCCCGAGCGGGCCTTCACGGAGCGCACCTCCGCGGCGATCCTGATCCTGCTCGCCTTCCTCATCCTGATGAACGGCCTGGCCGTCTTCCTGCGCAAGAAATTCGAGAGGCGTTGGTAACCCCATGAGCGTCCAGACCCACATCCCGGCCACGGCCATGGCCTCGCGTCCCGCCGCCGCCGGCACCCACGGCACCAAGATGGTCGCCCGCGACGTCAAGGTGTTCTACGGGGCCAAGCAGGCGCTCAAGGGCATCAACCTGGACATCCAGGAAAACCGCGTGATGGCCCTGATCGGCCCGTCCGGCTGCGGCAAGTCCACGTTTCTGCGCTGCCTGAACCGCATGAACGACACCATCGAGAACTGCCGCGTCGAGGGGCTGATCGCGCTGGACGGCGAGGACGTGTACGGCAAGAACATCGACGCCGTGCAGCTCCGCGCCCGCGTCGGCATGGTCTTCCAGAAGCCCAACCCGTTCCCGAAGTCGATCTACGACAACATCGCCTACGGCCCGCGCATCCACGGCATCGCCAGCCACCGCGACGAGATGGACGAGATCGTCCAGACCTCGCTGAAGCGCGCCGGCCTGTGGAACGAGGTGAAGGACCGCCTGCGCGAGCCGGGCACCGGCCTGTCCGGCGGCCAGCAGCAGCGCCTGTGCATCGCCCGCGCCATCGCCGTCAGCCCCGAGGTGATCCTGATGGACGAGCCCTGCTCGGCGCTCGACCCCATCGCGACCGCCCACATCGAGGAGCTGATCGACGAGCTGCGCGAGAACTACACGATCGTCATCGTCACCCACAACATGCAGCAGGCGGCCCGCGTCTCGCAGAAGACCGCCTTCTTCCATCTGGGCGACATGGTGGAGTGCGACGACACCGAGGAAATCTTCACCAACCCGCGGGACGAGCGCACCCAGGGCTACATCACCGGCCGCTACGGTTGATCCGAACAGCCTCCGAGATCTCCTTCAGCGAAGGACGTGAAGCATGAGCACCGAACACATCGTGCGTTCCTTCGCGCACGAACTTGAGCGCCTGTCCAATCTGATCACCCAGATGGGCGGCGTCGCCGAAGCGCAGGTGGACGCCGCCGTGAAGGCGGTGGCCCGCCGCGACGTCGCTCTGGCCGCCCAGGTCATGCAGGCCGACCAGCGCATCGACGCCTACGAGCGCGACATCGACGCCGAGGCCGTGCGGCTGCTCGCGCTCCGCCAGCCGCTGGCCCAGGATCTGCGCGAGATCGTGTCGGCGCTGAAGATCGCGTCGGACCTGGAGCGGATCGGCGACTACGCCTCCAACATCGCCAAGCGTTCGCTGGCGCTGGCCCAGGTGCCGGTGGTGCGCCCGGCGGTGGCCATCCCGCGCATGGGGCGGCTGGTCGAGTCGATCATGAAGGACGTGCTGGACGCCTACATCGAGCGCGATGTCCAGCGCGCCATCGCCGCCTGGGAGCGCGACGAGGAGCTGGACGACCTCTACACCAGCCTGTTCCGCGAGGTCCTGACCTACATGATGGAGGACCCGCGCAACATCACGCCCTGCACGCACCTGCTGTTCATGGCGAAGAACCTGGAGCGGATCGGCGACCACGCGACCAACATCGCCGAGACCATCCATTATCTGGTGGTCGGGACGACGCTGCGCGCCGAGCGCCCGAAGAGCGACGGCAGCAGCTTCGCCGTGGTGGAACCGGACGAGTCCGCCGCGGAGGCGCCGCAACGGGGGCCGCAACGGGGATTGCCGCGCGACGGCGGCCCGGATAACGATGGAGCGGGACATGCCGCGTGACGGCGAGACGCGCAGTGGGAGCGGGGCAAGCATGAATTCGGCGCTGAAGCCGCTCGTCCTCGTCGTTGAGGACGAAGCCGACATCGTGACGCTGCTGAAGTACAATCTGGAGAAGGAAGGCTTCCGCGTGAACGCCGCCAGCGACGGCGAGGAAGCCCTTCTGCTGGCCGGGGAGCAGACGCCGAACATCGTCCTGCTGGACTGGATGCTGCCGCTGATGTCGGGGCTGGAGGTCTGCCGCCAGATGCGCCGCAACAGCAAGATGCGCGACATCCCGATCATCATGCTGACCGCCCGCGGCGAGGAGGCGGACCGCGTGCGCGGCCTGAATTCCGGCGCCGACGACTACATCACCAAGCCCTTCTCCCCGACCGAGCTGGTCGCCCGCATGCGCGCCGTGCTCCGCCGCGCCGCGCCGGGCATGACGGACGAGACGCTCCAGTTCGCCGACGTGACCATGGATCTGGCCGCCCACCGGGTGCGCCGGAACGGGCGCGACGTGCATCTGGGGCCGACCGAATTCCGCCTGCTGCGCCATTTCATGCAGCATCCGGGGCGGGTCTTCTCGCGCGAGCAGCTTCTCGACGTGGTGTGGGGCCACGACGTCTATGTCGAGCCGCGCACCGTGGACGTGCACATCCGCCGCCTGCGCAAGGCGATGAACGAGGAGACGGAGATGGACCTGATCCGCACCGTCCGCTCGGCGGGCTACGCGCTGGACAGCAAGTCGGTGTGAGCGGCGGGATTCTTGGGGGACAACAGGGTCTTCACGGATTTCACGGATTTGGACACGGATTTCACGGATTTTTTCTCACTCGTGCGCAGCGCGTGCCGGATCGATCGGCCCGCGCCGGGCAAGCCCAAAGACATCCGTGTCATCCGTGCTTAAATCCGTGAAATCCGTGTGAATTTTGTTGTCCACCAGGAATCCGGAGACCGGCCCTCATCCCTCCAGCAACCCCGCCGCCTCCCGCAGAATCGCCACCTTCGGGCCGAAGCGTTTCGCCCGGTCGCTCTCCTCGATGAAGCCGATCATCACGCGCAGGGCATGGGCCACCCGCGGCGCCAGATCCGGGTGCGCCTTCACATGCTCCGCCAGATGGGCCAGCGCCTCCCGGTAGGGCCGGCCCTCGAAGCCTTCCGCGGCGATCGCCTCGAAACGGTTGGCCTGCTCGATCACCAGGCTGTGCTCGTCGGTCATGGCGCTCACACGAACAGGATTGCGCCGGTCTTCGGCGCGTCGTTCAGGAAGGTGACGACTCCGCCGGTCTTCACCGGCACGTCGGGGCGCAGCGGCGCGCCGGCGGGCAGGCCGAGCGCGCGCAGTCCCATCTCGCAGGCCATGACCGTGACCTTCAGCATCACGCAGGCTTCCAGAAGCTCCTCGAACCCGGCCAGCCCGTTGGCGGTGAAGAAGGCGTCGCGCTCCGCCGGGCGGCTGCCGTCGTCCGCCGCGTCCAGCCGGTGCCAGCCCGGTGCGCCGTCCGCATCCCCGGCCAACAAGGTGTTCAGCGCGCGGCCGGTGAAGAACAGCGTGACCTTGCGGTTGGTCGCCGCCGCGGCGCTGGCCATCACCAGGGCGTAGTGAACCCGGTCGAAGCCGCCCGCGAACAGGACGATGGACAGGTTTTCGGGACCTTCCATGGGTGGGAGCCTCTCAGCCGCCGCCTCAGTGGGCGGACAGGTCGTGGATGGTCGGGTGGGTGCCGCACAGCGGACAGTCGGGGTCGCGGCGCACCGTGATGCGCTGGAAGGAGGCGTGCAGCGTGTCCAGCATCATCAGGCTGCCCGACAGGCCCTCGCCGATGCCCAGGATCTCCTTCAGCACCTCGGTCGCCTGGAGCGAGCCGACGAAGCCGCCCAGAGCCCCCAGCACCCCGCCTTCGGAGCAGGAGGGCACCAGCCCGCGCGGCGGCGGTTCCGGGAACAGGCAGCGGTAGCAGGGGTGCGGGTCGCCCAGATGCGCCTTGAAGGTGGAAACCTGCCCGTCGAAGCGCAGGATCGCCGCCGACACCAGCGTCTTCCCCGCGAGATAGCAGGCGTCGTTCAGCAGGAAGCGCGTGGCGAAATTGTCCGACCCGTCGGCCACGATGTCGTAGCGCCCGATCAGGTCCAGCGCGTTGTCCTTCGTCAGGCGGGCCTTGTGAACCTCCACCGTCACGTCGGGGTTCAGCGCGCGGATGCGGGCGGCGGCGCTCTCCACCTTCGGCAGGCCCAGCGAGAACTCGTCGTGAATCACCTGCCGTTGCAGGTTGGACAGCTCCACCGTGTCGTCGTCGATGACGCCGATGGTGCCGACCCCCGCCGCGGCGAGGTAGAGCAGAAGCGGCGCGCCCAGCCCGCCGGCCCCGATGATCAGGACGCGGGCGCGCAGAAGCGCCTCCTGCCCGACGCCGCCGACCTCCGGCAGGATGATGTGGCGGGAATAGCGGTGAAGCTGGGTGTCGGTGAAATCCATGGCCGGCAGAATAGCGCGGAACGCCCCGTCCCGCGCAAGCCCCTAGGGCATGACGGGCGGCTTCAGGCGAGCAGGCTCATCTTGTAGGGGGTGGTCTTCGACGTTTTGGACGACTTGGACGCGTCCTCCGCCGCCCACTGCTTCAGCCGGGCCTCGCGCTCCCGCATGATCTTGTCGAACGGGCGTTCCTCGGTCGTTTCGGTCGCCTTGGCGACCTTCTGGACGAAGTTCAACTGATAGGGGATTTCTCCGACGACGTTCTTCGGCGGGACGATCACCAGCTCGTACTGGCCGGGATCGATCTTGAAGCTGGGCTTCTTCAGCATGTCCTCGCCCGCCTTCGTCGGGTCCATCGTGTCGCCGGAGGCCACCACCTTGCCCTCCTTGCTCATGACGGCCCAGCGCGTGTAGGGCAGGGACATGTTGCCGACGAACTCGCCGCCCTGGGCGACGGTCAGCGTGTGCTTCTGGACGCCGGTATCGTTGCCCAAGACGGCGCGCGCGGTGCCCTTCATCTGGGCGCCGGACCCCACCATCATGACGTTCTGGCGCTCGGT
The DNA here is from genome assembly GCF_030849505.1 of Azospirillum isscasi. Classification (GTDB taxonomy): domain Bacteria; phylum Pseudomonadota; class Alphaproteobacteria; order Azospirillales; family Azospirillaceae; genus Azospirillum; species Azospirillum isscasi. The sequence continues at coordinate 6,727 of NZ_JAUJFI010000105.1, read as the reverse complement.
GATGTCCAGCGTGTATTCGCGGTTGTTCACGCCCTTCACGGCCTGGGAGATGACCGCGGTGTAGGTGCCGGGGGCGAGCTTCGCGCTGGTTTGCGCCGCCTCGTTCTTCGCCTTCGCCTCGGCGACGACCTTGTTGTTCTGGTCGACGATCTTGACGTTGGTGTTGAGGTCGGAGATTTTGAAATTGAATTCGCCGGTCTTCGACACCGTGAACTGGCGGTAATCGGTGGAAGCGAGCCGGGAGTCCAATTCGTTGGTGATGCCGCGGAACTGGAACCAGTTCATCGTCGAGGCATTCGGAACCGTGACGCCCATGGTGGCCTCCCCCCGCTTGTCCTGTGCCGCCGGCACTGCCGCGTCATCGGGCGCCGCCGCGAACCGGACCGGTGTTCGAAACGGCGGACCCATGCCGGCAAACGTCCGGGCGCCGACGTTCCAGATTACTAAAATCCAATCTTTCTGTCAAATTGCGCCCCGGACGCGGGGCGGGCACAAAGACCGGACGATCCCCACTCTACATCAGGATGCGCGTGCGCGCAATATTCGCCGCCCGGTTGCGCAAGGAGATTGCGGGGGGAAACCCCAGAGCCATCGCGTTTGAAGAGGACGTTCCCGTCGCACGACGCTTGTCGTCAGGAAACTTCGCGGTCAAGTGATTGAAAAGACTGAATTCCTTCCTTCGCGGGGGTTGCGGTGATCCTATGAATGGAACCCGGTCTCCGTGTGCATTTGCCCCGGAGGGAATCCCCTCTCCCACGTCCGCGAGCGGGCATGGGAGAGGGGGATGCCGGCCTTACTCCAGCCCTTCGAACAGGGCGGTGGAGAGGTAGCGCTCGGCGAAGGACGGCAGGATCACGACGATCAGCTTGCCCTCGTTCTCCGGACGGGAACCGACCTCCAGCGCCGCGGCCAGCGCGGCACCCGAGGAGATGCCGACCGGGATGCCTTCCAGCTTCGCCACCTTGCGGGCCGTCTCGAAGGCGCGTTGGTTGGAGATGCGGACGACCTCGTCGATCAGGTCCTTCTTCAGGACGTCCGGAACGAAGCCGGCGCCGATGCCCTGGATCTTGTGCGGGCCGGGCATGCCGCCGGACAGGACGGGGCTGTCCTCCGGCTCCACCGCGATGGTGCGGAAGCCGGGCTTGCGGGCCTTCAGCACCTCGGACACGCCGGTCAGCGTGCCGCCGGTGCCGACGCCGGAAATCAGGATGTCGGCCTGGCCGTCGGTGTCCTTCCAGATTTCCTCCGCCGTGGTGTTGCGGTGGATCTCCGGGTTGGCCGCGTTCTTGAACTGCTGGAGCATGTAGGCGTCCGGATCGGTGGCGACGATCTCGTCGGCCCGGCGGATGGCGCCCTTCATGCCCTCCGCCGCCGGGGTCAGCACCAGTTCGGCGCCCAGCAGCTTCAGCATCTTGCGGCGCTCGACCGACATGCTTTCCGGCATGGTCAGGATCAGCCGGTAGCCCTTGGCGGCGGCGACGAAGGCCAGGGCGATGCCGGTGTTGCCCGACGTCGGCTCGACCAGCGTGGTGCGGCCCGGCGTGATGGTGCCGGCGCGCTCCGCGGCGTCGATCATGGCGAAGCCGATCCGGTCCTTCACGCTGGCCAGCGGGTTGAAGAACTCCAGCTTGCCGACGATCTGGGCCTTGGCGCCCGCGTCCTCGGCCAGCCGATTGACGCGCACCAGCGGCGTGGCGCCGACGGTGTCGAGAATGCTGTCGTAGATTTTACCGCGAAACTCGGAACCCGGCATTTTTCACTCCTCCGGTGTGTGGTATTTTCCCACTTCCTATAGCATTCGTAGAATTTAACGGATTGCTGAGTGGGATTAAATCGTAAAATCGATCCGATCTTCGGTCTCGCTTTCCACCCCGGCGGTGCGGGCGCGCAGACAGAGATCCTCGATGGTGATGTGGTCGAGCTTCTTCATGCATTCCTCCTGAAGCTCGGTCCACAGCGGGCGCACCACCTTGTGCCCCAGGATGGAGCCCGCCGGTTCCTCGATGGGGTCGGTCGCCGTCTCCATGGAGCGGACGACCTTCACGATCTCGCCCAGCGTGATCCGCCGGCGCTCGCGGGCCAGCCGGTAGCCGCCGCGCGGCCCCCGCACGCCGGCCAGGACGCCGTCGCGGACGAGCTGCTGGAGGACCTGCTCCAGATAGCGCTTGGGGATGCCCTGGCGGCGGGTGATCTCGCCGGACTGCACGGGTTCCGTGCCCGCGTTGTAGGCGATGTCCAGCACCGCCTCGATCGCGAACATGAGCTTCTTGGAGATGCGGAGCATCATTTCGACTCCTGGGGGGCCGGGTTGAAAGGCTGGTTGCCGGAAGGCTGGCCGAAATGCAGGGCGATGGCGTCGGCCAGGCGGGCGGCCACGGCGTCCTTGCCCATGGTGGGCCAGTCCTCCACGCCGCCCGGACGGATCAGATGGACGGTGTTGTCGGCCCCGCCGAAGGTCGTGGTGCCCGGCGACACGTCGTTGGCGACGATCCAGTCGCAGCCCTTGCGGATGCGCTTGGCGACCGCGTACTCCACGACGCTGCCGGTTTCCGCGGCGAAGCCGACGACCAGCGCCGGGCGCCGGGACCCCGCCTGGGACAGCGTCGCCAGGATGTCGGGATTCTCGGTCAGGGTCAGGCTGGGCGGGCCGCCGCCGTCCTTCTTCAGCTTGCGGTCCGATTCGCCGGCCACGCGCCAGTCGGCGACGGCGGCGGCGCAGACCGCGATGTCCACGGGCAGGGCCGATTCGCAGGCCGCCAGCATCTCCCGCGCCGTCTCGATCGGGCGCACGGTGCAGCCGGGCGGATCGGGCAGGCGGGTCGGGCCGGTGACCAGCGTCACCTCGGCGCCCAGCCGCCGCAGCGCCTCCGCGATGGCGTGGCCCTGCTTCCCGGAGGAGCGGTTGGCGATGTAGCGCACCGGGTCGATGGGCTCCACCGTCGGGCCGCTGGTGACCAGGGCGCGCTTGCCGGCCAGCGGCCTGGGCGCGTCCCGCTCCTCGAAATGGGCGGCGATGGCCTGGACGATCTCCATCGGCTCCGCCATGCGCCCGAATCCGTATTCGCCGCAGGCCATCTCGCCCTTGTTCGGGCCGATCCGGCGCACGCCGCGCCTTTCCAGAAGCGCCATGTTGTCCCGCGTCGCCGGGTGTTCCCACATGCGCACGTTCATGGCCGGGGCGACCAGCACCGGCTTGTCGGTGGCCAGCAGCACGGTGGCCGCCAGATCGTCGGCCATGCCCGCGGCCATGCGGGCCAGCAGGTTGGCGGTGGCCGGGGCGACCACCAGCAGGTCGGCGTCGCGCGAAAGCTGGATGTGCCCCATCTCCGACTCGTCGGTCAGGGACCACAAATCCTGGTAGACGGTGTCCTCCGTCAGCGCCTGCACGGACAGGGGCGTGACGAACTGCGCCCCCGCCCGGGTCAGGACCGCGCGCACGCGCACGCCCCGCTCCTTCAGGCGGCGGATCAGTTCCAGGCTCTTGTAAGCCGCGATGCCGCCCGCGATGACGAGCAGGATGCGCTTGCCGGACAGAACGGATGTTTCGGCCACGGGATGCCGCCGCTCCTTGCGATGGATTTTGTAGAATTCAAATATTCCATCATGGTGCCGGGTACAAGCGTCCTTCGCACATCCTCACAGCGATTCCGGTGTGAAATGCATGGCGTGACAGGGGTGTGAAACCGGGAATGCGATATTTCGTTGCGCGACCGCATTCCGGGTCTTTCGCGCACCGCCTGTGATCGCGTAGAGTGCATTTTTAAGGATTTGCTGATAACCAGTTCAATCCGACCGCCGTCACCGTAATTTTCTTTTGAATCCATACGGTCCATGCCCGCGCGCTCCACGCCAATCCTGCTCGTCGAAGACACGCCGTCCCTGGCCCGCGTCTATGCGGAGTTCCTGAAGAAGGATTGCGCCGCGGTCACCACGGTGGAGACGGGGGCGGCGGCGCTGGAGCAGCTTGCCGACGGCGTGCCGCGGATCGTGCTGCTGGACCTTCAGCTCCCCGACATGCACGGGATGGACGTGCTGAAGCGGATCAGCGCCCAGGCGCTGCCCTGCGCGGTCATCATCATCACCGCCCACGGGTCGGTCGGCGTGGCGGTGGAGGCGATGCGCTACGGCGCCTATGATTTCCTGGTGAAGCCCTTCTCGGCGGAGCGGCTGACCGTCACCGTGCGCAACGCCATGGAGCGGCTGCGCCTCGCCCAGCTCGTGGACAGCTTCGAAAAGGACCTGGGGCGCAGCCGCTACCACGGTTTCCTCGGCTCCTCGCTGGCGATGCAGGCGGTCTACCGGATCATCGACAGCGCCGCCTCCTCCCGCGCGACGGTCTTCATCACCGGCGAATCGGGCACCGGCAAGGAGGTCTGCGCCGAGGCCATCCACCGGCAGAGCCCGCGGGCCGACCGCCCCTTCATCGCCATCAACTGCGGGGCCATCCCCAAGGACCTGATGGAGAGCGAGATCTTCGGCCACATGAAGGGCTCCTTCACCGGGGCGGTGGCCGACCGCGAGGGGGCCGCGGCGCGGGCCAACGGCGGCACCCTGTTCCTCGACGAGATTTGCGAGCTGGCCCCCGACCTCCAAACCAAGCTGCTGCGCTTCATCCAGACCGGCACCTTCACGCCCGTCGGCGGCAGCAAGCTGGAGAAGGTGGACCTGCGCATCATCTGCGCGACCAACCGCGATCCCCTGCGCGAGGTGGAGGAGGGACGCTTCCGCGAGGATCTCTACTACCGCCTGCACGTCATCCCCATCCACCTGCCGCCCCTGCGGGAGCGCGAGGACGACGTTCTGGAGATTTCCCGCCAGTTCCTGTCCGATTACGTGCGGGAGGAGGGCAAGGGCTTCGTCCGCTTCTCCCCGGCGGCGGAGCAGGCGCTGCGCACCTACCACTGGCCGGGCAACGTGCGGCAGGTGCAGAACGTCGTGCGCAACATCGTGGTGCTGCACGACGGCGACACGGTGACTCCGGCCATGCTGCCCGCCCCGCTCGGCACCCCGGCGGGAGCCGCCGCCAACGCGCCGCTTCCGGCCGGCGGCGGCGCCAACGGACATGTGGGCGGCCATACAGGCGGCCATACAGGCGGCCATGCGGGCGGCCACGGCCCGGCACCGGCCCACACGCCTTCTCCCAAGACGGTGAAGCCGCTGTGGGAGGTGGAGCGCGACGCCATCGAGGAGGCCATCGCCGCCTGCGACGGCAACATTCCGCGCGCCGCGGCCCTGCTGGAGATCAGCGCCTCCACCGTCTACCGCAAGCGCCTCGCCTGGCAGGCCGAAGGCAAACTCTGATATCCGGCCCGGCGGGGGAATGTCCCACGCTCCCGACCTAACGTTCCCGGCCCAAAGTTCCCGGTCGCGCCGAAGCATAGGCTTCGTGTGCGTTCAATTCACGCAAGACCATCGAAAGTCTTGCCGTGCCGAGACCTGCCGCCATCGGCTTATTTCCAAATGACCGGTTCGGCCACATTGGGCATATGCCGTGAAGCCGCCTTGCCGGTCCCGGCTTCGTCCGGCTAGCCTCCCCTCGCGTTTCTTTGCTTGCGCTTCCACGTGGCGCCACACCGGACCGCCGCACAAGACCATCATCCTTCGTCGGTCCCCTGCGCCCCGCGGCGCGGACCGGCGGCGGACCCCGACCGAGGAGCAGGAGTTCGTCCATGGCCACCGGCACCGTCAAATGGTTCAACACCACCAAGGGATATGGCTTCATCGCGCCGGAAGCCGGCGCCAAGGACGTGTTCGTGCACATCACGGCCGTGCAGAAGTCGGGCCTTCACGCCCTGTCCGAGGGCCAGCGCGTCCAGTTCGAGGTTGCGCGCGGCAACAATGGAAAGGACGCCGCGGTCAACATCAGCGTCATGGAGTGAAGCAACCTCATGACGTGATGTAGCCGCGGGTGCGGTACGCCTCCACGGCTTCCCGGGTGAGGCGGGGGATGTCGCGGCACAGCGCCGTCGCCTCGCCCACCGCGTTGTTCCGGCAGGCCAGCTCCAGCGCCCGGGCCGCCGCCGACAGGTCGCGGGCGCCGAAGGTCCCCGCGGTGCTCTTCAGCGTGTGGGCCTCCTTCGCCAGCCCGGCCAGATCGGCGCCGGCCACACCCGCACCGGCCACATCCGCACCGGCCACATCCGCACCGCCGCGGGCGATCCGCTCGGCCCGCTCCAGAGTCTCTTCGACGAACTGGCGGATCACGTCGGCCAGCAGTTCCGCGTCCAGATCCTGGGCGAGCTGGTGCAGAACCTCCATGTCCAGGACGTCCTCGTCCGGAGCGGCGGTTTGCGGAACCGCCGGGGCGGTGCGCAGCCAGCGGGCCACCGTGTCCAGCAGATGCGGACGGTCGATGGGCTTGGCGACATGGCCGTTCATCCCGGCGGCCAGGCAGCGTTCCCGGTCGCTGTCCATGGCGTCGGCGGTCATGGCGATGACCGGAACGGTGCCGGCGGGCGGTGGCAGGCCGCGCAGCCGGCGGGTGGCGGTCAACCCGTCCATCTCCGGCATGGCGAGATCCATCAGGACCAGCCCGTAGGGCGCCGGGCCGGAGGCCGCGGCCTCCACCGCCTCCAGCGCCTCCCGCCCGTTGCCGGCGATGTCGACCCGATAGCCGGCGCCGCGCAGCAGCAGGGCGGCGACCATCTGGTTCGTCGGGCTGTCCTCGGCCAGCAGAATCCGGCGGTCGGTTCCGGCGGCGGACGGGGCGGCGGACGGGGGGGCGGCG
>NZ_JAUJFI010000104.1 GCF_030849505.1 Azospirillum isscasi | reverse complement strand
AGGGCGACGGTCAGCCGATCCAGTTCCGCCGGGGTGTCCGCGCGGGCCGGCTTGCGCTCCGCCCGGCCCCGCTCGCGGCGGAAGGCTTTGCGGCGCTCGCGGCGGAGCAGGGCGGCATGGCGGAGTTCCTCGCGGGCCAGCGCCTCGGCGTGGGTGCGCACGGAGTCGTCCGGCGCGTCGGACGCGATGTAGCTGTAGAAGGCGAAGGCGCGCTGCTCGTTGACCACCGCCAGCGACAGCGCCTGATAGGGCGTCAGCCGCGTCCGCTCGGTCAACTCGTCCCAGGAGGCGGCAAGCTCCGGCGGCAGGCGCCAGAGGAAGGCCGGCGCGTCGGGGGTGGGGCGGCCAAGGCTGTGCGCCCAGCCGTCCACGGCCTGGACATGGTCCTGCTCCTCCGCGATCAGGGCGCGGAAGGTGGCGGCGGTGTCGGTCTCGCCGCGCCGGTCCATCAGGGCCGCCAACTGCGTGTAGCGGCGCACCGCCTCCTGCTCCAGCGCCAGTGCGATGCCCAGGAGTTCGTCGAGCGAGCGGACCCCGCCCCGAGGTTCGTGGCGCAGCAGCGGCATGGCGTCACCTCAGCCCTGTAAACAGTTTGCATAAAATACAATCTTCCGTCCCGCGCGGTCATGGTGCGGTCATGAGGTGCGGAACGCCCGTCAAGGATAGTCCGGATTCATTTTCTCCGAATTGACGTCGGTCAAGAACGAGGTCCCGAACCTGTGGTTTCATGACCGCATCAACGGGGCCTGCGGCCTCTTGATCAAGATCAAGACACCAGGGCAAGGGCGATGGTTGCAAATTTCTTGCAAGGGACACGCGCGCTGTTGGCGGGGCTGCTGATTCTGCTGGCCGGATTCGGCACGGCGGACGCCGCCGAGGCGCTGCTGGCGCGGTATCTCGGCACGGTGCAGCCGGGCGACCTCGCCGCCGGGGCCGACCGTTTCGGCGCTCCCCTGCCGAACGCGCCGGTGGTTCCCGTCTACAAGGGCAACGCGCTGGTCGGTCACGCCTATCTGACCTCGGACTTCGTCAACACCACCGGCTATTCGGGGCGTCCGATCCATGTCCTGGTCGGGCTGGCGCCGGACGGCACGGTGACCGGGGCGAAGCTGGTGGACCACCACGAGCCCATCGTCCTGATCGGCATCCCGCCCGCCAAGGTCAACGCCTTCATCGACGGCTACGTCGGCAAGAACGTGCTGACCCTGGCCTCGCAGAGTGCTTCCAGCCCGCCGGTGGACATCGTGTCCGGCGCCACCGTGACGGTGATGGTGATCGGCGATTCGATCATCCGCTCCGGCAAGAAGGTCCTTCAGGCGCTGGGCGCGCCGGGAGCGGCGGAGGCTGCGCCGACCGTGGCCCGCAGCCTCGACCTGTCCAAGACCGGAGTCGAGGACTGGGGGACGCTGGTCGGCGACGGCTCGGTCCGCCGTCTCGCCCTGACGGTGGGCGAGGTGAACGCCGCCTTCGAACGCACCGGCAAGGCCGAAGCCGTTGCCCGTCCCGAGCCCGGCGAGCCGAACGACGGCTTCATCGACCTTTACGCGGCGCTCGCCACCATCCCCACGGTTGGCCGTTCCCTGCTGGGCGACGCGGAGTACGAGGCGCTTGTGCAGCGGCTGAAGCCGGGCCAGCACGCCATCGTCGTGGCGGGGCAGGGGCGCTATTCCTTCAAGGGCTCGGGCTATGTGCGCGGCGGCATCTTCGACCGCTTCGAGCTGGTCCAGCACGAGGGCGCCATCCGCTTCCGCGACCGGCTGCACAAGCGCCTGGGCTCCCTGGCCGCGGCGGGGGCGCCGGACTTCCCGGAGATCGGCCTGTTCATCATCCCCGAGAATGCCGGATTCAACCCCGCCGACCCCTGGCGCCTGCAACTTCTGGTGCAGCGGGCGACCGCGGCGCTCGACAAGGCTTTCGTGACCTTCGACCTCGGCTACCAGCCGCCGGAGAAGTTCCTGAAGGCCGAGCCCGTGGCCGTCCCCGCTCCCGCCGCCGCGTCCGTGGCGCCGGTGGCCGCGGCTCCGATGCCCGCCGCCCAGGTGGAGCCGGACGCGGCCGAAGAGACCCCGCTGTGGCGGCGCATCTGGGAGAACCGGCTGTTCGACATCGCCGTGCTGGCGACCGCGATCCTGCTGCTGACCGGCATCTTCTTCTTCCAGGACCAGCTGGTGAAGCGCCCGGATCTCTACGAGCGGGTGCGCACCGGGTTCCTGGTCTTCACGCTGGTCTGGCTCGGCTGGTACGCGACGGCGCAGCTGTCGGTGGTCAATGTTCTGACCTTCGCCAACGCCCTGCGCACCGACTTCCGCTGGGACTATTTCCTGATGGACCCGCTGGTGTTCATCCTGTGGTTCTCGGTGGCCGCGTCGCTGCTGTTCTGGGGCCGGGGCGCCTTCTGCGGCTGGCTGTGCCCGTTCGGCGCCTTGCAGGAGCTGGCCTCCAAGGCCGCGAAGCGGCTGGGCGTGCGCCAGATCGCGGTGCCCTTCGGGCTGCACCAGCGGCTGTGGCCGATCAAGTACATGATCTTCCTGCTGCTGTTCGGCCTGTCGCTGACCTCGCTGGCGACGGCGGAGAAGGCGGCGGAGATCGAGCCCTTCAAGACCGCGATCATCCTGCATTTCATCCGCGACTGGTGGTTCGTCCTGTTCGCCGTGGCCCTGATCGCCGCCGGCCTGTTCATCGAGCGCTTCTTCTGCCGCTACCTGTGCCCGCTGGGTGCTGCGCTCGCCATCCCGGGCCGGATGCGGATGTTCGACTGGCTGCGCCGCTACAAGGAATGCGGCAACCCCTGCCGCCGCTGCGCCAACGAATGCCCGGTCCAGGCGATCCACCCCGACGGGTCGATCAACCCCAACGAATGCATCCAGTGCCTCCACTGCCAGGTGCTCTACCACCACGACCGCAAATGCCCGGTCATGATCCAGAAGCGCCTGAAGCGGGAGCGCCGCGACGCCACCCAATCCACCGGCACGGCTGCGGACGCCAAATCCCGCGCCGCCGTGCTGACCAACGATCCTGCGACCGGACACCTGTCCGTCCGGCCGGAAGGACTTTGACCCCACCGGGTCGAATCTGGAGCCCCGAGAGGGGACATCGAAGGAGCTGACCATGTCGAACGATAAGGCTGAGCGGACGGGAGTGAACCGCCGCGATCTTCTGGGGGGAACGGCCAAGGCGGCGGCGCTGGCGGGGATCGCCGGCGCGGTGGCCGGCGGCACGGCGGGCAGCGCGCTGTTCGGCGCGGCACCGGCCCAGGCTGCGGGCGCCGGCAATCAGAAGTACGAGGTCAAGCCGGGCGACCTCGACGAGTATTACGTGTTCCATTCCGGCGGCCAGTCGGGCGAGCTGCGCATCCTCGGCCTGCCCAGCATGCGCGAACTGCACCGCATTCCGGTCTTCAACCGGTGCAGCGCCTCCGGCTGGGGCCAGACCAACGAGAGCCGCAAGATCCTGAACGAGGGGCTGTCGGAGGAAACCCGGAAGTATCTGGCCAACCATGGCGGCACCTGGCTGAACGGCGACCTGCACCACCCGCACATGTCCTTCACCGATGGCACCTATGACGGGCGCTACATCTTCGTGAACGACAAGGCGAACACCCGCGTCGCCCGCATCCGCTGCGACATCATGAAGGTGGACAAGGTCATCGAGATCCCGAACGTCTCGGCGATCCACGGCCTGCGCCTGCAGAAGTACCCGCGCACCGGCTACGTCTTCGCGAACGCGGAGCAGCTCGTGCCGATGCCGAACGACGGCAAGAACCTCGACCCGAAGAACTACCGGACGCACTTCTCCGCCATCGACGGCGACAGCATGAAGGTGTCCTGGCAGGTCCGGGTGGACGGCAACCTCGACAACACCGAGGCGGACTACCAGGGCAAATACGCCTTCTCGACCTGCTATAACTCCGAAGCCGGCGTCACCACCGCGGAAATGACGGCGAACGAGCAGGACTGGATCGTCGTCTTCAACATCAAGCGCATCGAAGAGGCGGTGAAGGCCGGCAAGGTCGAGGTGATGAACGGCGTGCCGGTCGTCGATGGCCGCCACGGTTCGCCCTTCACCCGCTACGTCCCGATTCCCAACAGCCCGCACGGCATCAACGCGGCGCCGGACGGCATCCACGTCACGATCAACGGCAAGCTGTCGCCGACCGTCTCGGTGATGGACGTCCGTCTGCTGGACGACCTGTTCAACGACAAGATCAAGCCGCGGGACGTCATCGTGGCCGAGCCGCAGCTGGGCCTCGGGCCTCTGCACACCGCCTATGACGGGCGCGGCAACGGCTACACCACGCTGTTCCTCGACAGCCAGATCGTGAAGTGGAACATCGAGAAGGCCAAGCGCGCCTACAAGGGCGAGAAGGTCGATCCGATCGTCCAGAAGCTGGACGTGCACTATCAGCCGGGCCACACCCACTCCTCCATGGGCCAGACCAAGGAGGCCGATGGCAAGTGGCTGATCGTGCTGAACAAGTTCTCCAAGGACCGCTTCCTCAACGTCGGCCCGTCCAAGCCGGAGAACGACCAGCTCATCGACATCTCGGGCGACGAGATGAAGCTGGTGCACGACGGCCCGACCTACGCCGAGCCGCACGACACGCTGATCGTCCACCGCTCCAAGCTGAACCCGAAGAGCGTCTTCACCCGCGACGACCCGATGTGGGAGGAGGCCCGGCAACAGGCCAAGAAGGACGGCGTGGTGCTGGAGGACGACGCCAAGGTCATCCGCGACGGCAACAAGGTCCGCGTCTACATGTGGCAGCGCGCTCCGGCCTACGGGCTTGAGGAGTTCACGGTCAAGCAGGGCGACGAGGTGACGATCTACCTCACCAACATGGACGACGTGGACGATCTGGCGCACGGCTTCACCCTGTCGAACCACGGCATCGCCATGGAGATCGGGCCGCAGCAGACCAGCTCGGTCACCTTCGTCGCGGAGCGTCCGGGCGTGCACTGGTACTATTGCCAGTGGTTCTGCCACGCCCTGCACATGGAGATGGGCGGCCGCATGATCGTCGAGCCGCGCGCGTCGTAAAGGCGCTACCGCTTGTCCCCTCCCCAACCCCTCCCCTGCGAAGCGGGGGAGGGTCAGGGAGGGGGCAATGGTCTTCGATTGCAGGGAACGTCTCCATGCCCCACCACCCCCCTCTCCCCCTCCTTGCCGCGGCGTTGGCCTTCGCCGCCGGGACGGCCTGCGCCGCCACGGTGACGGTGGCGCCGGGCGGGCTGGAGAGCGCGCTTGCCGCGGCGGCGCCCGGCGACACGCTCGTCCTCGCCCCTGGCACGCACCCCGGCCCCGTCGTGGTCCGCAAGCCGGTCACGCTGCGTGGGGAACCGGGCGCCGTCATCGACGGGGGAGGGGAGGGGAACGCGGTGACCATCTTCGCCCCCGACGTGACGGTCCGCGACGTCGAGGTCCGCAACTCCGGCATCAGCCTGGCGGAGCAGAACACCGGCATCTTCCTGGGCAAGGAGGCGCACCGGGGGGTGATCGAGGGCAACCGGCTGCGCAACAACCTGATCGGGGTCTATGTCTGGGGCGCCAACGACGTGATGGTCCGGCGCAACGACGTGGCCGGGCGCACGGACCTGCGCGTCGCCGAACGCGGCAACGGCATCCAGCTGTGGAACGCGCCGGGGACCCAGGTGGTGGACAACACCGTCCAGGACGGGCGCGACGGCATCTTCACCACGACGTCGAAGAAGAACCTGTTCGCCCGCAACCGGTTCGAGCGGGTGCGCTTCGCCGTCCATTACATGTATACGAATGACTCCGAGGTGTCGGACAACCTGTCGGTCGGCAACCATGTCGGCTACGCGATCATGTATTCGAACAACCTCGTGATCCGGAACAACCGCTCGCAGGGCGCGCGGGAGCATGGGCTGCTGCTGAACTACGCCAACAGCGCGCTGATCGAGGGCAACGTGATCGACGGCCACCTGTCCCCCGAACAGGCGGCCCCGGTGGAGATGGCCGCCGACAAGGACATGCCGGTGGCGACCGATGGCCCGGTCGAGGGTCACAGGACCGGCACCTGGAAGTGCGTCTTCATCTACAACGCCAACAAGAACCGCTTCGCCGGCAACCGTTTCGAGGGCTGCGAGATCGGCGTCCACTTCACCGCGGGGTCGGAGCGCAACACGCTGACCGGCAACGCCTTCATCGGCAACCGCACCCAGGTGAAGTATGTCGGCACCCGCCATCTCGACTGGTCGGAGAAGGGGCGGGGCAACTACTGGTCCGACAACGCCGCCTTCGACCTGAACGGCGACGGCGTCGCCGACGAGGCGTACCGCCCCAACGATGTCGTCGACCGCGTGATGTGGGCCTATCCCGCGGCGAAGCTGCTGATGAACAGCCCCGGCGTGCAGGTGATCCGCTGGGCGCAGAAGCAGTTCCCGGCGCTGCACCCCGGCGGCGTCATCGACAGCGCACCCCTGATGAACCCGCCGCACCAGACGGCGCCGGCCCAGACGGCGGAAAGGAAAACGCCATGAGCGATGCACCCACCATCCGCGTGGAGGGAGTCTCCAAGCGCTACGGCGAGACCTTCGCGGTGCGCGAGGTGGACCTGGATCTCGCCCCCGGCGAATGCGTGGCGATGGTCGGCCACAACGGTGCCGGCAAAAGCTCGCTGATCAAGCTGATGCTCGGGCTGACCACGCCGACCGCGGGCAGCGTCCGCGTGCTGGGCGGCGATCCGGCGAGTGCGGCCGCCTCGCATATCCGCCAACAGGTCGGCTTCCTGCCGGAAAGCGTCGCCTTCCACCCCAGCATGACGGGGCGGGAGACGCTGGACTTCTACGCGCGGCTGAAGAGGGTGCCGCGCGACGGCAACGACGCGCTGTTCGAGCGGGTGGGGCTGGAGCCCGCCGCCGTGAAGCGCCGCGTCGGCACCTATTCGAAGGGCATGCGGCAGCGGCTGGCGCTGGCCCAGGCGTTGCTCGGCGGGCCGAAGGTGCTGTTCCTGGACGAGCCGACGACCGGCCTCGACCCGGCGCTGCGCCAGAGCTTCTACGAGATCGTGCGGGACCTGCGCGACGCCGGCACCACCGTCCTGCTGTGCAGCCACGCCCTGACCGAGCTGGAAGGGCAGGCCGACCGCGTGGTGGTGATGAACCGCGGGCGCAAGGTCGCCGACGGCTCGCTGGCCACGTTGCGCGGGCTGGCGCAGTTGCCGGTGCGCATCCGCCTGACCCTGCCGTCCGGGGAGGTCGTGGAGACGGCCTGCGCCAACGACGACAAGGTGGCGACGCTCCGCCAGATCGCCTGCGAAGGCCCGGAGATCGCCGACATCGAGGTCGTCCAGCCCAGCCTGGACGAGATGTACGCCCACTTCCTGCGCCGGGAGGCCGCGGAATGAACACGCTTCTGACGATCGCCGCCAAGGAGGTGCGCGACGGCCTGCGCAACCGCTGGGTCGTCGCCACCACGCTGCTGATGGCGGCGCTGGCCCTGACGCTGAGCTTCCTGGGGGCGGCCCCGACCGGCACGGTCGGCGTCGGCCGGGTGGAGGTGACCATCGTCAGCCTGTCCAGCCTGACCATCTTCCTGCTGCCGCTGATCGCGCTGCTGCTGTCCTTCGACGCGGTGGTGGGCGAGATCGACCGGGGCACCATGACGCTGCTGCTGTCCTACCCGGTGGCGCGCTGGCAGGTGCTGATCGGCAAGTTCCTGGGCCACGCCGCGATCATCGCCTTCGCCACCGTGCTGGGCTACGGCGCCGCCGGGGTGGCGCTGGCGATGGGCGGAACGGAGATCGGGCCGGAGAGCTGGCGCGCCTTCGCCGCCATGATCGGGTCGAGCGTCCTGCTGGGCGCCGCCTTCACGGCCATGGGCTATCTCGCCTCCACGCTGGTCCGCGACCGCGGCACGGCGGCGGGCATCGCCGTGGCGATCTGGCTGGTGCTGGTCCTGCTCTACGACATGGCGCTGCTGGGGCTGCTGGTGGCCGATGGCGGGAAGACGGTGAACGCCGGCCTGCTGAACGGGCTGCTGCTCGCCAACCCGGCGGACGCCTTCCGCCTGTTCAATCTGACCGGTTTCAAGAACGTCAGCCAGTTCGCCGGAACCGCCGGGCTGGCCGCGCAGGTGCAGGTGTCGGCCTCCGTCCTGCTGGCCGTGCTGGCCGGCTGGGTCGCCGCGCCGCTGGCGCTGGCCGCCGTTCTCTTTTCGAAAAGGCAGATCTGATGCGCACCTCCCTGAAAGCCACGCTGCTGGCGGTCGGCCTGCTGCTGCCGCTGTCCGCCTGCCAACAGGAGCGGGCGGAGACGGCGCCGCCGCCGCCCGTCGCCATCACCGCCGACGCGATCGGTCACTATTGCGGCATGAACCTCGCCGACCATCCCGGCCCGAAGGGGCAGATCCTGGTGGGTGGGCGGGATCGCCCGGTCTGGCTGTCCTCCGTCCGCGACACCTTCGCCTTCACCATGCTGCCGGAGGAGACCAAGGACGTCCGCGCCATCTACGTGACCGACGTCGGCAAGGCCGCCGACCCGCGCAAGCCCGATCTGTCGGTCTGGATCGAGGCGCGCAAGGCCTGGTACGTGGTGGGCAGCCGCCAGCGCGGCGGCATGGGCGAGGCCGAGCCTTTCCCCTTCGCCAACGAGGCCGACGCCCAACGCTTCGCCGCCGGCAACGGCGGGACGGTCAAGCGCTTCGCCGAGGTCAAGGAGGACGAGATCCTCTATCCCCAGACGCCCCAGGAACAGACCGCCTCCGACGAACCGGCAGCCCATAATGGGGAGCATGGTGGGGAGCAGGGCCGCGGTCACGGCGCCGGGCATGGTTCCGGCCATGGGGTGAAGCCATGACGACCCGCCGCCGCTTCCTCGGGATCGCCGCCGCGGCCGCCGGGCTGGCGCTGCTGCCGGGAGGACTCCGCGCGGCGGGCGTGCCGGTGCGGACGTGGCGCGGCGTCGCGCTGGGGGCGGACTCGCTCATCCAACTGGCGCACCCGGACCCTGCCCAAGCCGACCGCCTGATCGCCCTGTGCCTGGAGGAGGTCGCGCGGCTGGAGCGCGTCTTCAGCCTCTACCGGGCGGATTCCGCGCTGGCCCGCCTGAACCGCGACGGCGCCCTGGACGCGCCGCCCGCCGACCTCGTCCGGCTGCTGTCGGACTCCGCGGCCTTCAGCCGCCGCACCGATGGCGCCTTTGACCCCACCGTGCAGCCGCTTTGGCAACTCTACGCCGGGCATTTCGCGCGCCCCGGCGCCGACCCCGGCGGTCCGCCGTCCTCCGCCGTCCGCGCGGCGCGGGAACTGGTGGATCACCGCAAGCTCCGCGTCGAGCCGGACCGCATCGCCTTTGCCGGGCGCGGCATGGCGGTGACCTTGAACGGCATCGCCCAGGGCTACGTCACCGACCGCGTGTCCGAACGGCTTCGGGCGGAGGGCATGACCGACGTGCTGGTGGATCTGGGCGAGATCCGCGCGCTCGGCCACCACCCCTCGGGCCGTCCCTGGACGGTCGGCCTCGCCGATCCGGTTGCCGAGGGGCGCAACGCCGCCACGCTGGAGATCGCCGAGCGGGCGGTGGCGACATCGGGCGGCTACGGCACGCCCTTCGACCCCGCCGGGCGCTTCACCCACCTGTTCGACCCGGCGACGGGCCGCTGCGCCCAGGGCTGGCTGGCGGTCACGGTGCTCGCCCCGGACGCCACCACCGCCGACGCTTTGTCCACCGCCCTGTCGGTCGCGCCGGAAGCGCGGACGGCGGGCATCCTCGACCGCTTTCCGGGCGTCGCCGCCCGCCTCACCCGCCGCGACGGCAGCGTCCTCACGCTGCGGGTTTGACCATTTTTCACACGGGAGACCATCGTCATGGGTAGTTTCAGCCTGATGCACTGGGCCATCGTCCTTCTGCTCGTCCTGCTCCTGTTCGGGGCGGGCAAGCTGCCGAAGGTCATGGGCGACCTCGCCAAGGGCGTGAAGTCCTTCAAGACCGGCCTGAAGGAGGATTCCGACGACGCCCCGGTCCTGGCCGCCCCGGTTCAAGGCGGCGCGCCGCGCAAGCCCGCGTCCGAAGCCTGACCGCGGCGCCGGAACCGGACGATGAGACAGGGCGCCCTGACGCTGATGCGCGACCTCCCGCTGTTCGAGGGGGTCGGCGACGAAACCCTGGAAGCGCTGACCTACGGGGCGCTTCTCCAGTGGTTCCCGCGTGAAACCCGGCTGTTCGCGGAAGGGGAGATCCCGGACTTCCTGCACATCCTCGTCGAGGGCACGGCCATGCTGGCCGGATGCGACGAGGCGGGGCAGGAAACGGTGATCGACATCGTGCGTCCCAGCGATTGCTTCGTCCCGGCGGCGGTGCTGGCCGACCGGCCCTACCTGATGTCGGGACGGACGCTGGAGCCGTCGCGGATTCTGATGCTGGCGGCCCCCGTCCTGCGCGCGCAGGTCGCCCGTGACCATGCGCTGGCTCTGCGGATGATGAGCACGCTGGTCGGGCAGTGCCGCGGGCTTGTGCGCGAGGTCAAGAATCTGAAGCTGCGTTCGACGACCCAGCGGCTGGCCGCCTTCATCCTGTCCCAGGTCGATCCGTCCCGAAGCGACGCGGCGGAGGATGGCGCGACCGTCGAACTGCCGGTCAGCAAGCGCGTGCTGGCCAGCCGCCTCGGCATGACGCCGGAGCAACTGTCCCGCACCTTCACCAAGCTGTCCCCCGACCAGCTCCACGTCACCGGCAACACCGTTCGGGTCCGTTCGGTCGAGCGGCTGCGCCGGCACTGCAACGTCGGCCATCCCAACGGCAATCACCCTTGACCCTTCACCGGCAGGCCGGGGCCTGAGGTGCCGTTCCGTCCCTTCTTCCTGCTGGCGGCTCTGGACGCGCTGCCGGCGGTGGGCCTGTGGGTGCCGGTCCTGCTGGGGTGGGACGTGTCCGGCGTGATTCCCGACGTGCCGGGATGGCACGCGCGGGCGCTGCTGTTCGGCACCGTGCCCGTGATGATGGCGGGATTCCTGCGCACCGCCCTGCCGCGCTGGACCGGACGGCCCCTGGCCGGGGCGCGGGTCTGGCCGCTTCTCGTGCCGCTGTGGCTGGCCGGGCGGGCGTTGTCGCCGTGGATCGCGGTGGCCCACGCGCCGTTCCTCGCCCTGCTCGCCGTCCTGGCGGCGGTGCAGGTCGTTGCCGCGCGGGACCGGCGCAACGCCGTCGTTGCGGTCCTGGCCGGTGCGCTCGCCGGAACCGCGCTGTGCAACGCCGTTCCAGCGGCTCTCGCGGTTCTGCTCGGGCTGGTCATGGTGCTGGGCGGACGCATCGCGCCGAGCCTGACCGCGACCCATCTGGGCCTGCCCGGCAAGGCGATGCTGTTCGCCGGGCGTCCCCTGTTCGAACGCGCCGCCGCCCTGGCCGCGGCCTGCGCCCTGGCCGGCTGGCTGACCGCGCCCGCATCGGGAGCGACCATCACCGCAAGCCTTCTCGCCGCGCTGATGCAGACGGCCCGGCTGCTGCAATGGCGGGGCTGGCGGACGCTCGACCGGCCATCGGTCTTCGCCGTGCACGCGGCCTACGCCTGCGTCCCCCTGGGCTTCGCCGCCCTGGCCGTATCGCCCGGCGCGGCGGTCCATCTCTGGACGGTCGGGGCGCTCGGGCTGATGGGATTCGCGGTGATGTCGAGCATGATCCGCAAGCATGCCGGAAACGCCTTCGCGCGGTCGGCGGCGGTGACGGCCTGCTACGCGCTCACCGGGCTGGCCGTTGCCTTGCGGGCAGGTGCCGAGATGGTGGGAGAAGGCCGGGCCGTGTGGCTGCTGGCCGCGGTCTGCGCCTGGACTGGGGCGGTGGTCCTGTTCCTGGCCATCTTCGGGCGGATTCTCGCCGGGGCCCCTCCGGGAAAAGAAAAAAAGCCCATCGGCTGAAAGCCGATGGGCGGGAGAGGCAAGAAAAACGGGAGGGTACTCGTCCAGCGGGGACGCAATCGATCAACGATTGTGCGGCTACTCTAGCCGCGGGATACTCCCTCATCCTTGACGGCGGTCAAGCACCGGAACATTTCGGCGCTTTTTTAGCTGTTCTTTTTCAGGTAGGCGATCAGGTCCTTGCGGGCCTGTTCGTTCTTCACCCCGGAGAAGGCCATCTTGTTGTTGGGAACGGCGCTCTTCGGGTCGGTCAGATAGGCGTCGAGCGTGGCCTCGTCCCAGGTGCCGGCGTTCTTGATCGCGTCGGAATATTTGAAGGTCTCGACGGCGCCGGCCTTGCGCCCGACGACTCCGTGCAGGTTGGGGCCGACGCGGTTCGGGCCGCCGGCCTCGATGGTGTGGCAAGCCTTGCACTGGTTGAACACCTTCTCGCCGGCTGCGGCGTCCTGCGCCGCGGCGATGCCGGGGAGCGACGCGGCCAGCCCGAAAGCCAACAGGGCAAACATGCGCTTCATGGAGATTTCCTCTTCAGGCGGTGTCAAAGGTCAGCCGGCCTCACGGGGGAGGGCGTTCCGGCGGACATCGGATGGCGGGTGCGTCAGGCGGCCGGCGCCGGTGCGCCGGCGTAGGCCACGCCCGCCATGTTGTGGAAGAAGCCGTTTTCCAGCGGCACCCCGGTCATCCGGCGCAACTCCGCCACCACGTCCGGCCCGCTGCGCTCGCCGTCCAGAACGGCGCGGAAGGCTTTGGCGACGGCGACCATGTCGAGGTCCTGCGGCGACAGCCGGAAGCGGCGGATGCCCATCGCCAGCAGCCGGTCCATCTCCGCGGCCAGCGCCAGATAGCCGTGCGACAGGGTCTGCGTCCCGTTGACGGACAGGAAGGGCTGGCCGTCGACGGTGCTGACCGGCATGCCGTCCGGATCGTTGCCGCAGACGAACTGGCAGCCGTCCTTGTGCAGCCCATGCGCCCGCGCGTGGTAGCAGCGGGCGGAAATGGCGAGCGGCGCGCGCCCGAACACCTGCACCTCCATCGACAGGCCGAGCGCCGTGCCCATCTTCGCCATGGTGGCGACGGCGGCGGCGGGCAGTTCCGCCGGCAGCGACACCGCGACGGCCCCGCGCCCGGCAAGCCACGCCAGGGTCGCCTCGTTGTAGCTGTTGATGAAGGGGCCGACGGCGTGGCGCCGTCCCTCCAGCAGGGCCAGCGCGCCCATGTCGTTGGCCTCCATGGGCAGCAGATCGCACTCCAGCAGGTCGCGCATCGCCGTGCGTTCGCGGTCGCTGCCCACCAGGATCGGGGTGGCGAGCCAGACCTCCTTCCCGGCGGCGGCCAGGCGTCCGATCACCTCGTCCATGACGGGCGCAAGGAAGGGCGCGCGCTTGGAGCAGACGATCTCGCCGACGACGACGGCGTCCACCGGCGCCTCGTCGGCGATGCGGGCGTAGAAATCGCGCCAGCGCTGGACCGGCCAGTTGAACAGGACGGGGCCAAGGGTCAGGGTAGGCTTCATCGACGCAACTCCTCAGCGCCACGCACGGGTGTAGGCTCCGGTGGTCTGGCTCCCGCCCTCGACCATGGCGTCCAGATCGAGCGAAGGGACCGGCTGCCCCCGCGCGAAGGCGTCCAGCGCCCGGCGGTAGGCGGCGACCACGGCGGCGATGTAGGCCTTGCCGCGCTGCCGGCCTTCGATCTTCAGGGCGCACACCTTCGCCGCCTTCAGGTCCGGCAGCAGTTCCAGCGCGTTGAGGCTGGTCGGCTCCTCGAACAGATAGGCCGGATCGGCGGAGGCCCCGCCGCCGGGCACGAAGCGGCCCTTGCACAGCGTCGGGTAGCCCGCCGGCTCCCCGGCGCCGAAGACGTTGATGGTGAATCCGCCGAGGCGGGAGGCCAGTGCTGCCCCGCGCGGCTCGTACCGCACATGGCTGGCGGGGGAGCAGACGCCCTGTTTGTTGGGCGACAGCCCGGTCGCGTAGGAGGAGAGCGAGCAGCGTCCCTCCGCCATCGGGCAGAGGCCGCCGAAGACGAAGACCTCCGTCTCCACGTCCACCTCGGCGTTCAGCCGGGCGATTTCCGGCACCGTCAGGACGCGGGGCAGCACGACCCGCCGCACCCTGAAGGCGTCGCGGTAGAGCCGGATCGCCTCGGCGTTGGCGGCGGACGCCTGCACGGACAGGTGCAGCCGCAGCTCCGGATGGTGCCGCGCCGCGTAGTCGAGCAGCCCGAGGTCGGCCAGGATGACCGCATCCGCCTTCAGCCGCGCGGCGTCGTCCACCGCGCGCTGCCAGGGGGCGAGGTTGCCGGCCTGCGGATAGGTGTTGATGGCGACGAAGACCTGGACGGAACGCGCGTGGGCGTAGGCCACGGCCTCGGCCAGCTCCGCCCGCGAGAAGTTCAGTCCGGGGAAGTTGCGCGCGTTGGTCTCGTCGCGGAATCCCAGATACACGGCGTCGGCGCCCGCATCCACGGCGGCGCGCAGCGCGGCGGGGTTGCCCGCCGGGCAGATCAGTTC
Source organism: Azospirillum isscasi (assembly GCF_030849505.1). Classification (GTDB taxonomy): domain Bacteria; phylum Pseudomonadota; class Alphaproteobacteria; order Azospirillales; family Azospirillaceae; genus Azospirillum; species Azospirillum isscasi. The sequence goes on along the minus strand of NZ_JAUJFI010000104.1, from coordinate 6,811 downwards.
GAAGGGGTTCATGCCGTCACGCTCCCTGCCGCGGGCCGGACAGCCGCCGCTCCAGAACGGCCATGCCCCAGCGCAGCGGCGGCGGGGCGAAGCGGCGCGCGGTGCCGAGCAGGCCGAGCACCCGCCCGGCGTTGCGCCGCGCGACGGGCAGGGCGTGGCGCAGCGGCCCCGCCGCCGCCGCGATGTCGGCGAACAGGTCCATCTCCTCCCCGTCCAGCGTGTTGCGGAGCGCCAGGATCAGGGCGGTGTCGCCCTCGATGGACAGTTCGCGGCGGAAGAACAGCGCGTCCCCGTCGATGCGCCCTTCCAGCAGGTCGAGCAGCCGCGCGCAGGGGCCGCGCACCGTGGCTTCGGCCTCGGCGTCCCGTCCGCAGACCCGCAAGGCGAGGCCGGGGCCGACGCGGAGCAGCAGGGCGGCGGGCGCGTCCACCGGGTCGATGAGCAGGCGGGCGTCGGGCAACTCGCCGAGCGCGGCGAAGGCGCGGGGGTGGCGGGCCTCCAGAATCCGCAGGAGCCGGTCGAGCAGCAGCCCCCCGGCGCCGTCGCCGAGCCGGCGCGCCAGTCCCAGCCCGGCCCGCGTCAGGCGGACTTCGACATTGCGGGCTTGGTCTTCGGGGGCATGCTCCTGGACCATGGGGCCGGGATCGTGCATGGCACCTGTCTCCTCCCTTTCGGAATCGTCTTGCGGCGGGGGGCGCCCGCCGGGCCTCCGCAATAGGACCGGCGGGCCGTCCCATCCTTGACGGCGGTCAAGCCCGCGGTTCCGAAGGGATTTCCGGGCTTGTTACCCGCACATCCCGCCACAGCAGGAGCCGGAGCGCCGGGCCAGCAGCCGCTCGTAGGTGAGGTGCAACTGCCCGGCGGGCGGGATGACGCCGTGCATCAGGTCGAGCACCTGCTCCGCGGTCGTGCCCGGCGGGCAGTTGGTGATCTCGCAGACCAGACCGCCGTCCGCCACGCCGAGCGGCGTGTCCGCCGCGACGGCGGCGGCCTGCCCGCCGCGCCCGATGCGAACCCGCAGGGAGGTGGCCGGCGCGGTGCCCGAGTCCGGGCGCCCGATGCGCACCCGCCAGCGCTCCGGCCCGCGTTCGAGATAGTTCCAGCTCACCGCGTCGCCGAACAGCGCCTGAATCTGGAGATAGAGGGGGCGCGGGTCGTGATCGTTGACCAGGATGAACCCGTGGCCCGGCGCCAGATCCTGCGTGGCCTGGAGGATCAGCGGGTGGCGCTGGTGCGGCGGAATGGACTGGACGTCGATGACCGGCTCGGCCGCGGTGGCGTGTTCGGCGTTCTGCATGGGGGTTCCCAAGGGGGTTGTGGGGGACCGGACGGTCCTGGACCGCACCCTAGAGGGCCGGGCGGGGCGGCTCTTTGTTCCAGCACAAACTGCAGGCGGGGCCGCGGACCGGCCCGCTGGCCGGTTGCGGCGCGGGGCGCGGATGGGCATTTTGAAGGGCAACCTTTCCGTGACGGTTTCCCGCAGGGGTGGCCGGCCATGGCCTTGCCCCGAGGATCTTCCGATGACGCCGCCGCTCGCCCCCGATCCTGCCGTCCTGCGTGGCCTGCGGCTGTTCTCCGGGCTGGACGCGGCGGCTCTGGCCGAGATCGTCCGTTCCGCCCACACCCGGCGGATCGAGAAGGGAACCACCATTTTTGCCCAGGGCGATCCGGCAGCCCTTTGCCACGCGCTGATCGACGGGCGGGTCAAGATCGTCCAGACCGGGGCCGACGGGCAGCAGGTGGTGGTCCGCTACATCGGCGCCGGGGAGATGTTCGGCACGGCGGCGGTGTTTTCGGGCGGCATCTACCCCGCCGATGCCCTCGCCATGGTCGATTGCGTCGGCGTCCACTGGTCCGCCGCCACCATGGGCGAGCTGATGGAGCGCTATCCGCGCATCGCGCTGAACGCCCTGGACGTCGTCGGGCGCCGCTTGCAGGAGGTGCAGACCCGCCTGCGCGAATTGTCCACCGAACGGGTCGAACGGCGGGTCGCCCACGCGCTGCTTCGGCTGGCCCGTCAGGCGGGCCGCCGGGTCGGGAGCGGGGTCGAGATCGACTTCCCGCTGTCCCGTCAGGACATCGCGGAAATGACCGGGACCACGCTGCACACGGTGAGCCGCATCCTCAGCGGTTGGGAAGGGCAGGGTATCGTCGAGGGCGGGCGCCAGCAGGTGACGATCCGCCAGCCGCACGCCCTGGTCGCCATCGCGGAGGATCTGCCCAAGCCGACGCAGGCGTAGGAAGGGTGTCGCGAATGGCGGATCGCTGGCCGTGGTTCGCACCCGAACCGTCCTCGCCGGCACCCCTGGAACCGTAAAGCAATCGCGCTGATCCGGTTGGTGGATGCTGGGATAGGTCACGATGGCTGGCGCCAAGAAATCCCATAAGGTACATTATGAAAAATATAGAGGGCCAGGGAAGGCCGACGACGACGGCGGTGGTGCTCAGCCGCTCCTGCCGTTCCGGGCGCCGGGAGCACCGCCGCCGGCTTTGCCCGGCCACAGCCCGGTGATCAGCAGAAGCCCGACGCCACCGGTGATGCCGATGTCAGCGACGTTGAAGGTCGGCCAATGCCACCCGAAGCCGTGAAGGTCGATGAAATCGGTGACGGCGCCCTGGCGGAGACGGTCCGCGACGTTGCCCAAGGCCCCGCCCGCGATCGCGCCGAAGCTTGCCGCCTCGGTGCGGCTGTGGGAGCGGGCCGCCCACACCACGAGGACGGCGATGACGAGCAGAGCGGCACCGGAGAGCAGCCAGGGGCCGTAGGCGCTGTCGTTCTCCAAAAGGCCGAAACTGACACCCGTGTTGAAGCCGAGCACCAGATTCAGGAACGGCGTCACCTCGATCAGCCGGGGCGGCGCCAGGAGATGCTCCAGCGCCGCCCATTTGGTGAACTGGTCGGCGGCCAGCACCATGGCGCCGACGGCGGCGGCAAGCGTCAGCCCGGCGGACGGTGCCGCCGATGAAATCTTCATGATCCTCTCCTTCAGGGGGCCGGCTGGGGAGCCGGCACAGGGCCGCCGCCGGTGCGGCGGAGCAGGCGCAGCGCGTTGAGCGTGACGACGATGGTGGCTCCGGTGTCCGCCAGGATGGCCAGCCACAGGTCGGTGACGCCGAACAGGGTCGTCACCAGGAAGACCGCCTTCAGGCCCAGGGCGAAGGCGACGTTCTGGCGGATGTTCGCCAGGGTCGCCCGCGACAGGGCGACCAGTTCGGCCACCCCCTCCACCCGGTTGCCCAGCAGGGCGGCGTCGGCGGTTTCCAGGGCGACGTCGGTGCCGCCGCCCATGGCGATCCCGACATCGGCGGCGGCCAGGGCCGGGCCGTCGTTGATGCCGTCGCCGATCATCGCGACCGCCCCATGCGCCTTCAGGGCTGCGATCTCGCGCAGCTTGTCCTCGGGCAGAAGCTCGGCCTTGACCTCCAGATCGAGGGAACGGGCGACCGCCCGTCCGGTGCGGCGGTTGTCGCCGGTCAGCATGACGCCGCGCACCCCCAGACCGCGCAGCGCGGCGATTCCCTGGGCGGCGTCGGGCCGCGGCTCGTCGCGGAGCGCCAGAAGGCCGGCGGGCTGCCCGTCCGACAGAACCACCGCCACCGTCTTCCCCTCCTCCTCGAAGGCGGCCACGATGTCGGCGGGAAGGGCCTCCGGGCCGCACCGCTCGGCGGCATGGCGGGGGGACCCGACCTCGATCAGGCGCCCGCCGACCACCGCCTGGACCGCCTTGCCGGGAACGGCCTTCCGGTCGCGGGCGGGGCGCAGGGGCACGCCGTCCGCCGCCGCCCGTTCCAGAATGGCGCGGGCCAGCGGGTGGGCGGACCCGTTCTCGGCGGCGGCGGCAAGGCCGAGCAGCGTGCGCTCGGTTCCGGCCAGCGGAACGATGTCGGTGACGCGCGGCTGCCCCAGGGTCAGGGTGCCGGTCTTGTCGAAGGCGATGGTCCGGACCTTGCCGATGGCTTCCAGCGCGGCGCCGCCCTTGACGAGCAGGCCGCGGCGCGCCCCCGCGGCGATTCCGGACGCGATGGCCGCGGGGGTGGACAGGACCAGGGCGCAGGGGCAGCCGATCAGCAGCAGCGCGAGACCGCGGTAGACCCAGGTGTGCCAGTCCCCGCCGAAGCCCAGCGGCGGAACCAGGATGGTCAGGACCGACACGATGACGACGGCGGGGGTGTAGCGGGCGCTGAACCGCTCGATCCAGCGGGCCGTCGGGGACTTGGCGGCCTGCGCCTCCTCCACGAGCTGGACGATGCGGGCGATGGTGTTGTCCGACGCCTTGCGGGTGACGCGGACCCGCAGCACCCCGGTGGCGTTGATCCCGCCCGCGAACACCGGAGAGCCCACGGTCTTGGCGACGGGCACCGACTCGCCGGTCACCGGGGATTCGTCGATGTCGGACTCGCCCTCCTCCACCACCCCGTCCGCGGACACGCGGTCTCCGGGCCGGACGAGCACGAGCTGCCCGATCTCGAGCCGGTCCACCGGCACCGCGCGGGCGTCCTCCCCCTCGATCAGCAGAGCCGTCCGCGGGACCAGAGCCGACAGCGCCCGGATGCCCGACCGGGCGGTCCCGGCGGCCACGCCCTCCAGCAATTCGCCGATGGCGAAAAGCAGGACGACCACCGCGGCCTCCTCCGCCTCCCCGATGACGAGCGCGCCCAGGGTCGCCACCGACATCAGCATTTCGATGCTGAAGGGCGAGCCGGAACGGGCGAGCCGGACGGCCCGGCGCCCGAAGACGGCCAACCCGAGCAGAGCGGCGGGCATCGGCGCGACATCCGCCAAAGCCGGCGCCAGCCAGGACAATGGATAGGCGGCCCCGGCCAGCAGCCCGATCACTATGGCGATGCGGCCCCGGCCCGTCCGCCACCAGCGGGGCTCCGTCCGCGATCCGGCGTCGAACGCCTCGCCGCCGCCATCGGCAAGCCGGATCGTATCGGCGGGCTCCACCCCATAACCGAGCGCGCGGATCGTGTCCTCGACCGTGGACCGCGAAGTCGCGGCCTCGTCCAGCGTCAGCCGCAAAATCTGCGAATGGTGGTTGAGCCCGATGCCCGACGCCCCCGGCAGACGGCGCAAGGCGGTTTCGATCTTGCCGACGCAGCTCGGGCAATCCATGCCCGCCACCTTGTAGCGCAAGACCCGCTCGCCGCCCGCAACGGCGGTCTCCACCGTGGTCTCCGCGGCGGCCTCCATCGTCTTTTCCTGCATGATCCACTCCGACCGGCGGTGTGAGGGGCCGCGTCATGGAAGGGTGCGCGGCTGCCTGTCTTGCGGTACCATGGACCCTGGAGTTACTACAGGGTCAAGGGGCTTTGTGATGGCGAATCCGGAACTGTCCATCGGCGCGCTCGGCAAGCTGACCGGCACGAAAGTCGAGACCATCCGCTTCTATGAAAAGATCGGTGTCCTGCCGGCCCCCGCCCGCACGGCGGGAAACTACCGCAGCTACGGCCACGACCATGTGCGGCGCCTGACCTTCGTCCGGCGCGTGCGGGACCTCGGCTTTCCGCTGGAGACGGTCCGGGCGATGCTGGACCTTGCCGACCAGCCGGACCGCCCCTGCGGCGAGGTCGATGCGCTGGTCGTCGAGCAGCTTCGCGAAGTGGAGCGGAAGATCGCCGATCTGGAGCGGTTGCGCGATGAGCTGGACCGTCTGGCCCACCAGTGCCGGCGCGGTGGCCGGATGGCGGAGTGCCGCATCATCGAGGCGCTGTCGCCCCATCACGAGGATGGCCGCTGCTGCCCGTGACGGGGGTCCGCCGCATCGCCTGCGGCGCCTGCGCGAAGGTCCGTCCCGGCGGCGAATTCCGCCGCGAACAGGGCGACCAGATGCTCGATCACCGCCCGAATCCGCGGCACGCCGCGCAGGTCCGGGTGCAGCACCAGCCACGCCTCGCGCTCCAGCGGTGGCCCCCCGCCGGGCACCGGCAGCAGATCCGGTTCCTCCGCCGCGAGCCAGAGCGGCAGCAGCGCCACCCCGAACCCCGCCTTGGCCGCCGCAAGCTGGGCCTGCAGGCTGTTGGAGCGGAAGGCGACGCGGCGCCCGGCCCTGTGGCGGGCCAGCCAGACCGCCTCCGGCAGGTCGGCCAGCGCCTCGTCGTAGCCGATCACCGTGTCGGGCGCCCCCGCCGCGGCGAACAGACCGTAGCGCAGGGTGGCGAGCCGCCGCGCGATCAGGTCGCCATGCTGCGGCCGGGCGAGCCGGATGGCGATGTCGGCCTCCCGCCGCGCGAGGCTGAGCGAGCGGTTGTCCACCGTCACCTCCAGGTCGATTCCCGGATGGCGGGCGCGGAACGGCCCCAGCCGCGGCATCAGGAAGCGGTCGGCCAGCGCCTGGGTGGCGGTCAGCCGGACGGTGCCGGTCAGCCCGGCCTCCCGCCCGCCCTGGCTCGACACCTGACGCAGGATGGCCAGCGCCCGCTCGTCCATCCCGTCGGCCAGTGCGAAGACCGCCTCGCCGTCGGCGGTCAGGCTGTAACCGTCGGCCCGCCGATCCACCAGACAGCGACCCAGCCCCTCCTCCAGCGCAGCGACCCGGCGCCCGACCGTCGCGTGGCTGATCCGCAGCGCGCGCGCCGCCGCCGACAGGCTGCCGGTCCGCGCCAGCTCCAGAAAGATCCGCAGATCGTCCCAATTCAGGGTACCCATCTGCTTTGGGGTGCCTGTCTGTTTATGAACAGTCATTGCGCAAACCTATCGAATGTGGGAGCCGAGTAGCAACGGAACAGAAAACCTAGCAGGTCGCGGAAAAACGAACATATTTCGGCTTTTTGCCTCTGCTGAGGCTTGGAAATGGCGTTTCCGCCGCCC
>NZ_JAUJFI010000103.1 GCF_030849505.1 Azospirillum isscasi | reverse complement strand
CAGCGCGGAGGCGTCGCCCGCGGCCTGCGCCCCGGCGCACAGGGCGGCCACGCGGGTGTCGAGCCCGGTCAGGTCCGCCGTCAGCCCGGCCTCCACCTGCGCGCATGTCTCCTCCAGCGCGGCGGCCAGCGCCTGGATGTCCCGGTGGAGCGTGGCGGTGCCGGTCACGGCGCCTCTCCGGAGCCGGGCTGGGCGGCGGTCTGGGTGGCGGGCTGGGCGTCCGGCGGCAGCGTTCCGTTGGCGCGGTAGACGTAGGCGAGGATCTCGGCCACGGCGGCGATGGCCTCGATGGGGATTTCGGTGTCGATGTCCACCGCCGACAGGATCTGCACGAGGTCGGCGTCCTCGCGCACCTTCACGCCGTTGGCGAAGGCCAGCTCCAGAATCTGTTCGGCCACATGGCCCTTGCCGGTGGCGACCACGCGGGGCAGGGCCTGGCCGCCCAGCTCATACTTCAGCGCGACCGCGACGGGCCGGTTGGGAAGAGGGCGGTGATTCGGAGACGGCTCGGACAAGGGGTTCCCGCCGGATGGCCTGTATCGATGGGCGTATCCTGGCGGAACATGCTTAACGAAGCGTGAAGCCCAAGCATGAAGCCCAAGCATGAAGCCTTGGGAGCGGCCCGAAGCCGTGGGCCGGATTCATCTTTGATTAACTGAAACGGCGGAAGATCGGAATGCTGTGATGCATCCCGCCCGCCTTGGTGCGCCCGTTCGCGCGTCCCGGCGGACAGGCCCCCAGACCGGAACCCGGCGATGAACCTCGAAAATCTCGGCCTCTTCAAGCTGATGTCGCGCAAGATGGGCTGGCTGACCGAACGCCAGAACGTGCTCGCGCAGAACATCGCGAACGCCGACACGCCGGATTACAAGGGCCGGGACCTGAAGCCCTTCACCTTCCGCGACGCCTTGTCCGACAGCCGCCGCCTTCAGCCCACGGCGACCAACGCCTCGCATCTTTCGGGAACGCGCGGCGCCGGCGGGCTGAACCAGGAGCAGCGCCAGCGCAACCCCTACGAGACGGCGCCGGACGGCAACAATGTGGTGCTGGAAGAGCAGATGCTGAAGCAGGGGCAGACCGGCATGGACTTTCAGACCATCACGAACCTCTACAAGAAGCAGGTCAACCTGATCCGCTCCTCCATCCGCAGCGGTGGTTGAAGGCGGCGGTTCGGGCACGGTTCGGAACGAAGGAGGCGGGGCATGGATCTCTACACGTCGATGGCGGTGTCCGCGTCCGGCATGAAGGCGCAGGGAGCGCGCCTGAAGACCATCGCGGAAAATCTGGCCAACGCCAACACCACGGCGGAAACGCCGGGCGATCTGCCCTACCGGCGCAAGGTCGTGATGTTCCAGAACGCGCTGGACCGGCAGATGGGCGTCGACCTCGTCCGCGTCGCCAAGATCGATGTGGACAAGAAGGATTTCGAGCGGCGCTACGACCCCTCGCACCCGTCCGCCGACGCCGACGGCTATGTGCTGCTGCCCAACGTCAATTCGGTGGTCGAGGCGATGGACATGCGCGAGGCGCAGCGTTCCTACGAGGCCAACCTGTCGGCGGTGGACAGCGCCCGCCAGATGCTGATGCGCACCATCGACATCCTCCGCGCCTGACGCGGCGAAGTTTTTGAAGGAAGGACGTTCGTCCCATGGTCAACCCGATCAACGCCGCCGCGGCCTACGCGAACACGGCCGCCACCACGACCGGACCGGGCATGGCCCCGCGCAACGGGGTCAGTTTCGGCGACGTTCTGGAAGAGACCGCCAAGGGGGTCATCGGCGACCTGAAGCAGGGCGAGACGATGACCGCCAAGGCCGCCGTTGGCCAGGCCGACCTGACCGACGTGGTGCAGGCCGTGACCAACGCCGAGGTGACGCTGCAGACCGTCACCGCGGTGCGCGACAAGGTGCTGTCGGCCTATCAGGAAATCCTGCGCATGCCGATCTGACGGCGGCGCCCGCCCTGCGAGCCTGCCCCGCGCGAAGCGTGCCCCGAGCGAAGAGCCCGAGCCAAGTGCCATGAGCGAAACCGACGTCATCGAGATCTGCCGCTCCTCCATCATCACGCTGGTGTTCGTGGTGGCGCCGGTGCTGGTGGCCATGATGGTGGTCGGCACGGTCATCTCGGTGTTCCAGGCCGTCACCCAGATCAGCGAGCAGACGCTGGCCATGGTGCCGAAGGTGCTGCTGGTCTTCGGCCTGTCGATCCTGCTGATGCCCTTCATGCTGGGCGAATTGCGGGCCTTCTTCGAGCATGAGGTGGCCGACCGCATCGTCGCCATCGGCACCGGCGTCAACAGCGTGCCAAACGCCGGAAATCTGCCCGGCGGCGGCGGATGAACCTGCTCCAGCAGTTTCTGGGCGACCAGATCTTCGTCTGGCTGCTGGTGTTCGCCCGCGTCGGCACCGCCTTCAGCATAATGCCGACCATCGGCGACGCCTTCGTCTCCACCCGAACCCGTCTTCTGTTCTCCGTCGCGGTCAGCGTTCTGGTGGCGCCGATCCTGGGCGACCGCATGCCGCCGATGCCCGACAACATCTTCCGGCTGTTCGTTCTGATCGCCGGGGAGGTCACCATCGGCATCTTCATGGGCACCGTCGCGCGCCTGCTGATGGGGGCGCTGGAGGTGGCGGGGACGATCATCGCGCTCCAGTCCGGCCTGTCGAACGCCCAGATGTTCAACCCGGCCATGGCGTCGCAGGGATCGCTGCCCGGCGCTCTGCTGGGGTGGCTGGGGCTGCTTCTGATCTTCATCACGAACCTGCACCATCTGCTGATCATGGCGGTGGTGGACAGCTATTCGACCTTCACGCCGGGGGCGGCGATCCCCATCGACGACATGGCGAACGTGGTCGGGCAACTGGTCGGCAAGTCCTTCATGCTGGGCGTGCAGATGTCGGCGCCTTTCCTGATTTCCGGCATGCTGTTCGCGCTGGCCCTGGGGCTGCTGAACAAGCTGGCGCCGCAGATCCAGGTGTTCTTCCTGTTCACCTCGTTGCAGGTGGCTCTGGGGCTGTTCATGTTCGCCCTGACGCTGGCCGCGATGATGATGTTCTGGCTGACCCATTTCGAAGCCGCCTTCGTCGATTTCCTGAGACCGGGCTGAGCGGGGAGAGATCCGGTGTCCGAAGACGCGGATGAATCATCCAAAACAGAAGATCCGACGCAAAAGAAGCTCGACGAAGCCCACAAACAGGGCCAGTACGCGATGACCCAGGAAATCGGCAACTGGCTGATGGTCGCCGCGGCGCTGGTGATTCTGGTCTCGGTTCTCCCCGGAACGCTGAAGGGCATGGTGCCCCGCCTGAACTTCTTCTTCGAGAACCTGGACCGGATTCCCATGGACCAGGGCGGTGTCGGCGCGGTGCTGATGCGGGTGATGAAGGACATCCTGTGGGCGCTGTGGCTTCCGATTCTCTTTCTGCTGTTCGCCGGGGTGATGGGCACCATCGGGCAGAAGGGCTTCAACGTTTCCTGGGAACTGATCACGCCGAAGCTGGAGAAGCTGAACCCGATCGCCGGCCTCACCGGCATGTTCACCGCCCAGAAGGGCGTCGATCTGCTGAAAAGCCTGGCGAAGCTCGCCGTGGTCGGCGTCGTCGCCTACATGGCGCTTCAGCCGATGATGCTCACCATCGAGCATTACATCGGCATCGACATGATGATGATGCTCCGCGAGACGGACAGCCTGACCTTCCGGCTGCTGGCCGGCGTCCTCGCCATCCTGACCCTGATCGCCGGGGCCGACCTGTTCTGGCAGCGCCACAGCTTCGACAAGAAGATGCGCATGACCAAGCAGGAGGTGAAGGACGAGCACAAGCAGGCCGAAGGCGACCCCCATGTGAAGGGCCGCATCCGCCAATTGCGGTTCGAGCGGGCGCGCAAGCGCATGATGGCCGCGGTGCCGGGCGCCGACGTGGTGGTGACCAACCCGACCCACTTCGCCGTCGCGCTGAAGTACGACGCCAAGACCATGGGCGCCCCGATGGTGGTGGCGAAGGGCGCGGACGTCGTCGCCTTCAAGATCCGCGAGATCGCCGAGGAGAACGGCGTGCCGGTGATGGAGAATCCGCCCCTCGCCCGGGCGCTCTATGCCGCATGCGATATCGACGAGGAGGTTCCGTCCGAGCACTATCGCGCCGTCGCGGAAGTCATTACCTATGTCTTCAAGCTGAAAGGACGCACGGTGCGGAACTGAGGACCGTTTCCGGCCCTTTCATTGCGGCGAACGGCTGACCTGAACGGCTGACCTGGGAACGGCTGACCTGGAGTTCCGGTGGACGACACGACCTCTTCCTTTGCCGACAGCGCTCCCGCCGGACGCCGCACCGATGGTGCCGCCGGGGTGGGGGAACGGTCCGGCGGCGCGTTCGCCACGGGGGCGCTGGCGCTTCTTCTTCTGGCCGGGCTGGCGGCCGCGGCGGCGGGGGTGGTGCTGGACCGCGACCCGCTCGCCTGGGCGGGCCTGACCGCCGCGGGGGCGCTGGCGCTGGTTCTGGCCATCCGCATGGTCCGCGCACGCCAGCGGGCGGCCCGCGTCGGGTCCCTGCTGGGCAGCGCGCTGGAGGGGCTGCCATCCGGCCAGCTCGTCTGCGACGGGGCCGGGAGGGTGGTCTTCGTCAACAGCACCTTCCGCTCCCTGACCGGCTGGAGCGAGGGCGAACCGCCGCTGCGCGCGCTGGAGCGCCAGTTCGCCGACGACCCCGACAGCGCCGACGCCTTCCGCCGGCTGTGCGAGCGGGTGAAGGGCGGTTACGCCGGTTCGATCGAGCTGGCGGTCCGCCAGCAGGGGCGTGCCGCCGAATGGCGCCGCATCCAGGGGCAGCCCATCGACGGGCACGCCGGGGCGGTGATGTGGCGAGTCGAGGACATCACCGCCCGGCGCGAGCTGGAGCAGGTGACCCGGCGCGAGCAGAACCAGCTCGTGGACTTCATGGACCATGCCCCGGTCGGCTTCTTCTCGGTGGACCAGGACGGGCATTTCCAGTTCGTGAACGCGACCCTGGCGAAGTGGCTGGGCTGCGCGCCGGAGGATCTGGTGGAGGGCGGGCGCCGCCTTCACGACGTGCTGGCCCATGCGCCCGCGGACGCCGCCCCCTACGACCTGATGGAGGGCGGCGGGATCGAGCAGCGCGGCGAGATCGCCATGCGCGGGCTCCAGGGCCGCCGCTTCCAGGCCTATGTGGCGCAGAGCGTGGTGAAGGGCGAGGACGGGCGGACGTCGCACACCCGGTCCGTCGTGCGCGACCTGACGCCGGAGCGCGAGTGGCAGGAGGCCCTGCGCCTGTCCGAACAGCGCTTCCAGCGCTTCTTCGAGGACGCGCCAATCGGCATCGCGCTGGTGGACGAGGGCGGGCGGCTGGCCGAATGCAACCAGGCCTTCCTGGCGCTGATCGGCAGCGAGGCCGGCAACGTCATCGGGCGCGCCATGGCCGACCTGATCGTCCCGGCGGAGCGCGCCATGGTGACCGAGCGGCTGACCGCCGTGCAGGGCGGCTCCGACCCCGCCGCCCCGCTGGAGGTGCGGCTGACCGGCGGGCGGGAGCTGGTGGCCCAGCTCTACGCGCGGCGGCTGGGCGGGGTGGGGCCGGAAGGGGCGGTGGGGCTGATCCTGCATTTCATCGACATGACCGAGCGCAAGGGGCTGGAGGCCCAGTTCGCCCAGTCGCAGAAGATGCAGGCGGTCGGCCAGTTGGCCGGCGGCGTCGCCCACGACTTCAACAACCTGCTGACCGCGATGATCGGCTTCTGCGATCTGCTGCTGCTGCGCCACAAGCCGGGCGACCAGTCCTTCAGCGACATCATGCAGATCAAGCAGAACGCCAACCGCGCGGCCAACCTCGTGCGGCAGCTTCTGGCCTTCTCGCGCCAGCAGACGCTTCAGCCGCGCGTGCTGAGCGTGACCGACGTGCTGGCGGAACTGGGCAACCTGATGCGCCGCCTGATCGGCGAGAACATCGAGCTGAAGATGCTCCATGGCCGGGACATCGGCTACGTCAAGGTGGACCAGAACCAGCTGGAGCAGGTCATCATCAACCTCGTGGTCAACGCGCGCGACGCCATGGCCGGGGGCGGGCGGCTGACCATCGTCACCTCCAACCACGTGGCGGAGCAGGCGCAGCGCCGCGAGCACGAAACCATTCCCCCCGGCGAGTATGTGTCCATCGAGGTGATCGACACCGGTTGCGGCATTCCCAAGGAAAATCTCCAGCGAATCTTCGAGCCCTTCTTCACCACCAAGGGGGTGGGGTCGGGTACCGGGCTGGGGCTGTCCACCGTCTACGGCATCGTCCGGCAGACCGGCGGTTTCGTCCTGGTCGAGTCGGAGAAGGGGGAGGGGACGACCTTTACCATCCTGCTGCCCCGCCACAAGGGCGAGGCCCGTCCCGACCAGGGCGAGCCGCGCGAACGGCGCGGCAGCGACCTGACCGGCTCCGGCACCATCATGCTGGTGGAGGACGAGGACGCCGTGCGCGTCTTCTCCGCCCGCGCGCTCCGCAACAAGGGCTATCAGGTGCTGGAGGCCAAGAACGGCGAGGCCGCCTTGCAGCAGATCGGGACGGACGGCAACCGCATCGACCTGCTGATCACCGACGTGGTGATGCCGCAGATGGACGGCCCGACGCTGGCCCGCCATGTCCGGCAGATGCGCCCGGAAATGCGGGTGATCTTCATCTCCGGCTACGCCGAGGACCGGCTGGGCGAGATCGACGGGGTGGAGGTCGCCCACTTCCTGCCCAAGCCCTTCTCGCTGAAGCAGCTCGCCTCGAAGGTCAAGGAGGTCATCCGGGAGGGGAAATAGCGGCGTCTACCCGACCCGCCAGCCGTGATAGGCCCAGCTCTCCGTTCCCGGCACGCCGAGCGGCTCCCACCCGCCGCGCCCGGCGCCGATGGGGCGGTCCGACAGGACCAGGGCGCCCGGCGCCAGGAAGGGATCGATCAGCCCGGCGATCCAGTGGCGGATTCCATCCTCCTCGTCCTCCCGCGCGCTGCCGACGTCGGCGTGGGCCAGCCGCACCGCGCCGCGGAAGCGCTCCGCCGCGGCGGGCAGCGTCTCCCGGAAATCGCCGAGGAACAGCCGGTCCTCCTCCGGGCGCAGGGGGGGCGGGACGCGCGCCCACATGTCGAACACCAGGATGTCGCGCGGCGGGAACAGGCGGCGCAGGTGATCGTAGGTGCGGCCCTTGCCCAGGCCGATTTCCATCACGAGACCGGGGGACCCGGCGACGCAGCCCGCGGCCCAGCCGAGCGCCACGCGCTGCGCGGTCAGGCGGTCGATCATGCGGTCGAGCGTGGAGCGGGCGACGGTCATGTCCGGCTTTCGAAAGAGGCGTTTGCGGAACGTCCTCCACTCAACGCCGAAGTCCGCACCCGGTTGCACGGGCATCCGGAGTTCCTATTTAGGAACGGGAACATTAGCGGAACTTAGGGCTTTGCCGATGAGAACAAAGCTGGTACGTTATGCTCCATCGAATGACCGTTGGCGAGATCGTTGGCGAGATCGTTGGCCCAGGGGCCGCAGATGTGATCTAAGAAGAGGAGACGGGCATGTCGTCCGCACAGCTTCGTTTGGTCGAGAAGGATTCCATGGATAAGCAGAAGGCCCTGGATGCCGCTCTGGCGCAGATCGAGCGCGCCTTTGGCAAGGGCTCGATCATGAAGCTCGGCGCCCGCGAGAACACGGTCGAGACGGAGGTCGTTTCCACCGGCTCGCTCGGCCTCGACATCGCGCTGGGCATCGGCGGCCTGCCGCGCGGTCGCATCATCGAGATCTACGGTCCGGAAAGCTCGGGCAAGACGACGCTGGCGCTGCACGCCATCGCCCAGGCCCAGAAGGGCGGCGGCACCTGTGCCTTCGTGGACGCGGAGCACGCGCTCGACCCGGCCTACGCCCGCAAGCTGGGCGTGAATGTGGACGAGCTGCTGATCTCCCAGCCGGACGCCGGCGAGCAGGCGCTGGAGATCGCCGACACGCTGGTGCGCTCCGGCGCCATCGACGTGCTGGTGGTCGACTCGGTAGCCGCCCTGGTGCCGCGCGCCGAACTGGAAGGCGAGATGGGCGACAGCCACGTCGGCCTGCACGCCCGCCTGATGAGCCAGGCGCTGCGCAAGCTGACCGGCTCCATCGCCAAGTCGAACTGCCTGGTGATCTTCATCAACCAGATCCGCCTGAAGATCGGCGTGATGTTTGGCAACCCGGAGACGACGACGGGCGGCAACGCGCTGAAGTTCTACGCCTCCGTCCGCCTGGACATCCGCCGCATCGGCGCCATCAAGGACCGCGAGACGGTGGTGGGCAACCAGACCCGCGTGAAGGTGGTGAAGAACAAGATGGCCCCGCCGTTCCGCGTGGTCGAGTTCGACATCATGTACGGCGAGGGCGTGTCGAAGGTGGGCGAGCTTCTCGACCTCGGCATCCAGGCCGGCGTGGTGGACAAGTCCGGCGCGTGGTTCAGCTACGATGGCACCCGCATTGGCCAGGGCCGCGAGAACGCCAAGACCTACCTGCGCAACAACCCGGCGGTGGCCGACGCCATCGAGGCGAAGATCCGCGGCAACGCCGGCCTCGTCGCCGACGCCATGATGGGCACCCCGGAAACCGAAGGGGACGCCGCCACGCCGGAGTGATCGCCGCCCGTCGTACCGTTCCGAGCAGGAAGGCCCCTCTCCGGTCCGCCGGAGAGGGGCCTTTCTTTTCATGAACGATCGAAGCGGAATGGGATGGCCGATCAGAACGGAATGATCAGGCGCCCCCAGGCCCGGGTGTCGTTGCCGCCGTAATTGTCCTCGTGGACCGTGCGGGTCAGGTAGCCCTGAAGGATCACCTTCTCGAAGTTGTAGCCGACCAGGGCGCCCAGGGCGACTTGGCTCTGCTTCTCGTAGGTGGAGGTCGGCTTGTTCAGGTCCCAGGAGGCGAAGCCGACGGGGCCGACCGTCCACTTTCCGAAATTCTTCGTGGCGGTCACGTCGATGTTCAGGAAGTCCGGATTGATCGTCCGCGACTCCGAGCGGGTGTGGATGCCGTAGATCGTGTTGGCGGTCAGGTTCCAGTCGTCGGCGGTGTAGCTGATGCCGAGGCGCTGGTTGATCGAGGTCGAGTCAAAGCCGAGCTTGTTGCCCACCGGCAGGTAGACGCCCAGCAGGTAGCTGACGCCGAGGCCGTTTCCCAGGTCCCAGGCCAGTTGGCCCGCCAGGAACGGGTTGTAGATGCCGCTCGTGTAGTCGCTGTTCTGGACACCGACGGCAAGCGCGGGCAGGGCGGCCAGCAGCTGGACGCGGGCGCCCAGGACCTTGGCGGGCGTCGCCCAGGCCACCACCGGGATGTTCACCGCCAGCGTGGTGTCGGGAGCGCCGTTCGGGCCCTCGCGGACGCCCCAGTCGAAGGTGTCGACGAAATAAACGCCCTCCGGCAACGGCGCGCCGACCGCGAGGCCGATGGTTTCGCCCGGCTGGGTCACCGAGCCCGCCAATGCCGGCGAAGCCGCCGCCATGCACAGCGCCGTCATGCAGGCCGCGGCGGAGGCCCCGCCCTTGAGGGCCAGAAAATCAATGGATTTGCGCAGCTTGGAGCCAAGTTCATTCAGCATCGTTTTTGCTCTTTCCGTATGCAGTGTCGTCCCCGCAAGTCCTTCAAGGGCATTCCGCGTCACGGAGCCCAGTACAAAGAAGCCGCTCACAAGAGCCTGGCTGTCACCTTCTTGTGCGGTGGACTAATACGGTCGATGGGCTATTGGGAGGCAATGGTACTTTCGTTTGGAAAACTGCGCGCGAGCGGCAAAGTTTTTCCCGCATTTGCGAAATGTGCGGTGGCTGACCGGTGGTCTTGAAAGGCGATGGTCGCTTTGTCGGTTGCTCTCGCGCGGCGACTGTATACAAAAGTACAATGCTCATTGCATTGAAAATAAAAGAGGCTCTGTGTGAGCAAGTGTTCTCTGATGTGTCATGTTGTACGAAAGAACAATGAGGCCGATTCGTTCCGTCAAGTTGTTGTTATTGATAGTTTTGCGATGCAATATTCGAGTTCTGTGACAAATAGTTCTTTTGGTCAGATGCTTCTTTAAGACGAGGCCGGGCGCCGCGATCCCCCGGACGGTTCCGCCCGCGGCGGGGATTCCGCCCGCCGCCGCCGCGGTTCGCCGCCGCGCTGGCACTCTGTGGACAGCCACACCAACTCACGTTAAAAGCACGGTTCGGCCGCGATAAAGGCCGCGCCGCCGACTGAAGCCGACCGTAGCCGGAGCCTGGACCGCTTATGAAGACCGCCAACGACATCCGCCGCACGTTCCTGGACTTTTTCGCGAAGAACGGCCACCAGATCGTGGAGTCGTCGCCGCTGGTTCCGCGCAACGACCCGACGCTGATGTTCACGAACGCCGGCATGGTGCAGTTCAAGAACGTCTTCACGGGCGCCGAGTCCCGGCCCTATTCGCGGGCGACCACCTCGCAGAAGTGCGTGCGGGCGGGCGGCAAGCACAACGACCTGGACAATGTCGGCTACACGGCGCGGCACCACACCTTCTTCGAGATGCTGGGCAACTTCTCGTTCGGCGACTACTTCAAGGACGACGCGATCGCCTTCGCCTGGAACCTCGTGACGAAGGAGTTCGGGCTGCCGGCGGACAAGCTGCTGGTCACCGTCCACAGCTCCGACGAGGACGCGGCGGGCATCTGGCGCAAGGTCGCGGGCCTGTCCGACGACCGCATCATCCGCATCCCGACCGACGACAATTTCTGGCGCATGGGCGACACCGGCCCCTGCGGCCCCTGCTCGGAGATCTTCTTCGACCACGGCCCGCACATCGCCGGCGGTCCTCCGGGCTCGCCCGACCAGGACGGCGACCGCTTCATCGAGATCTGGAACCTCGTGTTCATGCAGTATGAGCAGCGCGGTCCCGACGATCTGATCGCCCTGCCGAAGCCGTCCATCGACACCGGCATGGGGCTGGAGCGTCTGGCCGCCGTGCTCCAGGGCAAGCACGACAACTACGACATCGACCTGATGCGCGCGCTGATCGTGGCCTCCGCCGAGGCGACGAAGACCGCGCCGGACGGCGCGCACGCCGTCTCGCACCGTGTCATCGCCGACCATCTGCGCTCCTGTTCCTTCCTGATCGCCGACGGCGTGCTGCCGTCGAACGAGGGCCGCGGCTATGTGCTGCGCCGCATCATGCGCCGCGCCAT
Organism: Azospirillum isscasi; assembly: GCF_030849505.1. Taxonomy (GTDB): domain Bacteria; phylum Pseudomonadota; class Alphaproteobacteria; order Azospirillales; family Azospirillaceae; genus Azospirillum; species Azospirillum isscasi. Next base: position 10,319 of record NZ_JAUJFI010000103.1, on the reverse strand, counting down.
GCGCCACGCCCACATGATCGGCGCGCGCGAGCCGCTGATGCACCGCCTCGTTCCCGCGCTGATCCAGCAGATGGGCGACGCCTATCCGGAGCTGAACCGCGCCCGCGCCCTGATCGTCGAGACGCTGAAGCTGGAGGAGACCCGCTTCAAGCAGACGCTGGAGCGCGGCCTGCGTCTGCTGGAGGATGAGGTGGGCCGTCTGGGCGAGGGCCAGCCGCTGCCCGGCGACGTCGCCTTCAAGCTGTACGACACCTACGGTTTCCCGCTGGACCTGACCCAGGACGTGCTGCGCACCCAGGGCCGCCCGGTCGATGAGAGCGGCTTCAAGGCCGCCATGGACGAGCAGCGCCGCAAGGCCCGCGAATCCTGGGCCGGCTCGGGCGAGGCCACGACCGAGAAGCTGTGGTACGAGCTGAAGGACGAGCTGGGCGCCACGGAGTTCTTCGGCTACGACACCGAGGTCGCCGAGGGCAAGGTGACCGCCATCGTCAAGGGCGACGCCCGCGTCGAGCAGGCCGCCGCCGGCGAGGAGGTGCTGGTCATCGTGAACCAGACCCCCTTCTACGGCGAGTCGGGCGGTCAGGTCGGCGACGCCGGCGTGATCTTCTCCGCCGAGGGCACCGAGGTCGCCGTCTCCGACACCCATAAGAAGCTGGGCGCCGTCTGGGCCCATGTCGGCACGGTCACCAAGGGCACGCTGAAGGTCGGCGACGTGGTGGAACTGCGCGTGGACACGGAGCGCCGCTCGGCGATCCGCGCCAACCACTCGGCCACCCACCTGCTGCACGAGGCGCTGCGCCGCCGCCTGGGCGAGCATGTGACCCAGAAGGGCTCCCTGGTCGCGCAGGAGCGCCTGCGCTTCGACATCAGCCAGCCGACCGGCCTGACCCCCGCGGACATCGCCGCGGTCGAGGACGAGGTGAACCGCCGCATCCTGGGCAACAGCGAGGTCGTCACCCGTCTGATGTCCCCGGACGAAGCCCGCGCCGCCGGCGCCATGGCCCTGTTCGGCGAGAAGTACGGCGACGAGGTGCGCGTGGTCTCCATGGGCGGCCCGCATGGCGAGCTTGACCGCGACTACTCCATCGAGCTGTGCGGCGGCACCCACGTCCGCCGCACCGGCGACATCGGCCTGTTCAAGATCGTCGCCGAGGGCGCCGTCGCCGCGGGCGTGCGCCGCATCGAGGCGCTGACCGGCACCGGCGCCAAGGCGTGGCTGTCGGAGCGTGACCATCTGCTGACCGAGGCCGCGTCCGTCCTCAAGGTCCGTCCGGAAGACGTCCCGTCGCGCCTCGCCGCCCTGGTGGACGAGCGCCGGAAGATGGAGCGCGAGCTGGCCGAACTCCGCCGCCAAGTCGCCATGGGCGGCGGTGCCAAGGCGGACGGCGGCAACGAGGCCAAGGACATCGCGGGCGTGAAGTTCGCCGCCCGCGTGGTCGAGGGCCTGCTGGCCAAGGACCTGAAGCCGATGGCCGACGAGCTGAAGAAGCAGGTCGGCTCCGGCGTGGTCGTGCTGATCGCCTCGAACGAGGGCAAGGCGTCCATCGTCGTCGGCGTTACCGACGACCTGACCGCCAAGGTCAGCGCCGTCGATCTGGTGCGCGTCGGTGCGGAGGCCCTGGGCGGCAAGGGCGGCGGCGGCCGTCCGGACATGGCCCAGGCCGGCGGCCCGGACGCCGCGCTGGCCCCCGCCGCGGTCGAGGCCATCGAGAAGGCCGTCGCGTCGAAAATTGCCTCATAACGTGGCTTGACTGCTTCTTTGTGTCGCAACCGGCCTCGGTTGCAATCAGTTGTGTACTCCCGGTCCGGCCTCTACCTTCGCAGCGGAGGAAACGCCGGGCCGGGGAGTGCGCCATGCCGTACATCATCTGGCGAAGCAGGATGAGCGTCGGCATCGAGCGGATCGACGAAGATCACAAACAAATGATCCGCTGCGTGAACGACCTGGATACCGCGATCAATCAGGCCGTCTATGATCCACGGTTGACCGCCCAGACCCTGCTGAGCCTGTGCCAATACACGAAGTCGCATTTCGACCGCGAAGAAATGCTGATGCGCGCGGTCGAGTATCCTGATTTCGCCGTCCACAAGCATCAGCACGACACGGCGCGGGCGATGCTTCAGGATATTTGCGAATCCTTCATGCAGGCGCCGGAGAAGGCGGTCGCCGAACGCATCTACAAGTTCGCCGCGGACTGGCTGGTTCAGCACATCCTCATCGCGGATATGAAGATGGTTCCGCATATCGTCGGGACGGCGACCCCGGCGCCGGCGCTGGCGCCGGTCCCGTCCGCCGTATCGTGAGGCCGGGCCGGTCGGGAATGCCGTAGCGCCGGTACTCCCGCGCCAACCGGCCGGTCAGGGCCAGCCCGGCCATCCGCATGTCCGCCACCAGCGACGCCAGCGGCGCGTCCAGCGTCTTGGGGCGGTTCCGCTCCACCAGAAAATGCCCCAGCCACGCCGCCCCATAGCCGACGAGCGGGGCGGCCAGAAGCGCCCGCCGGTCGCGGCGCGCCACCCCCACCGCCAGCAGGGCCGCGGCGGTCACGGTGCCGGCGACGTGCAGGGCGCGGTTCGCCGGATGGCGGTGCTGCTCCAGATAATCGGGCCAGAAGTTCGGGTCGGTCGCCATGGCGGACTCCTTCCGTTGGGGAAACGCCGGACGGCCTGCGGCGGTTCCGTCTTGCATGATCCCCGCCGTGCTGGAAGGATGCGGGGTCCACGAACGACACCGCGGAACCGACTGGCATGCGCTTCACCGGCACCGACTCCTACGTCGCAACCGAAGACCTGATGGTGGCCGTCAACGCGGCCATCACGCTCCAGCGCCCGCTGCTGGTGAAGGGCGAACCCGGCACCGGCAAGACCGTGCTGGCCCAGGAGGTCGCCCGCGCCCTGAACAAGCCGCTGCTCGCCTGGCACATCAAGTCCACCACCAAGGCGCAGCAGGGCCTGTACGAGTACGACGCGGTCAGCCGCCTGCGCGACAGCCAGCTTGGCGAGGAGCGGGTGCACGACATCGGCAACTACATCGTGCGCGGCAAGCTGTGGGAGGCGTTCGAGGCGCCGGAACCTCCCGTGCTGCTGATCGACGAGATCGACAAGGCCGACATCGAGTTCCCCAACGACCTGCTGCTGGAACTCGACCGCATGGAGTTCCACGTCTACGAGACGCGCCAGACGGTCAAGGCGGCGCGGCGCCCCCTCGTCATCATCACCTCCAACAACGAGAAGGAACTGCCGGACGCCTTCCTGCGCCGCTGCTTCTTCCACTACATCCGCTTTCCCGACCGCGACACGATGGAGCGGATCGTGGATGTCCATTATCCGGGCCTGAAGCAGGATCTGCTGCGCGAGGCGATGGCGCTGTTCTACAGCCTGCGCGAGGTGCCGGGCCTGAAGAAGAAGCCCTCCACGTCGGAGCTTCTGGATTGGATCAAGCTGCTGATGGTCGAGGACGTGGACCCCGAAACCCTGCGCGCCAAGGACGCCCGCAGCCTGATCCCGCCGCTGTGCGGCGCGCTGCTGAAGAACGAGCAGGACGTGCATCTGCTGGAACGGCTGGCTTTTCTCGCCAAGCGGGACGGGCGGTAGGAAGGGCTTGACCAGGGCCGCCGTCCTGGGGCAGCCTTGACGAATGCAATCGACCCCGCACCTGAACCGAATGCGAATTACCGCCCCGGCGCTCTGACAGAGGGCGCCGGACAGCGACCGTTCGTTTTCGCAATCGGGTGTGGAGTGTGGCGTGTCCGTGCGCCCTGGGTCTACCGGAACCCATGATCCGGTCCATCTTTGCCCTCCGACGCCGAATCCGTTGCGCCTCCCGGCGGAGCGAATGCGGGGCTCTGCGCGAATTATCGGCCCGGTCCGCTGAAGCGGGCCGGGTTTCGCGCCTTCCTTTTCCGCCCCCAATCCGTTCCCTCCGCCCGAGGACTTTTCGTGATGCCGTCCGCGCACGCCACCCGTCTGCCTGCCGTTTCAACCCGAACCGACGCCGAAGATCGTCTGCCGCCCTGGCTTCCCCTGTCCGCCATCGAGGATGCCGCCGAGCGGCTGCGCGGGCGGATCGTCCGCACGCCGCTGCTGCCCGCTCCGGCGCTTGGCCGTGACGTCTGGCTGAAGGCGGAGACCTTCCAGGCCACCGGCGCCTTCAAGGAGCGCGGCGCCCTGAACCGCCTGCTCCGGCTGACGGCGCTGGAGCGCGCGGCGGGGGTCGTCGCCATGTCCGCCGGCAATCACGCCGCCGGTCTGGCGCTGCACGCCCAGCGGCTGGGAGTGAAGGCGACCATCGTCATGCCGGTCACCGCGCCCCGCTGCAAGGTGGAGCGGACGGAGGCGCTGGGCGCCGAGGTCGTGCTGTCCGGCGCCACGGTGGGCGAGGCGAAGGCCCGCGCGCTGCAACTGGCGTCGGCGCGGCGGCTGACCTTCGTCCATCCCTACGACGATCCCGACGTGATCGCCGGGCAGGGGACGGTGGGGCTGGAGGTGCTGGCCGACCGCCCGGACCTCGGCACGCTGGTGGTTCCGGTGGGCGGCGGCGGGCTGCTGGCCGGCATGGCGGCGGCGGTGAAGGCGCGCACGTCCTCCGCCGCCGTGGTCGGGGTGCGGCTGGCGCGCCGCCGCGGCCCGACTCTCGCGGACGGGATCGCGGTGGATGCGCTGGGCAAACTGCCGCAAGCGCTGCTGGCCGGTTTCGTGGACGCTCTGGTCGAGGTGGAGGAAGGCGAGGTCGCGGCGGCGATGCGGGCGCTGCACGGCTCCTTCGGCGTGGTGGCGGAGGGCGCCGGGGCCGCCGCGGTGGCGGCCCTGCTGGCCGGGAAGGTGCCGGCGGATGGCCGGACCGTCGCCGTGCTGTCCGGCCGCAACGTGGATTCCGACACGCTGGTGCGGACGCTGGCCGCCGCTTGATCGACATCAAAGACCTTGCGCCGGGACACGCACGGGATCGTCCTGCGAGGCAGTCGCCGTTTGGAGGGGCGCTCGCAGGCAATGCCCGGATGTTCCAGCGACTCGTCTGGTGCCCGTTCTCGCGCTCGGCTTTCCTCGTCAAGGTGGCGGACGACAGATGCATGCCCGCCCAGCCGGGGGAGGCAACCAGGCGGCCTGCGTCACACGATTCAGTGTCCTGCCATCTGCTCAACGCTCGCAGGGGAGCGCGCGTTCCGGAGCGCAATCGCCATCCATCTCTGTCGTTGATCGGGTGCGGAACAGTCTTCGCCCGTACGCCCGCAATGGCGTTTCGATGAATTGGTACGAGAACTCTGACAAAGACAATGTCAGGGAAAAAGCAATCACCACCGCTATGGCGGAATAGGCCAATCCATCGGCGTTTTCGTGGAAATTTCTACCGACGATCGAGCTCGTCAGGTAAAAAACTGGCATATGTGTCAGGTAAATGGAGTAGGACCGTGAGCCGATATAGGAGGCTATCTTCCTGTTTCTTTCCGATCTGACAATGTATCCGCGATCAAAGGAGGCAAGAAACACGAGCATTGATGAAACAATCACCGTGCATCCCATGAACCAGTCAAAGAGGCGAGGGGTGGCGAGCACAATGAGCAGAGTTGCCAAGGTGATGATGGTGATTTTGCGAACAAGAACCTTCTCGAAAACTAAAATTTTGAACCTATCCATTTGCCAAGCATGCCAGATCAGCGCGATGCTGATGCCCATCAGTATCGAATCGGTTCTAAAAAACCAACCGAATGACGGCCATGGCCTTGATGAAAATATCTGGAACGCTGCGCATGCAATGGATATGATCAGGAGAGCTCGCTTGTTAATAAAGAAGAAAACAAATGGGAAAAGGAAGTAAAACTGCTCTTCAAGTGAAAGGCTCCAGTAATGCCATAGCGCGTCGGGAGAGCAGCTGTATAATTCAAGATAATTGCAAGCAGTGAGATGAAGATTGGTTATCTGAAAAAGTGATGAAGTCCATGTGTGAAGTAAGTCATTCCAGTCTCCAAATGCTCCCGGAGTCCTAAAGGTACTGGCGACGAAAAGAGTTGCTGTTCCCCAAAATATGGCGGCTGGCCATAGTCGGAAAATCCGGCGCCCCCAAAATGGCAGAGCCGAACGGGTGAACTGCTGGAAACCAATGCGATCACCGTTCTCTTTTATAAGGGAGCTTGCAATCAAAAACCCGGAAATGCACAAAAACAGGTCAACGCCACCGCCAAGCCAGTAATAACTAATGGCCTCATTCCACGATGGATTAATAACGCCAAGGTGAGCTACTATCGTAATGGCGATCGCGTAAGCTCTGAGTGCCTCGATATCGATGTTTTTCTTATTTTTGGCGCTCGTAGAAAACATGGCGTGGGACGGTCCGTCGATGGCATATCCATTGGAATTAACTCGCTAAATGATTTCACGCCGATATGCAAGCCGCTCCTTGGATTGGCAAGGCGCATCCTGAGAGATCCATGGAACTGCCTGGGCGGTGACGTCTTGAGGGTCTTCGTCAAGCGGGTAACGGTCAGAGTTCAAACGTCATTGTTCCGGTTGTGAAAATGCCGTGGCTATTGTGTGTTCATCCAGTCAGCCTGGACGAACCGGCGCCCGCCGTGGCTTTGACGACCGGCGTTCTGCCCTGTTTGACACCGACCGCCGCGAATGAGGCGCTGTCTTCGGTCGAGGCTGTCTCCACGTTGGCACTCCAATGCACGAGGCCCGGCTTAGGGAGCCATGAAGACGCTGGCGTGCCGTCCGATCTCGCCGCTGGTCAGGTCGCGCGCCAGCACCGCCACGTCGGTGGACCCCGGCTTCGCGTCGCCCTGCGGGACGCGGACGAAGACGCGGTAGGTCGCCACCGAGTCCGCCTCCGCGGTCAGCGTCAGCGACGGACCCGACTGGGCCTCCGCGCTGGCCACCGACAGGTCGGCGTTCGCCAAACCCTCCACCGACAGGCGGTAGGTCCGCGCCTCGTGCGTCTTGTTCAGGATCTTGATGGTGTAGGCGTTCTGCACCGCGCCGCTTGAAAGCTGGACATAGAGCGGCGCCCGGTCGCGCAGCACGCTGACGTCCAGCGTCGGGCGCATCGCCAGGGAAATCGCCATGACGCCGGTCACCACCAGGATGATCAGGGCGTAGATCACCGTGCGCGGGCGCAGCAGCCGGACCGGGGCGGCCAGACCGTCGGCCTTGGCGACCTGATTGGAGCGGGTGTCGAACAGGATCAGGTCGCCGGGGCGCCCGACCTGGGCCATCACGTCGTTGCAGGCGTCCACGCACAGGCCGCAGCCGATGCAGGAAATCTGCTGGCCCTTGCGGATGTCGGTGCCGGTCGGGCAGACATGGACGCACAGCTTGCAGTCGATGCAGTCGCCCAGCCCGTCCGCCGTCCGCTCCTCCCAGCTCTGCGACTTGCGCAGCGGCGCGCGCCCTTCGCCGCGCCAGTCCTGGTAGGTGACGACGTAGGTGTCCTCGTCCACCATCGCGGCCTGGAAGCTGCGCCACGGGCAGACATAGATGCAGATCTGCTCGCGCGCCCAGCCGGCGAAGAAATAGGTCGTGGCGGTGAACAGGCCGGTGAAGGCCAGGACCTTCCATGACACCTCGCCCGTCGCGATCTCGCGCAGCAGCGTCGGGGCGTCGTTGAAATAAAAGATCCAGGCGCCGCCGGTGACCAGGGAGATCGCCAGCCAGATCGCGTGCTTCGACGCCTTCAGCCCGAGCTTGCGCGCCGAGAGCGGCGCCTTGTCGAGCCGGATGCGTTCGGTGCGCGGGCCTTCCAGCTTGCGCTCCACCCACATGAACAGGTCGGTCCAGACCGTCTGCGGGCAGGCGTAGCCGCACCAGATGCGGCCCAGCAGGGTGGTGGCGAAGAAGATGCCGAAGGTGCCGATGATGAGGAGGCCGGTCAGGTAATAGACCTCCTGCGGCCAGATCTCGATCCAGAAGAAGTAGGCGCGCCGGCCCACCATGTCGACCAGCACCGCCTGATCCGGGATGCCCGGCCCGCGGTCCCAGCGAATCCAGGGCGTGATGTAGTAGATGCCCAGCAGGACGATCAGCGCCAGCCATTTCAGCCGCCGGAAGCGGCCATGGACGTCGGCGGCGTAGACCTTGAGGCGGTGCACGAACCAGCGCTCGCGCGGCTGGTCGGCATCATGGGCGGCGGGGTTCGGGGCGGCGGGGTTCGGAGAGGTGAGGGACATGGCGTGCGGCCTTGCTTTGACGCGGCGGTCAACCTAGCCCCTCCTTTATAAGCCTTCCGTGATGTAGTCACACTGCGGCAGATCAACACCTTGGCGGTACGGGCTGCGGCGGCATAGGCTCAGACCGTGTCGCCGCGCAGCTCGGCCAGACCGTCCTCATAGGCGCGGTCGAACAGGGACTCCAGCTTGGCGTCGGTGCCGCGCAGGCCCGCGACCACCGCGTGCGCCCATTCGAAATACTCGACCTTGCGCTCCAGCGGCCAATCGGCGGGCGGGCTGTGCGCCATGGAGCGCAGGTTGGACACCTTGTCGGCCAGCTTCACCAGCTTCGCGCGGGGCGAGGCGGTGGGGGCGGCGTCGATCTGCCGCTGCTTGCGCTCCGCCTTGCGCAGGCGCTTGTCGTCGGTGGTCTCGGCCACGACGCCGGCGACCTCCGCCCCGAAATGCTGCTCAATCTCTTCATAGGAGGCGTCGGTGTCCTCCAGCGTGTCGTGCAGCAACGCGGCGATGACCACCACCGGGTCCTTGCCCGCCGTCGCCTCGGCGCACAGGAACGCCACCTCCGACAGGTGGTTGAGGTAGGGTTCGGCGCGCACGCCCTTGCGGCGCTGGTCGATGTGCTTGTGCGCGGCGAACTCCAGCGCGCGGGCGAAGTCGAGAAGGGCTGTCATGGCGTTCCTGGCGGCTCGGCGCTACGATGAGGGCGGATGGGGACGGAACCCCACGGGGGGAAGCGGCATGTTCACGGGTTTCTTCTTCGAACTGCGCAAGGCGGGCGTGCCGGTCTCGCTGAACGAGTACCTGACGCTCATGGAGGCCATGAAGCGCGGCGTCGCCGCCTTCCGCGTCGATGACTTCTATTACCTCAGCCGGGCCTGTCTGGTGAAGGACGAGCGCAATCTCGACCGCTTCGACCGCGTGTTCGGCCAGGTGTTCAAGGGGCTGGAGGGGCCGGAAGGCGGCGACGGCGATGCGATCCCCGTGGTGGACCTGCCGGAGGAGTGGCTGCGCAAGCTGGCCGAACGTTTCCTGACCGAGGAGGAGAAGGCCCGGATCCAGGCGCTGGGCGGCTGGCAGAAGTTGATGGAGACGCTGGCGCAGCGGCTGGCGGAGCAGAAGGGGCGGCACCAGGGCGGCTCAAAGTGGATCGGCACCGCCGGAACCTCGCCCTTCGGGGCCTACGGCTACAACCCGGAGGGCGTGCGCATCGGCCAGGAGGGCTCCCGCCACCGCCGCGCCGTGAAGGTGTGGGACAAGCGGGAATTCAAAAATCTGGACGATCAGGTCGAGATCGGAACCCGCAACATCAAGGTCGCCCTGCGCCGCCTGCGCAAGTTCGCCCGCACCGGGGCGGCCAGCGAGCTGGACCTGCCCGGCACCATCCGCGCCACCGCCGGCAACGCCGGCTGGCTCGACCTGAAGATGGTGCCGGAGCGGCACAACGCGGTGAAGGTTCTGCTCTTCCTGGACATCGGCGGTTCCATGGACGACCACATCCGGCTGGTCGAGGAGCTGTTCTCCGCCGCGCGGGGCGAGTTCAAGCATCTGGAGCACTTCTACTTCCACAACTGCGTCTACGAGAGCGTGTGGCGCGACAACAAGCGCCGGCACGAGGAGCGCATCCCGACCTGGGACGTGCTGCACACCTACCCCGCCGACTACAAGCTGGTCTTCGTCGGCGACGCGGCGATGAGCCCCTACGAGATCGTCTATCCCGGTGGTGGCGTCGAGCACTGGAACGAGGAGTCGGGGCAGGTCTGGCTGCAGCGGATGCTGTCCGTCTACAGCCGCGCCGTCTGGCTGAATCCGACGCCGGAAGCGCGCTGGGGCTACACGGAGAGCACCCGCATCCTGCAACGGCTGCTGAACGGGCGCATGTACCCGCTGACCTTGCAGGGTCTGGACGCGGCGATGCGGGAACTGGTGCGCTAACAGGTCGCGGAAAAACGAACATATTTCGGCTTTTTGCCCCCTCTGAGGCTTGGAAATGGCGTTTCCGCCGCCCGTTTCTGTCAGAATGGAGCGCCTTTTCGCGCTCTGAGACGCTCGGAGCCGCCGTTCAGGCGGACTCCGGGCGTAATTGTGCCGCCGCCAGCAGCTTGGGCAGGCGGATCAGGTTGTAGGCGGTAGCGGTCAGGGTGAACATCCAACCGACGCGGG